>CAZZFJ010000004.1:0-59649 GCA_964653415.1 uncultured Erysipelothrix sp. | reverse complement strand
TCGCAATATGGTAACAGTGGGTGATGAAACACCAGATGTCGAGATTCCAACAGGATATCGAAATCTAGTCATTGAAAAATCAGTAACAGATAGTAATGAAAATGGATACGCTGAAGCAAGTGAAACATTGGCTTATAGCATCACCATTGAAAATACTGGTAATCTAACTGAAGCAACTGTACATATTCAAGATACTCTAGATAAACTACTTCCTCATATTGATGATATTAGTGAACTAGAAATGCTGATTGTAAGAAATTATGGCGACCCTGAAAAACGATTGCTAAAAGATTTAGTGGACGGTTTCACTGTAGAAATGGCACCGGAAGATTTGATTAACATTTACTTTACAGTAAAAGTAAGAGATGACTTTGATGCACTACAAGTTGAGCGCCTAGATAATCTTGCAACAGCTAATGATAAAGAAGCAGAAGCTACCATAACAACTGGTAAAACTATGCTCTTGGTCAACAAGTCTGTTACAGATGCAAGCAATAATAAAAAAGCAGCTCCAGGAGAAATCCTCAGCTACAGAATTGAAGTTTTAAACTATGGAAATGTCGATCGAAAAGGCGTCCTAGTTAAAGATACTCTATCAGAATTACTTCCATATATTGAAGATATCCAAGGTGTAAATATGACCATAGATGGTAAAACATATTCCCTAGAATCACTCACACGTGGAGTAAGAATTGACTTGAATGCTGGTCAAAAAGCAATCATAGAATTTGATGTTCAAGTTAAAGAAACGACAAAGGATATTGATTCACTCGTTAACATTGTCACAGCTGATGATGAAGACGCACGTGTAGAAATTGAATTTGAAAAACTTCCTGACAGAGGAATATTACCTCTAACTGGTGCCCCAAGCCTTGCACTTAATGCAGGAATCCTACTAACAGCACTGGGTGCTCTCTTAGTAGCAGTGGGTAAAAGAAAAGAGGAAGAATAAGCTTGGTTATTGATTTACCTATAGTCCACAAAAAATAAACTTCTAAGGTAGATCCTTAATATTAAGGGCTGGTTGTAAAACCAGCCCTTTGTTATAGTATTTTTTCGCTCATGAGATAAGCTAATATTTTATTATGAGCTCCCACAATTGCTAAATCATCTAACTGTTCAATGGGGATAAGTTTATAAAACTCACTTTCCATGATGGTATGAGTCCGTTGTACTTGAATATCCCAATGAATATGAGAAAACTTATGAACAAAAGTTAAAAGCGGTTTTTCATCTAAATGGCCTTCCACTTGTGGAAGTCGGGTTAAGCCTTTCATTAAGCCATCTTGGTCATCAGAAGATATTAAAATTTTACCATCCTCAATATAAACAAACACAGTCATTTTGATAACTTTGGCTTTTTTTGCTTTAGGGATGTAGGGTATTGTACCTACATTCTCCCCTCGATAACAAGCACAGAGTTCTTTAAAGGGACTGTTTTCGCACTGAGTGTTGCCAGGAGTATAAACCAATGCCCCCAGCTCCATTAAGGCTTGAACAAAATAGCGCGGTTGGGCGTTACCAATTTTAAGTTTTTCTTTCAGATAATTCTCAAAATAGACATGAGCCTTTCTTGTATTCACATTTTCTGTGTAGTTTAAAAAGCGTGCCATGACTCGTTTCACGTTACCATCAATCGCAATCTCAGGTTCATTGAACGCAATCGCTGCAATGGCACTGGAGGTATATTCTCCAATTCCAGGGATCGTCATGAGCTCACTTTTACTGTGAGGTAATGTTCCTTCAAAATTCTCCATAACAAAACATGCCCCTTTATGAAGGTTACGAGCTCGATTGTAGTAACCTAAGCCTTCCCATAGTTTTAGTACATCTTCGATATCGGCATTTGCTAAAGCCTTGATATCTGGAAAGGCAGCAATCCATCTTTCGTAGTAAGGTAACATGGTATTGATTTGTGTTTGTTGGGCCATAATTTCTGATACCCAAATATAATATGGATTGTTGGAGCTTCTAAAAGGAAGTTCTCTTTTGTTTTTTTCATACCAATCCATCAGTCTTATTGTAAATTCCATATGAGTATTATAACAAATAAAAAAGAAAAGGGCAGTCAAACCCTTTTCTAGAAGAGAGATAGTGCTTCCATTATCTAAAACTTCGAAGAGGTACGATGGGTGTGGACCACCGAGAAAGGAGCGAAGTTATATTCATAGATAATGATAGAGCATAAACAACCTAACCTTTAAGTTGCTAGATACATGATAACGCATACATTCACAAAATGCAAGTCGTGAAAGTGTGAAATCATTGGATTAAGTTACTAATGGAAGTAAGTATTTGAGGATGACATCACCATCGTCAGTTCATTTTAAAGCAATTATTCTTTTTGGTTCTTAAGTGTGATAAGAAAATAAAAAAACGAAGATTTACTCCGTTTTAATTTGCTCAATGATGGATTTCGCAACTTCTATATTCAAGGTTTTCTCTTTTTTAAGTCTTAAAGTCACTTCTTCCAAAATATCAGGACTTGCACCTGCAGAAAGGGCAATGTTCTTGGCGTGAAGAGCCATATGTCCTTTTTGAATGCCATCTGTTGTAAGGGCGTATAATGCTGCGAAGTTTTGTGCTAAACCTACAGAGGCAACTATTGACATCAACTCTTTAACATTTTGGTATTGAGTGATTGATTGAAAGAGCTGAGCTTTGGGATGAATGGAGATAATTCCACCCACAGATCCTAAAGCTAAGGGAAGGGTAATCTTACCGTGAAGTAAATCGTCCTTTATGTTCCATGTTGCTAGAGGTTGACTGTTTGCTTGCAGTGAAGCATATGTGTAAAGTGCTGCATTGACAGCTCTAGTATCATTTCCACTGGCCAAAACGACAGCCTCAATACCATTCATGATTCCTTTGTTGTGGGTAGCGCAGCGATAGATATCTTGTTGGGCTAAAAGACTGGATTGTGCGATTAAGTGCATTGTTTCAGATCCACCCCTTAACATTTTTGGATGAATTGTACACTTTGCTGTAACTAGACTTTCAGTTGTTAAGTTTGATAAGATGGTCATTAAAGCACTGACTTGATAGCTTTCGTTGATGTGATGGGCAATGCTTTCTAAAACGGTATTCATCATATTAGCACCCATCGCTTCTTGGGTATCCATAAAGACATCCATAATGATAAAGTCTTTTAGCTCTCTGAGCTCAAAGTGTGATACACCACCACCTCGCTTAATAATGGAAGGATAGGCTTCATCAGCAATTTGTTTCAAAATGTCAAACTTGTCTTTTATGATTTGGATCATTTGGATACTATCTTCTGTTTTATTAAAGATAATTTCCCCTCTTTTTAATGTCCCATGAATAGTAGTCACAAAGCCGTCATTACTTCGAATAATCTTTGCGGCATTACTTGCAGCTGCAATGACGGATGATTCTTCAGTTGCCATGGGCACATGATATGTTTTTCCATCAATTAAAAACCCAGGCGCAAGACCTAAAGGAACTTCAAAAACACTGATTGCATTTTCAATCATATGATCAGCCCCATCAGTAGTTAAGTTTTCTAATAAGTTTAAGTCAAATGATGTCTCTTGATTTAAGATTTGAATGCGTTCAGCAACGCTTTTTTTATAAAAACCAGAAAATTGATTCATACTATCACCAACTATAGTATAGTTTATGTTTCATATAAAAAACAAGTTAAGTTACAGGGATATCAAACAATAGCGGTTCTTGCTATGATATAATACAAAGTAGGAGGAAAGAATCATGAAAACAACAAAAATTTCTATTATTGGTGCAGGCTCTGTAGGTTCTGCAACTGCCTTTGCACTGATGAACCATAATGTCGCTACTGATATTGTCATTGTCGACATCAACCACGAAAAGGCTGTCGGTGAAGCGATGGATATTAATCAGGGTCGTGTGTTTGTAGAACCTGTGAATGTCATGGCAGGAGATTATGAAACTACTAAGGATAGTGATATCGTAATTATTACAGCCGGCTTACCACAAAGACCTGGTGAAACTAGAATTGATCTAGTCAATCGAAATATTGAAATCTATAAAGAAATGATTCCTCAAATCGTAAAATACAATCCAGAAGCTATTTTATTGGTCGTATCCAATCCAGTAGATATTTTGGCACAGATAACCTATAAACTCTCTGGTTTTCCAAAGGAACGTGTCTTTGGATCAGGGACTGTACTGGATACAGCACGGTTTCAATCAGCCCTGTCGTCTCTTTTTAAGGTGGATGCCAGAGACATTCATGCTAATATAATTGGCGAACATGGCGACTCAGAGATTGCGACATGGTCCCTGACAACTATTGGTGGTTTGACGGTTGAGCAATATTGCCGTGATATGGATATCGAGCTTACCGATGCCATGAAAGAGGATATTACCAATGGTGTAAAAAACTCTGCATACGAAATCATTGAGAGAAAAGGATTCACAAACTACGCTGTTGCCCTAGCCATCACAAGAATAGCCAAGGCAATCTTAAGGGATGAAAAGTCTATATTAACAATCTCTAGTTTACAAACAGGAGACTATGGATTAGAAGATGTATTCATTTCTGTTCCCACGATTGTTGGAAGAAAGGGTGCATTGGATGTTGTGGAGGTACCCTACAGCTCAGTTGAAAGAAATGACTTAAAAAAATCTGCAGACTTACTTAAGAGTATTGTAGAAAGCTCCAATCTATAATGACACAGGTCTACAGTGATGTAGACCTTTTATCAGTTTAAAGAAGGAATAAAAATGATACTAGAAAATAAAAATTTTAAAATAAATGTCCAACCTTTGGGTGCAGAGCTACGCGGTATCTATGATAAGAAGCTAGGAAAAGAGTTGATGTGGAGTGGTAACCCCAATTGGTGGGGACGGGTTTCACCTGTGCTATTTCCAATTGTAGGAGATATGCATAATCAAAAGTACAGCTATAAAAATAAGTCCTATTCAATGCCTTCTCATGGTTTTTTAAGAGACAGCCTCTTTCAATTAGAGTCACAAACAGAAAAGAGTCTTTGGTTTGTTTTTGAATCGAATGAAGAAACACTAAGGATGTATCCCTTTAATTTTAAGGTGCGAATAGGGTATTATTTAGATCAGTCGACAGTTAAAGTTATGTGGCATGTTTTGAACACTGATGATAAAGAGATGTTATTCTCTATTGGAGCTCACCCTGCTTTTTTAGCACAGCCTCAAGATACGATAAGCTTTGTTTCACGCGGAAAATCAAAGCGCTATATACTGGATGAAAAGGGAACACAAGAAGGGTACTTAGAACCCATTGAGACACTTCATATAGAAGGCTCACTTTTCAAAAACGATGCGATAATTTATGATAATATGGATGCATTAACCCTTCATACAAAGGAACGAAATCTTCATATTAGTTTTAAGAATTTTGAGTACGTTGGTATTTGGTCTAAGTATGTGGATAAAGTTATGGCTCCCTTTGTTTGTATCGAACCTTGGATGGGCATCGATGATTTTGAAGGATCAGATGGCAGCTTAGAAAACAAGCTTGGCATTCAAAAACTAAAGGCCCATGAGGAAGTACGTTATGAATACAGTATTACAATAGATTGATTCTGTTGTTACAGCTACTTATTGCATCGCTTTTTCAAACATGTAACACGATGAAAGCGTAACCACTCTCTTAAGGCATGAAAGCTTTAGAAAGTGTAATTGAATACACGCTTTTTTCTTTTTTATTTGCGAAAATTAGTGTATAATGACACAGCAATGAAAAGAGATGATGTAATCATGAATAAAATTATAAATTTAGCAGTAATCGCTCACGTAGACTCTGGAAAAAGTACTCTAGTGGATGCGATGTTAAAACAACGTGGAATCTTTAATGATCACGAAGTAGTCGCGGAACGTGTCATGGATAGTGATGATATCGAACGTGAACGTGGTATTACCATCTATTCCAAAAACTGTTCAGTAAATTATGAAGGTATTAAACTTAATATTGTGGATACACCAGGGCATGCTGATTTCTCAAGTGAGGTCGAACGTATTATTAAAACAGTCGATACTGTTATTTTACTTGTAGATAGTGCAGAAGGCCCGATGCCGCAAACACGCTTTGTCTTAAACAAAGCTTTGGAGATGGGATTGAAACCCATTCTACTTATTAATAAAATCGATAAACACGATGCTCGTATTGAAGAGGTTATTGATCTTGTATATGAGCTTTTCATGGAGCTTGAAGTGAGTGATGAGCAATTAGAATTTCCAATTCTTTATGGAAAAGCAAGAGAAGGAATTGTCCGTTATGCCCCTGAGGATACCAATGAGGATATTAATCCATTATTTGAAACCATTCTAAAATACACAGAAGTGTACCCAAATAAAGATGAAGAAGCACTACAGATGCAAATTTCCTCTTTAGCCTATGACTCCTATGTAGGAAGATTAGGAATTGGTAGAATCTTCCAAGGAACCTTATCTAAAGGAGAATGGGTTTCTGTAGTAGATAATGATGGAAAAATTGAACGTCGTCAGATATCCCACCTTTATACTTATCAAGGTCTCAACCGTATTGAAGTAGAAAAAGCTTACAGCGGTGATATAGTGCAACTTTCTGGGATTGCAGATATCTCAATTGGAGATACACTGAATAATCCAGATAAGATTTTACCTATGCCTCCAATTTCAATTGAGGAACCTACTTTGTCCATGAACTTTATGGTTAATGCGTCTCCCTTTGCGGGAAAAGAAGGTAAGTATGTTACCTCAAGAAATATTAAAGAACGTCTAGAACGCGAGTTGGAAGTCAATGTTGGTTTAAGAGTTGAGCCTACCGAATCTGCAGATATATTTAAAGTATCGGGTCGTGGTGAACTTCACTTATCCATTCTTATTGAAAATATGCGCCGTGAGGGTTATGAACTTGCGATTTCTAAACCTCGAGTCATTACTCGTGTCATTGATGGAATTCAATGTGAACCTATTGAAGAAGTTGTATTTGAAGTACCTGAGGAATACAGTGGTTCAATTATTTCCCAAATGAATCTAAGACAAGGTGAACTGACAGATATGGAAACCAAAGGGAACTTAGTAAAACAATTCTGGAAAGTACCCACTCGTGGATTAATAGGCTTTAGACAAGACTTTATTAATATGACTCATGGAGAAGGGGTTATGATTCGTAAACTATCGGGTTATGAACCTATGAAAGGTGCTGTCCCCACACGTCAAAATGGTTCCATGGTGTCCATTGACAATGGAACGGCGATGACTTACTCTATCTATAACTTACAAGAGCGTGGACAGTTCTTTATCACACCGCAAACAGAAGTCTATGAAGGTATGATTATTGGAATATCAGCACGGAGTATGGATATGGAAGTGAATCCTACTAAGTTTAAAAAAGCCAGTGGTATGCGCTCAGATGGTAAAAACGAAACTATGAAATTAACTCCACCAATTCAAATTACTTTAGAGTTCGCTTTAGAATTTATTCGTGAGGATGAGTTGGTTGAGGTCACACCGCAATCGATTCGATTAAGAAAAACCTATCTCAAAAGTCATGAGAGAAAGATACATTCAAGAAGGAGTGAATCTTAATGGCACCCATTAAATTAACCATAAATCATAAATCTAGCGACTCAAAAGCAAGAGCTGGCGTTTTAAAGACTCCCCATGGCACAGTACAAACTCCAATGTTTATGCCAGTGGGGACACTTGCGACGGTAAAACATGTTTCCACAGATGACCTTTATAATATCCAATCCCAAGTCATATTATCCAATACCTACCATCTATGGTTAAGACCTGGTGAAGCGGTAGTTAAAGGAGCAGGGGGTCTTCATAAATTTATGAATTATAAAGGCCCAATTTTAACAGATAGTGGTGGATTTCAAGTGTTCTCACTGTCAAAAATGCGTGAAATTGTTGAAGAAGGCGTTCATTTCAGAAATCATTTGAATGGTGATAAACTCTTTTTAAGTCCTGAAAAAGCCATCCAAATCCAAAATGATTTGGGGGCAGATATTATTATGAGTTTTGATGAGTGCCCACCTTATCCTGCGAGTCATGAATATATGAAAGAAAGTATTGAACGAACATTACGCTGGGCAAAGCGTGGTAAAGAAGCACACAAACGTCCTGATGAACAAGCACTATTTGGAATTGTTCAGGGTGGAGAATTTGAAGATCTTCGCGCTTGGCATGCACAAGAACTCGCAAAGTTAGATTTCCCAGGTTACTCTATTGGTGGGACATCCGTAGGTGAACCGAAGGATGTTATGAATAAAATGATTGAGTATTCAGTCAAGCATCTCCCTGAAGATAAACCGCGTTACTTAATGGGAGTGGGAAGTGTCAATGGTATTTTTGAAGGTGTGGAGCGCGGTATCGATATGTTTGATTGCGTTTTACCAACAAGAAATGCACGACATGGTGCCATGATGACATCTCTTGGACGCATCAATATAAAGAATAAGCAATATGAATTTGACTATGGTCCATTAGATCCAGCATGTGATTGTGAAACATGTACCCAGTACTCACGCGCCTACTTACGTCACTTATATCGTACTAATGAAGGATTAGGTGCACGACTGCTATCCATTCACAATTTGCGTTATTTACTGAAATTGATGGAAGATATTCGCGAAGCAATTAAAGAAGATCGTTTCTTAGAACTAAAAAAAGAAGTCTATGAAAAGTTTGGCATAGAACATGTGAATGATAAGGGGTTCTAGTATGAAAGTTGAAGATTTTGATTTTGACTTACCTGAGTCACTGATTGCTCAAGTTCCCCTAAAAGATCGCCAATCATCGAAACTCTTAGTTGTCGATGATTTTAATTTAGAGGATAAGCATTTTTATGATATTGTAGATTATCTTAAAGAAGGGGACGTCTTAGTACTGAATGATACTAAAGTTATGGCTGCCCGTCTTTTTGGTGTAAAAGAAGAAACTGGAGCTCATGTTGAGGTGTTGATTTTAAAGCTTGATGATGAACAATCAGAATGCTTAGTAGGAAATGCACGCGTTGTAAAAGTAGGAACGATGATTCACTTTGGTGATGGTCGATTGAAGGCAGAGTGTGTGGCCTTGGGTGAGGAGGGTATTCGTTATTTTAAATTTATATATGAGGGTATTTTTCTTGAAGTTCTAGATAGTTTAGGTGAAATGCCGCTGCCTCCTTATATTCATGAAAAACTTGAAGATAAAAATCGTTACCAAACAGTATATTCAAAAGAATTGGGCAGTGCTGCTGCTCCAACTGCAGGGCTTCACTTTACTCAAAGCCTATTAAAAGAAATTGAGGCAATGGGTGTTATTATTGCACCTGTAACCCTTCATGTAGGTTTGGGTACCTTTCGTCCTGTAAAAGTTGAAAGGCTTGAGGAACACAAAATGCATAAAGAACGATATGCGATATCTCAAAAAACTGCGGATATATTAAATCTTGCAAAACAAGAACATCGTCGCATTATCGCAGTAGGAACGACCTCTGTGCGTACCTTAGAAACAAATTTCAAAAAATACAAACAATTTAAACAAGAGCAATCTGAGAGCGATATATTCATTACCCCTGGCTATGAGTTTGAGGCAATTGATGCTATGTTTACTAATTTTCATTTGCCAAAATCAACATTGATCATGATGATCTCTGCATTTGCATCTAAGGAAGTTATTGATCATGCTTATGCTCATGC
The DNA here is from genome assembly GCA_964653415.1 of uncultured Erysipelothrix sp. GTDB lineage: Bacteria > Bacillota_I > Bacilli_A > Erysipelotrichales > Erysipelotrichaceae > Erysipelothrix. Next base: position 49,999 of record CAZZFJ010000004.1, on the reverse strand, counting down.
AATTGAAAACAAATATCGATTTTTTTCCTTCGGAGACAGTATGTTTTTAAGTCATAAAAACATGCTATAATAAGGTATAGAAAAGAGGATCTTATGAAAAGAAGAAAGATAGTTGGAAGAATTTTACTTCACTTTATCCTAATACACCTTGGCATGAGTGCCGTACTTTTAGTAATGAATAAATTGGGACATCCCCTCTTTCGTTACACCAAGACTTTCCCACTTGAACTTCAAGTTATGATTTTAGCGTTGATTGATCTTGTATCTTATATAATTGCTGGTTTTATCTATGGAAAAGTATTTAAAGAAAAGAAAAAACTATCCTTAGTAGTGGAATGGCCAATTCTAATTTTCTTATTTATATTTTTAGGCCTATACGCTATTATGTATTTCTTAGCACAAACTCTTTACAACAAAGAGATTATGTTGTTTTATATTTTATTTAATCCTTGGTATGGTACCTACATGTGGCGCCTTGGTGAAGAACAACTATATTCTTTATGGTGGTTAATCTCCACTGTCGTTCCATCTCTTGGTTATTATATTGGGATCAAATATGCCTTAAAGCATGATGAAGGAGTTGTACAATGAAAGACACATGGAAATCCTTAATTGTTATTATAGTAAGTGCTGTATTATACAGCTTACTTCAAAATTTTATACCAGGAAGACACCATTTAGTGTTAAAGTTTATCCTGATGTTGATGTTATTAGTGATTGGCTATTCTTTATCAGGCACTCGAAAACGAAATAATCGTTGGTTTGGAAAAGTAGTCATTGCTTTAATTGTTGTATTTATTTTTGGTATTCAACTAAACTGGTTCTCTATTCCAGAATTTACAACGCTTTTAAATACAGTAGGTTTAAGTGGTATCTTCTTAGATATTCTCTTAGTTTATTGTGGTTGGGCCTTTCATCAAGTATAAGCCTGATTGAATATTGATTAAGATCTTCAACAGCGAAGATCTTATTTTTTTAAAGGAGATGCACAATGCAAAAAATAATACCCTTAGTTGCCTTACATGAAATAGATAACTATTTAAGTAATGGCGTTGACAGTGTTTTAATGGGAACAAATTTCGGTTCCAAAGCCCAAGTTATTGTTTATGACTTAGAAGAAATAATCGAAAGCAACAAAAAGATTCCTGTTATTGCCCTTTTCAATCGTGATTTTATGCATCACGAATTACCACAAATGCTTCATGAAATTAAAGTGCTCAATGAAGGTGGTATTGATCAAGTTATAATTACCGATGAAGCAGTAATTAAACCGATAGAACAGATGAATCTAGACTTGAAGATTATCTTTAGAGCGGATGATTCCCTAAATCATGAAGCCATTTCAGACATCCTTAAACAAGGGGTTCATGAAGTCTTATTAACTCAAGTAGAAATGAACCTTCCAGAATTAGAGTCTGGCAAGTTAGGAATACATTTCTTTGGAAAGAAATTCACGCATACACATCATGAGGATGCTCATTTTCACGTCGAAGATATGCATGGGAAACATCACTATTCGCATGATGTATACTCCCTAATTCATGCTTATCAAACATTAGTAGAGAAAGAAGTATCGACTTTATACTTCGAAAGCTTCGGTCTAGATATTGATGATGTTCTATTTGTTATTAGAACTGTAGGTCTTGTAGAAGATCATCTTGCTTTTGAGAATCTAGTCTATGATACAATGAGTATAGACCATGAATAAGCACTTTTTAGTCGTGGGAAAGATTGCGACTAAAGCAATCTTAGAGACCCGAAAAAGAGATATCAAAACAATCTACATTCTTGATAGTAAAAAAGACAAAGAGACCCGCTACATCCTCTCCCAAGCCAAAGGGTGTGAGGTGAAACGTGTTTCTCGTGAATTTTTAGATGATTTAAGTCAAGTCAGTTCCCATGGTGGTTTTGTAATTGAAGTAGGGCAAAGACAAAGCGATACTGTTTCAAATATTCAAGAAAAAGCAAGTTCTGTATTACTGGTAGAAGGGGTAAGTGATCCCTTTAATATGGGTGAGATTCTTCGAACGGTTTATACCCTAGGATTTGAAGCCATCATAACACCCCATTATGACTTCTATGAGCATGAAGCAAAACTAATTCGCGCCTCTGCAGGAGCCAGTGAACATATCCTATGGTTACAATCAACAGATCTTAAGGAAGACCTTCTCAAACTAAAAAAGAACTTTACACTTATTGCCGCCCATCGTGATGATAAGAGTCAAGAGCTGACTAGCTATCACTTTGATGAAAAAGTCTTAATTATGTTAGGTGGTGCTTTGCGTGGTTTGTCTAAAGAAATTTTAGATTTGAGTGATGTAACGGTTCGATTAGATTATAAAAACCGCATGGCCCTAAGCACTCAGGGAGCCGCAAGTGTTTTTGCCTATTCAAGATTTCTACAGGAAATGAAAGGAAAATAATATGAAAATAGCTTTAGGACAAATAAGAATTATTTCAAATAATCCCAAACATAATTTTGAACAGATGAAAGATTTCATCATGAATGCTATTGAGCAGGACATGGACTTAATTATTTTTGGTGAGCTTAGTTTACCAGGAATCTTTGTCTCCAAACGAAATTTAAATCAGGATTATATTGATGAGGTTCTAAGCTACAACCGTGAAATTATTGCATTATCTCAAGAGATTGACATCATTTGGGGTAGTTATGATCAAGAAGACTTTCAACTCTATAATTCAGCCTTACTGGCTTCCAAGGGAAAACTAGTAGATAAGGCCTACAAGTATCACTTAGATGTTTCGATTTTCGAAGATCAAATCTTTAGTCCCAAAGAAGGTAGTTTTAGCTATCCTATTGATGATGAAGATTATATCGTCAGTTTGGATCACCATCAAAGTCATACTATTTACATTACTAAACAAGTTTATCAACATGATGTACGCATCAAACACATCGATAATTCAATTTTGGTATCGGGAGTGGGCATTTATAATGATGGTAAACATGTACAAGGACTTCAAGGTCAATCCTATATGATGTACCACAATCACTTAAGTGAGGCAAATAATGTCTTTGAAAGTGAGTTATTAACACAAGATACTAATTATCTCATCGAGTTCATTAATGTTCCCAATCAAAAGATATTACCTAATATCTTAGCCATCATCGAAATGTTTGACCAAGAGCACCTTGCTTTTAAACCAACATGGATTGTTGGGGTGTCGGGAGGATTGGATAGTTCTGTTTCTTTAGCCTTATTAACTTTAGCATTGGGTGAATCACGGGTTCATGGTGTCACGATGCCAGGACATTTTACTCGAGATATCACACTTTCAAATGCATATCACCTTGCGAAGAAACTCAATGTGTCCTTTGAGGAAATTCCCATTCAAAAGATGGTTGATGCGACAGTACATGCGTTAAATCAGACATCTTATGATAAAGTCGAAGGCCTTGCATATGAGAATATTCAGGCAAGACTTCGTGGTCATACCTTAATGTCTGTTGCGAGTTTAAGAAATGGTGTCGTTGCTAATAATGGTAATAAAGTTGAAACAGCACTGGGCTATGCTACCCTTTATGGGGATGCTATTGGTGCATTATCTTTACTTGCAGATCTTACAAAACTTGAGGTGGGACAACTTGCACTTGAAATTAATGAAGCATTTGATATGGAAGTGATCCCTTTAAATCTAATACCCAATGTCACTGCCAATGAAATTATCTGGGATTTTGCACCCAGTGCGGAACTTTCTGAAGGCCAATTTGATCCTTTTAAGTGGGGTTATCATGACCATTTAATAAGCTATCTTATGGATCATTCCGTCAGTTCAGTATTAGAAATGTATCTTGATAAGAGTATCTTTGATACTTCATTTGGAATGTATATGTCTCAATATCATTTAGATACAGATGCAAAAGCTTTTGTGGATGATTTGGAGTGGCTTGCAAAAACAATTCAGGGTGCCAGCTTTAAACGCATTCAAACACCTCCATTTTTAAAGTTGTCCTCTACCAGCTTTGGTGTGGATAATCAAACAACATTTTATCAAACGGAAAAATATCAGGCTTTAAAAAAATTAATTCTTAAGTAAAAAACTAGAAGCATAACAGCTTCTAGTTTTTTATACATTTAATTTTTATGTTCCAAATAAATAGCTTTCTTCTGTAATGACTTCTTTAACTTCAGGAATTTCATCCATCAAAAGGGCCTCAACACCACCCTTAAGTGTGAAGTCTACCAAAGCACAGCCCACACAGGCTCCCAGTAGTTTGACCACTACAACGCCGGTATCTTCATCAAAACTAACAAACTCAATATCGCCACCATCTCCTTGAATATAAGGTCGAATGCGATTAATTGTGAGTATTATCTTTCTTTCTAGTTCCATATTATCACCCATATATGATATAGAATAACACAAGGGGGACCGTAATTCCTAGAACGATGCCACCAAGAACTTCAAACCATTTATGCCCTAAAACACTTTTTACTTTTGTAAGATAGACAGGGTCTGAGAGTTTTGTTTGGGTGAGAACTTCAATATCACGAATGAGTTGACGGGTAATCGCTATGTTTTGCCCGGCATAATAACGGACGTTGGCAGCGTCATAAATTGTGATTAAAGAAAAGATTGTCGAAATAAAGAAAGGATTAGAATCAAAACCTTCCTTGAGTCCTAAAGAAATAGTGAGTGCAACGACCATTGATGTATGGGAGCTTGGAAAACCGCCACTTTCAAAAAACATGCCCAGTTTCTTTTCGCTTGTTCGATAATAATAAAATAAGGGTTTTAATAATTGCGCAATAACATTTGCTATAATTGCAGAAATTAATACAAAATATGTTTCCATGGATTCACCTCTTGGAAACTCATTATAGCATGGTATAATAGAAAAGGATAAGAGGTGCACTGAATGAATCAAGAGTATAAAATTGGACAAATCATTGAAGGTACAATTACCGGAATAAAACCCTATGGTGCGTTTGTGAAAATTGATGAACACACATCTGGTCTCATTCATATTTCTGAAATATCGGATGAGTTTGTACGTGATATTGAATACTTTGTTTCAGCCGGTGAAAAGATTATTGTGAAAGTAATTGATGTCGATGATGACGGCAGGCAACTTCGTCTCAGTCTCAAAGCCTTGAATTACTCTCATAGAAAAAAAAGAAAACAATATAAAGTGGACATGAAACGCCCCTTACTTCCACCACAGAATATTGGTTTCAAAAGTGTTGCGGAAAACTTACCACACTGGATGAAAGAGAGGAATAAAGAGATGGTAAAAGTAGATTTAAGTCATGCGTTATTAACGGAAGATGTTTTATCTTACCAAGATGAAGTCAATCGACTCCATAGAGTGATTCATGATAAAACAGGAAAAGGAAACGATTATGTAGGTTGGGTCGATTGGGCTGAAACTTATGATAAAGAAGAGTATGCACGTATAAAACTTGCGGCCAAGAAAATTCAAGATCAGGCAGAAGTATTACTGGTTGTTGGAATTGGAGGCTCTTATTTAGGATCACGTGCTGCCATTGAAATGATTCAAGGACCTTACTATAAAGGGGATCTTGAAATTCTTTATTTAGGAAATACGTTCTCATCCACTGCGATTGTACGTGCATTGGAATATATTAAAGACAAAGAAGTTGCAGTAAATGTTATTTCTAAGTCAGGTACAACAACTGAGACTGCGCTAGCCTTTAGATTGATTCGTCAATTTATGGAAGAAAAATATGGTGAAGAAGCTAAGGATAGAATTTATGCTACTACCGATAAAGCCAATGGATTATTGAAACCTCTAGCTGATCAAAAAGGATATGAAACTTTTGTTATTCCGGATGATATTGGGGGACGTTTCTCTGTAATTACACCTGTGGGCTTGTTGCCAATTGCAGCTGCAGGGATTGATATTGACGCATTGATGCGTGGATTAGATCGTGCTACATTAGATCTTAATGAACCCGATTTATCAAAAAACCCAGCCTATACTTATGCTGTCGCAAGACGTATTTTAGAAAAACAAGGTAAGGTAGCAGAGATGTTTGTTTCCTATGAACCACAACTGGTGTTTTTAGCAGAGTGGTGGAAACAGCTCTTTGGTGAGTCAGAAGGAAAAGAAGACAAAGGGCTTTTACCTACTGCAGTAAACAACTCAACCGATCTACACTCCGTGGGTCAATTTGTTCAAGAAGGAACAAAAATATTATTTGAAACCGTAGTTACAGTTAAAACACCTCAAGCAGATATGATTTTCCCTACAGATGAAGGGGATGTGGATCAATTAGATTATCTTGCAGGTAAAAGTCTTCACTGGGTTAATCAGAAGGCATTTGAAGGAACACTAGAAGCACATGAGCTTACTGGTGGAGTACCTAACATCCTAATTGAGATTGAAGCTATGGATGCTTATAACTTCGGTTATTTGGTATACTTCTTCTTTAAAGCACTGGCTATGTCAGTATATATGTTGGATGTAAATCCATTTGATCAACCTGGAGTTGAAGTTTATAAACGTAATATGTTTAGATTATTGGGTAAAAAGTAATCACTTTTAGTGAAATATAATAAAATTTAGGGCATATAAAGACTAGTCAATTTCGACTAGTTTTTATTTTTGCTTCAAGCGCTATTCTTGACAAAATTATCAATCTTAGTGTAATATAGTTCGGCACCTAACATTATAAGGAGGCTTGAATATGGAAAGGAAAATTACACTAGAAATTCGTCAACTTCAGCAGTCATTAAAACATAAAGTTGAGAAAGATCGGGTTGAAGATGCGATTGCTCTGACACATGGTCAAGTTAGAGTATTGATGTTTATTCACCAAAGTGAGAAGGTCATCTATCAAAAAGATATTGAAGATTATTTACATATACGTCGCTCAACGGCAACTGAGATGTTGAATATTTTAGAACGTAATCATTATTTACATAGAGAGCGTGCTTCTCATGATGGTAGATTGAAAGAAATTAAATTAACACCTAAGACATTAGCCGTGATTGATGAAATGGCAATACGCATGCGTGATGTAGAAATACTTTTACGAAAAGGTGTGGATGAAAAAGATTTAGAGGTCTTTTTTTATGTCTTAGATCAAATGAATAAAAACTTAAGATGAGGTATATGATATGTTAAAAAGATTATTAAAAGAAGTAAAAGAATACAAGAAAGCTTCAATCTTGGCCCCGATAATTATGGCCTTGGAAGTTATTATGGAGTTGTCACTTCCTTTATTAATGGGGATGATTGTTGATCAAGGTGTCAACAAGGGAAATTTAAAGGCGGTCTTATTCTATGGGGCTTTAATGTTTGGTATTGCAGCTATTTCTTTAGGACTGGGTGTTTTAAATGGAAGCTTTGCAGCCTATGCTTCTGCAGGTTTTGCGAAAAATATTCGCAGCAGCATGTTTAAAAGTATTCAAAGTTTTAGCTTTGAGAATTTAGATAAGTTCTCTACCTCAGGACTTGTAACTCGTATGATGACAGATGTTACGAACGTTCAAAACGCTTATCAGATGTCTTTAAGAATGATGGTTAGAGCGCCAATGATGTTAATTACAGCAATGTTTATGACCTTTTACATTAATTCAAAGCTCGCGATGACTTTCTTAGTTGCAGCTCTGTTTTTAGGGATTGTCTTGTCATTTTTGATTGTAAAGGTCATGCCTATATATGCAGAAGGATTTGCGAAGTATGATGACTTGAATGCAAGTATTCAAGAAAATGTTTCCAATATTCGTGTGGTTAAGGCTTATGTAAAAGAAGAAGATGAAAAGGCTAAGTTCTATAAAGCAGCCAGTAATCTAAGAAAAACCTTTAGACGTGCTGAAAATTATCTTGTCTTTAATGGACCAGTAATGCAATTTACAATGTATGCCACCATAATAGCCTTGAGCTGGTTTGGTGCACAAATGGTCTCAGTAGGAGCGATGTCTACTGGAGAATTAATGAGTATGTTTAACTATACCTTTAATATTTTATTCAGCTTAATGATGTTGTCTATGATTTTTGTGATGTTATCCATGTCTGGAGCCTCCGCAAAACGGATTGTAGAAGTCTTAGATGAAGTCCCTAGTATTGTAAATCCAAAGTCACCAGTATATGAGATTGCAAATGGTGAGATTGAATTTAAAGATGTATCTTTTGGTTATTATGAAGATAAAGATAAGTATGTCTTAAATCATATTAATTTAAAAATAGAAAGTGGCGAAACTATTGGTATTTTAGGATCCACTGGTTCCTCAAAAACAACCCTGACAAGTCTTATCCCCAGACTTTACGATGTCAAAGAAGGGGCAGTATATGTGGGCGGTGTTGATGTAAGAGACTATGATTTGGAAACGCTACGTGATGGGGTTGCGATGGTGTTACAAAAAAATGTACTCTTCTCAGGAACTGTCATTGAAAATATGCGATGGGGTAATGAGTCGGCAAGTTTAGATGAAGTAATCAATGCAACTCAACTTTCAAGTGCTCATGGATTCATTGATGAAATGAGTGATAAATACGACTCCAAAGTTGAACAAGGCGGTACAAACTTTTCGGGGGGTCAAAAACAAAGACTTACAATTGCTCGTGCCTTATTAAAAAATCCAAAAATATTAATTCTTGATGATAGTACCAGCGCTGTTGATACGAAAACTGACGGTGAGATTCGTGAAGCCTTGGCGACAACTCTTCCTGAGGTGACCAAAATTATTATTTCTCAAAGAATTTCATCAATTGAAGATGCGGATCGTATTTTGGTAATGGATGAAGGAACAATCATTGGAGTTGGAAAACATGAAGAACTTCTAAAATCAAATGCAATGTATCAAGAAGTCTATGAAACACAGAAACGAGGTGATGATCATGAGTAAAAGAGTCAAACCCGGTGCTCCAAGTGGAGCACGTATGGATATGTCTGTTTTAAAACGATTAATGAAGTATATTTTCTCAAGCTATAAATGGCTTTATGTTCTAGTTTTTATTGGAATTATTATTTCATCTTTATCCAGTGTCTCTGCATCACTCTTTATGAAGACCTTACTGGATGATTATGTAGTTCCCTTAATGGATGCTGTACAAAAAGATTATCATCCCTTAATGCGTGCTTTAATAAGTATGGCGGGAATTTATACCATCGGTATTCTTGCGAATTTCATGTTCCAAAAACTGTTAGTGATCATTTCACAGGGAACTATGGAGAATATCCGTAGAGATCTATTCTCTCATATGCAAAAATTACCTATCTCCTATTTTGATACGAATTCTCATGGAGATATTATGAGTATTTATACATCTGATACGGATACATTGCGTCAAGTGATTGCCCAAAGTATTCCCTCAGTCTTGCAATCGTTACTTCAAATGTCATTGGTGTTGGTGTCCATGTTTGCTTTAAGTGTTCCACTAACCCTAATTACCTTGACTATGGTTGTGATCATGCAGGTAGCGCTGAAGTTTATCATGAAACACTCAAGGAAATATTTCTCTCTACAGCAAAAACGTATTGGTCAAGAAAATGGATATATTGAAGAAATGATGGAAGGTGCCCGTGTTGTTAAGGTTTTTAATTATGAAGAAAAAGCAATACAAACCTTTGATAAAATCAATGATGAACTTTTTGAAGCTTCCTATAAGGCTAATAAATTCGCCAATATCTTAATGCCTATTGTAGGTAACTTGGGTAATGTTTCCTTTGTATTAGTCGCAATTGTTGGGGGTATTTTAACGGTAAAAGGATTTGGTGGTTTAACAATTGGAGGACTTGCTTCATTTCTAACCTTAAATCGATCCTTTAATGGTCCTTTAACTCAGGTCTCGCAACAACTAAATTCAGTGGTTATGGCGATGGCTGGAGCTGAAAGAATTTTTGCTTTATTGGATGAGCCCATTGAGGTGGATGAAGGTAAAGTAACATTGGTTAATGCAAAATTTGTTGAAGGTCAAATTGTTGAATCAAAGGAAGAAACTGGAATATGGGCTTGGAAACATCCCCGGGATGGTGGGAGCCATGAGTTAGTCTTACTTCAAGGAGATGTTCGCTTTGAAGGGGTAAACTTCTCATATGTTAAGGAAAAACCGATATTGCATGATATCAACCTATACGCAAAACCGGGACAAAAATTAGCATTTGTCGGAGCTACCGGGGCAGGAAAGACAACGATTACAAACCTAATCAATCGATTCTATGATATTGATGAGGGGTCCATTACTTATGATGGAATTGATGTGAAACTCATTAAGAAAAAAGACCTAAGAAAATCACTTGGGATTGTCCTTCAAGATACGAATCTATTTACCGGAACCATTCGTGATAATATCAAGTATGCTCGCGTTGATGCTACTGATGAAGAGGTCATTGCGGCCTCAAAACTTGCCAATGCCCATCATTTTGTACAACATCTAGAGCATGGCTATGACACAATTCTTACGCACAGTGGTACTTCCTTATCTCAAGGACAACGACAATTGTTATCAATTGCACGGGCGGCCTTGGCGAACTCACCTGTATTAATTTTAGATGAAGCGACCTCTTCGATTGACTCTCAAACTGAGAAACATGTTCAAGAGGGTATGGATAAGCTGATGGAAGGAAGAACAACCTTTGTTATTGCCCATAGACTCAGTACAATTAAAAACTCTGATGTCATCATGGTCTTAGACAAAGGACGTATTGTAGAGCGTGGTAATCATGATTCCCTCATTGAAAAAGGTGGTATTTACTACCAACTCTACACAGGGGCCATTGAAAACGCAGAATAAGGATTTAAAGACATGGATGAATGCTTTCTTAAAAGTATTTCAAACATGTTTTTTTCTTTTTGTTTTTCGTGTTAGAATGGTATCAAACTCATAGGGAGGATAAATAATGAAAGAAATATTGAAACGAATTGATAAAGCCGATATATATGATACTTACTACAAACTTATCGATGAACCCATAGATTACAATCGAATTACACGTTATACTGCACATGAATTAATTTTGGAACAATTAACAATGCGCCCAGATCTTATACCCTACTTATTAACTAGCGCCCAGTTAAATACTGTTGTAGAACTAGTGCACTCAGAACTTATGGAAAATAATGTTGTTGTGGAAACTTCAGTCAATGCTTTCTTAATAAATTTCTTTCATCTGACTTTCTTATTTGAAAGTTATAAAGTTATAGATGGCCTCTATTATTTTTTTATGAACGAAGAAATTTGGTATTTTTTAGAGACTTATGAGCCAGATTTAAAATATAAAGAAGCCCAATATTTCCAAACCATAATCAAAGGATTTATCGAGATTCATGGCATTATGCCCCTGGATTATATTGAACGATTTTATGAAGAACATCGTGATCATCAATATGACTCAAATGATGTTCCGTCCCTTGAAACAGTGCCCCTACTTCAAAAACAGTTAGAGGTATCGGGGATTATTTTGATTCAGGGCGTTGTTTTGCATCTGAGTGTCATAGTCAACAAATTGAATTTGAATTATGGACACCATCTGTACCCTTTTGATATTGAAGATTATTATGAGTATGGACAATTTGGCACCAGCAAGCTTGTATGGAATCATATGATTGAAAGTGGATTTCAACCTCAAGATATCTATGAACTTACGGAACATAGTTATGATTTGCTACAGAACAATTCTAATATCTCGCAGTATATTAAACTCTTAAATCTTGACGAAGCTATGGACCCTGATATTAGCTTTTTCTTATTAAATCAGCCTTTATGGGCATTTGGTGGGGATAGTGCTTATGATTTGATGGAAGTGAGTGAAATGACTTCTGTTTCGAAAGATATGATTTCACCACTCAAGCGTTTTATTCAAGGCTTTGCCTCTTTTACTAACCTTAATCATCCCATGAGTACTAGAATGTTTGACTATAATGATTTAGAGTTATTGCATATTTTAGAAGAAGGTTTGATTCGCAAGGACAGTGTTGATGCCTTTATTGAAGCACATACCGTGATACCCGAAAATGTTCAGGAGATGTTTCATGAAGCACTGAGCTATAGTTTTACATTACAAAGCGCAATTGCATTCAATTTGAGTGAAGGGGAGCTCTTAGTTTTTAAAGAGGGTTGTGTCTATCATTTGTATGGTTTTGAAGAATCATTTGAAATGGCAGGTATGTTGCCATCAAATCTTCCAACAGTAGTGGATGTGGCAATCATGCCTTTTGAAGGAAAGTTAGTGAGTATTGCGGCGATTCGTTATTTACCTCAAGAAGCAGTTGCTTCAAGTATGTTTGATGATTTCTTAAAAGAGTTTAAAGATGTCATTACCATTACTAATCTCAGTGATTTAATTCGCTTGAAAGATCCCAAACGCATGAGTTGATACGTCACATATCTAAAACTTCTTTTAGTTGAAGAAACATAAAAAAAACCCTTAAAGGGTTTTTTTACTAATGTTAAGATTGGGTAGAAGTAAACTGGCATACATCGCAGCTGAGAAAATTGCGGAGATGACCACTAAACTTAAGAGCGTCTTTTTCACAATGATATCTAGGGTAGGGACCATCATAATTAAGACCATGGTAACATAAAATAGGGCGGTTGCGACTTTACCAAACCATTTCGCTGCCGGTATTTCTATATCTTTTCGATAGGATACATAGCTTCCTAAAAGCATTAGAACATCTTTCAGTAATATAATAGTGAAGTACGCTTTAAATTCTTTAATATAGAATATAAAGGTGACTGCAATACAAGTTTGTGTTAATTTGTCAGCTAATGGATCTAATAGCTCACCCAGCCGAGTGGTCCACTTGAAACGGCGTGCGAGAAAGCCATCTAGTAAATCGGTGATACCGGATAATAGGATAATAAGTCCTGCATGTTCCAAATGACCTTGATGCACTTTAATGACGAAAAGTGGCAACATGAGAATTCTTGTGAACGATAAAACGTTAGGGATATGTTTCATAAATACCTCTTCTTCTATTAGACATATTATAACACGGTCTTAGACAAAAACACCTTCTGCCCTACGATTTTTATTTGAATTCAGTTGCGGATCTTTATATTGACTTGCAATAATGGCTCTGTTTTCTAACAAGGATTTTTGCACATCAATAATGCGTTGATTTCTAGAACCTCTAAATAATGTATGCAGGCTTCTTTCTGCAAGGATGAATCGTCCATCAATTAAGATATCTAATTGTGATAAAAACTTTTTTATATAAGGATCTTTGTGTTTCAAAAGAGCATCAATGGTATAACCAGAGTATGACCAAAGATTGTAGCCTTTTTCTTTTAAGACTTTAGCAATTTGGTAGCAGCTTTCTGCTTGTACAAAAGGTTCGCCACCTGAGAAAGTTACACGCTTTAAATCGCGATCTAATATATCTTTAAGAACAACTTCAATATCTAAAATTTGTCCCCCATCATAAGGAATGGAAGCTTGGTTGTGGCATCCCACACATTTATGGGGGCATCCTTGGGTAAATACTACAGTTCTTAATCCTTCACCATCAACGATGGAATCATGAATTAATGAGGCGAGTCGAATACTCATCGGTGTTTTACTCGATCACTTTCTTCAGATTTTTTCGCGTCATTAAAGCGGTCTAAAGTCCCAACTAAATAGCCAGTAATTCGGCGTATTCTTTCAAATCCAGGTCCGTTGTGATCAGCCTCTAAGCGTCCACATTGGGGACAAACATCATTTATGATTCCAGTATATCCACAAATAGGGTCTCGGTCTACAGGATGATTTATAGCCCCATAACCAATCTCATAGTGATGCATTTTACGAATAACTTCTTCAAAAGCTTCAAGATTCTTTGAAGTATCTCCATCCAGTTCCACATAAGTAATATGACCAGCATTGGTAAGTGCGTGGTAAGGTGCTTCAAGTTTTAATTTGTCATCAATTGAAATGTCTTGATAAACAGGGATGTGAAATGAGTTGGTATAGTATGCACGATCGGTAATGCCATCAATACTACCAAATATTGAGCGATCAACCCCAACAAAACGACCCGATAATCCTTCTGCAGGTGTTGCGATGAGTGAAAAGTTCAAGTTATATTCTTTTGCATATTCATCGGCTTTGGCACGCATATGGGAAATAATCTCAAGTCCTAATTTCTGAGCTGTTTCACTTTCACCATGGTGTTTACCAATAAGCGCTTTTAGACATTCTGCGAGGCCAATGAATCCAAAAGATAAAGAACCGTGCTTCAAGACTTCTTTAAGATTGGAGTTGGGTTTGAGTTTTTCGGAGTTTTTCCATACACCTTGACCTAATAAAAATTTAAAGTTTGCGACGGACTTAGAGCATTGAATTTCAAAACGTTCTAAGAGTTGATCTTTTGTTAATTCCATTAAATGATCAAGTTCTTTGTAGAAACCATCAAAGTCGGCTTTTTCATGATTTAATATCCCATGCTTAATACCTAAGCGCACGAGGTTAATTGAAGTAAAGCTTAAGTTACCACGCCCAACAACTGTTTGATCTTCGGGATCTGTAACATCTGACATGACACGTGTACGGCATCCCATATATGTACATTCTGTTTCATATTGTCCTTCTTTGTAATATTCAAAGTTGAAAGGTGAATCAATGAATGAAAAATTAGGGAATAATCGTTTAGCACTGGTTTTAATAGCTAATTTAAACATGTCATAGTTTGGATCTTCAGGATTGAAGTTGACCCCTTCTTTTACTTTAAAGATGGAGATAGGGAAGATTGGTGTTTCCCCTTTTCCTAAACCATCATCTAAAGCTAAGAGATAGTTTTTAAGGACTAAGCGTCCTTCAAATGAGGTGTCTGTTCCAAAGTTGATGGAACTGAAAGGAACCTGTGCCCCTGCACGAGAGTGCATCGTATTGAGGTTGTGAATGAACGCTTCCATGGCTTGAAAGGTGATTCGATCTGTAACTTGTAGCGCTTTTTGGTAGGCTTTTTCAATCATGCTTTGGACCACACCATCTTGACTCATTAATTTTAGATCATCTAAATCTATTTCAATGGAATCCAGCGCATCAATTTTTGTGACGATGCTTTCAAAATCAACAGTATCCAGTAAGTCAACAACATCTAAGAAATCGTAGGCTCTTTGTTTAAACTGTTTCTTAAAGGTCGCGAGTACGCCAGGTGCCATGTAGTAGTCAAATGCAGGAATGCTTTGACCGCCGTGTTGATCGTTTTGATTGGATTGAATTGCAATAGCAGCAAGGGCAGCATAGGACATGATGTCGTTGGGTTTTCTTAAATGACCATGACCGGTGGAAAATCCATTTTCAAAAAGCTTTGATAAATCAATTTGATTACATGTAGTAGTACCCATGGGTAAAAAATCTAAGTCATGAATATGAATTTGTCCTGAATCATGGGCTTCATAAAAATCCTCGCTCATTTGGTAAGCTTTTGCGAACTCCTTAGAGACAGTAGATCCAAATTGTAACATCATGCCCATGGGAGAGTTGCCATCAACATTCGCATTTTCTCTTTTAGCATCATCTTCTAATGCCTCTTTTTGATTGAGTTTTTCGATGGCTTTTAAGAATTTGTGTTGTTTTGAGATGAAAATTTTACGAGACTCATTGCGTCGGGTGCGATAAGAAGAGAAGGAATCATAAACATCAATATAGTTTTGGCGTAATAATTCTCTTTCAATGAGGTCTTGAATGTGTTCGATTGAAATATACTTTTCCTCTGATGAGCTTTGTTTGATGGTTTCAAGCACTGCCATATAGACTTTGTTGGCATCTTCTCCATTATATTTTGGGTTTTCCAAGGAGTCAAAACCCTTCTTAATTGCTACAGCAATCTTTTCACCATTAAAACTGGCTTTCTGATTATTTCTTTTTAAAATGATTAAATTTTCCATGGTTTATCGTCTCCTTATATTGCTAGCTTAAGAATAAAAAAATATCTCCTAAGAATCAATAGCAAATGCTTAAAAAGAATCTTGTGAAGAAACTTCACAAAGTAATCCATTAAAAATTTATCGATAATCGTTAAAGTATGTTATACTGTAAATAAGGTGATAACATGATTGTGGTAAGATTAGATCGGATTTTAGCAGATAGAAAAATGAGTTTAAAAGAGTTATCTGAAAAAACAAATATTTCAGAGGTTAACCTCTCAAGACTTAAAAACGGACACGTTAAAGCGATTCGCTTTTCAACACTCAATGCAGTGTGTGAAGCCTTGAAGTGTCAACCCCGTGATTTACTTGAGTTTTACTATGATATATAAAGGGATTTGGGGACGCTTATCTTGTATTTTTCCTTATAATTTGTTACTATTAGAATGTTATTTGAAAGGCTTGAAATTATTATGAAAACAATTCTATTAATCGTGTCAATATTATTAATTTTATTATCCCTATTACAAGGGGGTAAGTCAGAAGGTTTTACTGGCGCTTTCACTGGAGGCTCTGGTTTAGATTTATTTTCGAATACTAAAGAACGTGGTGCAGAAAAGGTCGTTTCCAATTTAACAATGGCAACGGGAATTCTGTATTTTGTACTCGTTATTTTAGTTTTGATTGTAAAATAAGACACAAACCGCTGCATGCGGTTTTTTTTATCGAGGTATTATGAGAGAAAACGAAAAAAATTACGATGATATAAAACTAGTTTTATATCGCGATATCAAAGAAGAGGCAGTGAATACTGTTGTAGAACATCTACAAACATCACTGTCTTTAAGTGCATCTACAATTCATGAAGTCTTGGATCTTATGGTTGAGGCTAAAGATATACTTATTATAGAAGATAAGCTATACGTCTTGGATAATATCCATTTTAGAATGGATAAACTTCGTGTCATTCGTGGCAAATTTGCTTTTGTAGGCGAGGGAAGTGATGCAGTTTATGTTGCGGCTGAAGATTTTAAGGATGCTTTAGATCAAGATTTAGTCTTAGTTCGGATCCGTCATGGTCAAAAAATTTATGGAACCATAGAACATATTGTCAAAAGAAAGCGTGAATATCTTTTAGGGACCTTGAAGCTTGTTAAAAAGCGCTTTGTGTTTGAAGCTTATGATCGAAAAATACCCAACACCATTGAGTTTACTCCTAACAATATTCAGCCGATTGTAGATCAAAGAATTATTGCAAAAATAATTGAAGTTAAAAAGGGTATTATTTATGTTTCGCTTGAATCGGTCTTAGGGATGAAAGATGCACCTGGAGTGGATGTTTTATCGGTGCTTTTTGAACATGATTTAGAGACAGAGTTTAACGAATCTGTTTTAGAAGAAGCTAAAGCGGTTGAACATGAAGTCAAAAAAGAAGACTTAAACGGGCGTATAGATCATCGCAATCAATATGCGATTACCATTGACGGGGAAGATGCTAAAGATTTGGATGATGCCATATTCCTAGAACCTTTGAGTCAAGGATATCGCTTATATGTCCATATTGCGGATGTTTCACATTATGTTAAAGAGGATAGTGCAATTGATCAAAGCGCATATGCGAGAACTTCTTCTATCTATATGGTGGACCGTGTAGTCCCAATGCTACCACAAGTGTTATCCAATGGCATTTGTTCTTTGACTCCTCATGAAGATCGATTATGTCTAACTTGTAAAATGGATATTGATTTTGAAGGTGAAATATATAATTATGAAATATATCCTTCAGTCATTCAATCCAAACGACGGATGAGTTATGCAGAAATCAATGATGGTGACGATTTTGGTGAAGTCACTGAAATGATTAAAATGATGTTACATTGTGCTGATATTCTTCAGAGTAAAAGAGGGGTAGAGGGGTCTATTGACTTTGAAACCAGTGAGTCGGTGTTCTTAGTCGATAGCGATGATACCATTCTTGATATTACTGCTAGAGAATCAGGTAAGGCAGAAAAGATGATAGAAAACTTTATGGTTTCTGCCAACGAATCTGTGGCAAAATATGCACACTATCAAGAATTACCCGTACTTTATCGTGTCCATGAAAAGCCCGACCAAGATAAAATGAAGGATTTAGCCCATACTTTGCTTATTTTAGGCTATAGAATGCGTGGTAATTTAAGTGAAGTTCACCCGCGCGAATTGCAAAAAGTATTAAAGTATTTTGATAAGCGTGAAGAGCAATTAGTAGTATCTAAATTGATGCTTCGCTCAATGAAAAAAGCCCGATATGCTGCACAGCCATTAGGACATTTTGGTTTAGCATTGACAGATTATTCTCATTTTACAGCGCCTATTAGACGCTATTCAGATCTTCTAACCCATCGAAATTTAAGAAAGTATGTCTTCGAACATAATTTTGATGATTTCAAAGAAGACCATCTTTTAGTTGAAGATGCAGCCAATCATATCTCAGAGAAAGAGCGAGTCATTTTAGATGCAGAACGTGAAGTTGAGAAAATGAAAAAAGCGGAATATATGTTGTCTAAAATCAATGAGAAATATGATGGTATTATTTCAGGAGTCTCAAACTTTGGAATCTTTGTAGAGTTGGCTAATACTGTCGAAGGGGTGATTCCTTTGAACACATTAAAAGATGACTTTTACACACTGGATGTTAAAACACATCGCTTAGTAGGGGAAAGAAGCAAACAAGTATACAGCTTAGGTCAAGCTGTCAAGATAAAGGTTGAGTCCGTAGATACCTTAGATCATGAGGTCATCTTTAGTTTAAGAGAAAGTAAATCTTCAAAAGGAGGAAGAAGACGTGTTAAAAAGCATCGCCAAAAATAGAAAGGCCTACCATGACTATTTTATTGAGGACAGCTTTGAGGCAGGTCTGGTACTTTTAGGGACTGAAATTAAAGCGATTCGTGAAGCGAAGGTGCAACTAAAGGAGGCCTTTGTTTCAATAAGAAATGGTGAGGCTATTGTTAAGGGAATGCATATTGGTCAATACAGTCATGGCAATGTATGGAATCACGATGAAACCCGTGACAGGAAACTCTTATTACACAAACATCAAATTAAGCAGTTGGAACATCGATCACAGGCCCAGGGATATACCGTATTGCCTTTACATTTATATTTGAAAGATGGACGGGCGAAATTGGAGATTGGCTTGGGTAAAGGAAAACACCTTTATGATAAACGTCAGGTAGAAAAAGAGCGTGCCATGGACCGTCAAATTCAAAAGGCTATGAAGGAGTATGGCAGATAATAAAGCTTGTATAAAGGCTTAAAACGTTGTATTATGTAGCTAAGACATGGAGGTATTGTCATGGCAGTATATATTATTATTGGTATTGTTGTACTTGGATTATTGTATGTTGTAGGAGTATACAACGGTTTAATTCGTGGGCGTAATTTAGTTAAAGAAGCTTTCTCAACCATGGATGTTTATATGAAAAAACGTTATGACTTAATTCCAAACTTGGTCAATACGGTCAAGGGTTATGCAAGTCATGAGAAAGAAACTTTGGATGCTGTTATTTCTGCTCGAAATAATGCGGTTTCTGCAAATACTCCAGATGCGCAACTAGCAGCTGAAGGCGAGTTGAATCAAGTGATGAGCCGTTTGTTTGCTTTAACAGAGTCATATCCAGATTTAAAAGCAAATCAAAACTTCATGGATCTTCAAAACCAATTGCAAACAATTGAAACTGAGATTGCACAATCAAGAAAATACTATAATGCGACCGCACGTACTTACAATGATAAAACGATGGTATTCCCATCCAGTATTGTAGCGAATATGTTTGGCTTTGTTCAAGAACCAATGTTTGAACTTACCGATGTAGCACAACGTGAAGCTGTTGAAGTCAAATTCTGATGAATCAGAAAAGGGGTCAAAACCCCTTTTTTCGTATTAAAGGTAGGAGAAATATGAAAAAATTATTAATTATGTTGAGTATCCTGTTTCTATTTTCTATAACACCTGTTCAAGCAGCTACTGAAAATTTAGATGTTTATGGCGAAAAAATGGATGTGATGATGCAGGTATCACAAGATGGGAAAGTCCATGTAAAGACTCAGACAGATGTCGTTTTCAATGAAAAAAGACAAGGTATTTTTGTAAGTTTACCTGTTAAGTATGAGAAATATAACTTCTCTAAACTAACAGGGAACAAGGAAGATGATGCAAAAACATATTACTTCCCCATTAGTAACTTTAAGTCTACAAGTCACAAGTATGAGGATATGGACAACAATGATCAAGGAGTTGTTTATCGTTTGGGAACTGAAGGGGTATTTCTTGAAGGATTGAACCGTTTTGAGTATGAGTATACCATTCAAACTCGGGATTTAAAATTGAAAGATCAGCAAGAAATGTTCTTTATGAATATTGTTGGAGGTACTGGTGAGTTTCCATTTAAGCAAACTACCTTTGAAATACACTTTGATAAGGGAATCGATGGTAGTCTTATTCAGTTTGAAACATCTTTAGGTGATCGCGATATCGATTATACATTTGATGTACAAACAAATACGATTAAAGGAAGCTATCAAAAAGAACTTGGACAAGATAATGCATTGACTGTGTATATTCCTTTAGAAAAAGGCTACTATAATTTTCCTAATCTTGATTTTACACATATTGCGATTATTGTAGGTGGCTTGTTTTCAATATTAATAATCCTCTTGAGATTGCGATTTACTAAACACAATCCTATCATTACATCGGTTCAATTTACGGCACCTCCAGGCTTAAATAGTGCGGATGTAGCTATGGTTTATAAAGGAAACTTACAATCAAAAGACATTGTCTCACTGATTATCTATTGGGCAGATAAAGGGTTTTTAAACATTGTTGAACATAGTAAGAAATCTGTAGAACTCATTAAAAATCGAGATTTAAGCCAAGGATCAAAAGAAGAGATTCAACTATTTGAGGCGTTGTTTAAAGATCGTGAAACTGTATTTGTGGATGACTTAAAAAACAATTTTTATGTACATATAAACGAAGCTATCGCTAGAACCATGAAACGCTTTACAAGTAACCCTGAGTATAAAGTGTATAATAGTGCATCACAAGTAATTCTAGTGGTAGGATTACTAGTAAGTTTTGTCTATGCAATTTTAGCAGGCTTTGTTTCACATTACTCTAATGTAGGATTTGCAAGTGTTGCACTCATTGGCGCAATCATAACAGGTATTGTGAGTGTTGTGACTTTGGGTCTTATGGTATGGATTCATAGTGTCAGTTTCAAGAAAAACAGCATGAAGCTATGGTTTTACCTTGTTGCACTCGTTGGCTCAATGGTGCTATTTGCTGTAGCATATTTTAATGACGTTAATTTTGTAAAAGCTGTTTTAATGAGTTTAATTTATCTAGTACTCACAACACAAAGTTGTGCATCCCTTCAATATACAGTTCAAGGATCACGTTGGCTAGGGGAAATCTTGGGCTTAAAACGTTTTATTGAGACCACGGAAATCAAACGACTCAAAATGTTTGTTGAACAGACTCCGCACATTTTCTACAATATTTTACCTTATGCATATGTCTTAGGACTTAATGACCTTTGGGCTAAAAAATTTGAAACCATTGCGATTCAAGAACCTACATGGTATACCACAACTACTGGTACAGCCTTTAATCCATATATGATGACGCGTTCCCTCAATAGAAGTGTTGCGGTTATGAATTCCAACATGAGCTCAGTGCCTGAGTCTCAATCCTCTTCCGATGGTGGATTTGGTAGTGGTGGTAGTTCTGGAGGCAGCAGCTTTGGCGGCGGCGGTTTTGGCGGGGGCGGTGTAGGATCCTGGTAATTTTAATCGGTGAATTATTTGATAATGTAAGCTTGAGTCTTGTGCTCTCTATGATCCTTTTCTTTATACTTTGTCTCATTATCTACATGATATTTGGCAAAGATTACCCAATTATTACTACTGTAAATTTTGATGTACCCAAGGATATTAACAGTGCAGAGCTGTGTTATATTTTGGAGTCGGAGTTTACTACAGAGAGTATTGTATCGCTTTTTGTCTTTTGGGCTTCTTTAGGCGTGATAGAAATCGAAGAAATTGGGCGAAAGAATCTGCGCTTTAAAAAAGTAAAAGAATTACAATCAAAATCTCAAGAGGAAATGCGTTTCTTCAATGAGATATTCTATAATCGGGATTCTGTCAGTAGTTTAAATCTGAAAGATAACTTTTATGTTGCTATTGATTATGCCAAGCAATATTTTAAAGAACGATTTACTAAAAGCTATCCAATTTATGATGCAACATCCAGTAAAATTCAAGGGATAATGAGTATCGGTTTGACTCTAGTGTTACTCTTGAGTCTTATAGTTTTAGGTGATATTTCCATTGATAATTCGTATTTATGGTTGATTGCTATGATGACTTATATTGGAATTGTCGCAAATATACAGATGATTGAGACCTTCCGAAGAAAACCAAGCTTCTATATGCTACTGATGATTGCAGAGTTAGTTTTCTTAAGCTTTCTTGTGCTTATCTTTGGAATTCGATATAATTTAAACATCTTACATTTAAGCTTGATTTTAATATTTTTCATCCTTTCTTTATTCTTAGTCGCGCGTATGAAACGCCTTAGTAAAAAAGGAGCCTATCTTTTCGGTCAAGTTTTGGGTTTAAGACGCTATGTTGAACTGGTAGAGTTGAAGCAAATTGAAATGTTTGCTGAGAAAGAACCCCAAAGATATTATGAACTGCTCTCTTATGCGTATGCCTTTGGATTAAGCGAGGTTTGGCTTAGTAAGTTAAAACGTATGACTTATACATCCCAGGCTTTTGTAGAGACATTAGAGATTCAAAGTGAGTTGAACCATATGGTGGCGGGCTTCAACCGACATTAGAAAGGAAAGAGCATGCATTATTTAAAAGGATATAGAGTAAAAGCCCTGTTGGGTATATTGTTTAAATTTATTGAAGCAGTATTAGAATTACTTTTACCTTTAGTAATGGTGATACTCATAGATCAAGGCATTCAGAACCTTGATTACAATCGTATTTATGGCCTTGTTTTTTTGATGGTTATTATGAGTATTTTAGGCTATCTTGCTTCAATAAGTTGTCAATATAATGCGGCACTTGTCTCTCAGGGTGTGGGTGGGAAACTGCGAAACGCTTTGATGCATAAAATTAATAGCTTTTCCTTGGTGGAAATGAATCAATGGAACTTAAGTAATCGTATGATAATTGATATTAATCAGATTCAGGTCATGATTGCTATGACAATACGATTAGCAGTACGAGCACCCATGTTGATGGTAGGCTCGCTTTTTATGCTTTATCAGATTCATCCCCAAGTCGCAAAAACATTACTCATATTTTTTCCGGGTTTTATCATTGTGATTGCTTTCTTTATGTTTTTATCGCTACGTTATTATGATAGGGTTCGTGTTTCTTTAGATCTTTTAATTTCCAAGATTATGGAAGTTTTAAGTGGAATGCGAATTGTACGGGCTTATTCATCCTCACAGTATGAGCAAGATATCATTAAAGACTTAAGTCTTACACTCAATAAAAAACAGAAGGTATTGGGTATTGTAACGACCTTATCCTCTCCTTTTACGATGTTATTGATGAATGTTGTGATGTTACTGCTCATATATGAAGGGGCAATACTTATTGATGATGGAATCATGTCACAGGGGCAAATGGTTGCGATTATTAACTACTGCACTCAACTGGTATTAGCACTGGTTGTCTTTATGAACTTAGTATTAATTTTTTCAAGGGGCATCAGTTCTGTGGGTCGATTAAAAGAAGTGTTGAATACAGAACCTCAAGTAAAAAACATCTCCGATCCTATAACTCATTTAGACCCCGTTCTTAGTATTCGTTTTGAGGATGTATCTTTTTCTTATCCTAATGATCATCGAAAAATTATCAACCATATGAGTTTTGTGATTGAAGCCAATACTCAAGTTGGCTTTATAGGTTTAACAGGAAGTGGCAAGACAACACTAATGCATCTTATTTTAAGGCATTATGATGTGGATGAAGGCGCGATATATATTAATGACATTAACATTAAAGATATTGACTTAAAGACCTTAAGAAATGCCATTGGATTTGCAACACAAACCTCGGATTTTCTAGAGGGGAGTCTTTATAGTAATGTTTCAATGGGGCGAGATGTGGATGTGCTTCAAGCATTAAAGCTTGCGGAAGCTGAGGAAATTCTAGATAAAGGTATGGACTTCCTCATTCAAGAAGGTGGAAAAAATCTATCGGGTGGACAGAAACAACGAATCAATATCGCTAGAGCTCTTGCCAGCCATCCTCCGATACTAATCTTAGATGATTCTTTAAGTGCTCTAGATTATTTGACGGATAGTAAGTTAAGAAGTAACTTAGAAGCAGTGAATATGACGACATTAATCATTACACAACGTACCAGCTCTCTTCAAAATGCAGATACGATATTTGTATTGAATAATGGTAGTTTAGAAGATGCTGGGAACCATAAATCGCTCTTGAAAAGAAATAAGTTGTATCAAGATATACATGCTACCCAAGGTGATCGCCATGTTTAAAATATTAAAGAATAAAAAGTTAGCGGTTTTAACTTCCTTACTCTTTGCTACAGTAGGGAACTTTGCGATGGTTTTAACGCCTTTTTATTTGGGAAGTGCTATTGATGCTATGTTAGATAAAAATGTTCAGTTTGTGGTGGTTAAAGAAAATCTGGTATTGGTTTTATTGCTTTATATCATCAGTTTTATCTTCGTATGGTTATCGAACTACATTTCCTTTGTTGTAGGAAGTAATGTAGTTTACAATTTAAGAAATAAAGTTCAGGAAAAGTTATTTGTTTTGCCACAATCCTATCTAGATCAACATGCACATGGGAAACTTACAAATCTTATCTCTAGTGATAGTGATTTGATTTTGGATGGCATCTTCCAACTCTTATCTCAAATTTTAGGGGGGTTGGTTGTTATTGTTACTGCTACAATCTTTATGCTTCAAATCCATGTGGGTATGAGCTTTGTAGTGTTTCTAACAATTCCATTTGTTTATCTTAGTTCTTATTGGGTATCTAAGTATTCAATTAAACATTTTAGAACGCAACAGCAACTTTCTGGTAAGTTGAATGGATATGTGAATCAGGTAATTCAAAATCATGAACTCATTTTAAATATGAATTATCAAGAAGAAATCCAAAAAGTATTTGAAAACTTAAATTCAGATTTGAATAAGACGGGTAGGAAGGCTCAGTTTGTATCTTCCTTGAGTAACCCCACAACCAGAGTTGTTCAAAATGTCTCTTATGGTTTACTGGGTCTTGTAGGAGCCATGAGTATTATAAAAGGGAATTTGAGCTTGGGACTATTTACTTCCTTTTTAAGTTATTCGACCTTATTCTCAAAACCATTTAATGAACTGAGTTCTAATCTATCGCAAGTGTTTTCCGCAAAAGCTTCATTAGATTTGATTACTGCCTTTTTAAATGAAAAAGAAATTGATGATCAAGGGACACAAAGCATTCAAAGTGGTGGTGAAATTAAGTTTGAATCTGTTAATTTTTCTTACTCAAAAAAACAGAGTTTAATACAAGATCTTAACTTAGATGTGGCATCAAAGCAAAAGATTGCGATTGTTGGACCCACAGGATCAGGAAAATCCACACTGATTAATATCTTGATGCGCTATTATGATGTGGACTCTGGAAATATTCTGATTGATGGGGTTAATTTGTATGACTTAACTCGAGAGAATTTGTATCATAATATCGCACTGGTTCTTCAAGACCCTTGGCTATTTGAAGGGAGCATCTTAGATAACATCCGTTATGGCAAAAAAGATGCTACTGTTGAAGAGGTTATGCAAGCAGCTCAAAAAGCAGACATCCATGATACTATTATGCGCATGGATAAGGGCTATAACACCAAAATTAATTATGGGGGTCAAAATATATCTAAGGGTCAAATGCAGTTATTAACAATCGCTAGAGCCTTAATTATGGAAGCACCAATCTTAATATTGGATGAGGCAACTTCAAGTATTGATAGCTTGACAGAAAAAAGAATTCAATCTGTTTTTACCCAGATTATGGAAAGTCAGACGAGTTTCTTTATTGCACATCGACTGCACACCGTCATGGATTCTGATTTGATTTTAGTGATGCGAAATGGGCATCTGGTTGAGAAGGGAAGTCATGAAGCGTTGATGGAGCTCAATGGTTTTTATAAGGAGCTTTTTGAAAGCCAATTTTAATTATGAATATTGAGTGAATTGTAGCATAAAATAATGAAATTTATGTTATTGTAATTAGCAGTTATAAATCACATAATTGTGATATAATAAGTTTGACTAGGAGGTTTTTATGCCGCTAAATATATCAACATTAGAAGCAATACTACGAGTTATCAATGTCTTGATTGATTTTCTTATTGTATGGGTTTTAATTTATTACACATTAAGAGTTGTCCGAAATAATTCTAGAACGGTTCAAATATTTAAGGGCGTTGTTTTAGTTATTTTAGTGCGATTCATCGCTTATTACGTTGGATTGAAAGTTGTTTTAGCATTAGCTGATTTTGCAATTCAATATGGAATGCTTTTATTTGCTATTATTTTCCAACAGGAAATTCGTGGACTTTTAGAGAGATTAGGAAAAACTACTGTTTTCTCTTCATTACATAGTTTGTCAGGAAATGCGAAAGAAAAGCTTATCAATGAGTTGGTTGAGGCTAGTGTTAGCTTATCTAAGAGCAAAACAGGAGCAATTATTACATTAGAACAAGGACACTCCTTGGCAGATTTTATCAAGACGGGTACACCCATTAATTCATCGGTAACTGCAGACTTGTTAACGTCAATATTCGTGACAACAACACCGCTTCATGATGGGGCTGTAATTATTCAAGGGGATAGCATTGCTTGTGCATCAGCTTATTTCCCAACCACCTCCTTAGATTTACCACCACGATATGGTGCAAGACATCGTGCAGCAATCGGGGTATCTGAAATTACTGATTCCATTACAATTGTAATTTCTGAGGAAACAGGAACAATTTCTGTAGCAGAAAATGGTAAGTTAACCGAAATGGATGAAAATAGTTTGAGAGATTATCTGAGCGCACTTATCCAAAATACGGAAACAGAAATCAGTAACAAGATTGAGTTACGAACAACCAAGAAACTTAAACTTCAAAGATTTAACGTGGATCCACTTCAAGTTGAAGAAGTATCAGAAGATGAGAATTTCTTACCGGGCTTCTTTACTCGAACAAAGAAAGATGATGATGCTTCGGATAAAGATTCCTTAAGTTCCATCTTTAAAAAGAAAAAAGATTCAGAAGAAACACCTGAGAAAAAAGACAAACGCAAGTTGTTTAGAAAAGATCGTAAAGATAAGGTTGAACCAGAAATTGATGTTGACTTAGACACTCTTAAGAGTGCCACCAGTCGCGGAAAAACACTAGAGGAGGATATTGAGGTATCCGAAGAAAGTGAAGGTGATACACATGAGTAAAAAAGATAAAAAAAGAACAGAAGACAAACTTGAAATAGCGGAGCGTATTGCGCGACAAACCGAAAAAATTAGTGCAGTAACAGACAGTATTGGAAAAGTTTTAAAACAAGCTTTCCGCTGGTTTAGTGCTTGGTTTGATCGAATTGTTTTTAATCCTAAATATGCACGCATTGTTGCATTCTCCTTTGCTATTTTAGTATATCTAACCTTTTCAACAGAGCGTCAAGATTCTGTTGTACAAGCAAAATCCTTATCCAATGTTACAGTTAATGCAATTTACAATCGTGAAATGTATGAGGTCATAGGGATTGAAGAAACAGTAGGTGTAGATATTATTGGAGATTATTCGGATATTATCGTTGTTGAACCAGAAGAGATTACTGCAGAGCTTGATTTAAGAACACTGGGTGAGGGAACTCATCAAGTAGATTATGTTCCTGTGGGTGTATCTTCTCGTGTAAAAGCAACCGTTGTCCCTGCATCTGCCAAAGTGACAATTCGCATCAAGGAAACAAAAACAATGGCACTCTCATACGAATTTATTAATCAAGATAAACTTGCAGATCAATATGTATTGGGTAATGTAAGCTTGGATACACGGGATGTTACTATTTCTGCTTCGAAGGAAACATTAAATGAGATTGCTTTTGTTAAGGCATTAATTGATGTTGGTGGAAAAACCATGACCTTTGATCAAGAAGCAATTATTGTTGCCTATAACCAAAAAGGTGAAAGATTGCAAAATGCAGATGTGATTCCAAGAGTGGTTAAAGCTACTGTAGAGGTTTCATCACCTAATAAGACAGTTCCAATCTATGCTCGTTTTGAAGGCGAAATACCCAATAAACAAGCAGTCGATTCTATTACTATGGATCATGAAGCGATAACGATTTATGGCCAACAATCAGTCTTAGATGCAATCGATGAAATTGTCGTGACCATTCCAGCTACCAGCTTAAGTTCTGGAAAACTGACACACAATATTACATTGCCAGCTGGAGTAAAACACGGTAGTGTCTCTAAGGTAAGTATTGATGTAAAACTAGCGGATATGGTTGAAAAAGTGTATGAAGATGTAGAAATTGTATATCGAAGCAATATTCATGGCTATAAGATTAAAGCGAGCAGTGAAGCCGATTTTACAACCAGTCTTACAGTAAGAGGAACACAAACTAATATTGATAAATTTGATCCTAGTGATGTTATTGTATATGTTAATATGCGTGACATTGTCATTGGGAACAAGCAAGAGTTAAAACTTTATCTGGATGAGCAATTACCATTGCTTAATATTAAAACAAATAAAGAATCCATCATTGTCGATATCATAGAATAGGAGTAACAATGAAACAATACTTTGGAACTGACGGTATTAGGGGGGAAGCCAACGTCTTATTAACACCACTTCTAGCATTAAAAGTGGGTGAATATTTAGCTTATAAATTTAAAGACCAACGATGGGTGATCGGAAAAGATCCAAGACAATCTTCGGATATGCTAGAGCATGCTTTAGCATCTGGTCTTGCATCTCAGGGTGGACATGTTTACTTAATGGGAGTTTGTTCCACACCTGCCTTAGCCTATGTGATCAAAGAAAAAGGATTTAAAGGTGGAGTAATGATTTCAGCAAGTCATAATCCCTACCATGATAATGGTTTAAAAGTATTTAGTGATACTGGATTAAAAATTCCAGAGTCACTTGAAAGAGAAATTGAATCGTATATTCGTGGTGAAATTACTTTAGAAATGTCAAAGGATATAGGATTTATCAAAAGTTATCCTGAAGGATTACAATCTTACATTCAAAAACTTGAAAGTACTATAGACGTTCGCTTAGATGGCTTAAAAATAGTGCTCGATTTAGCAAATGGTTCTGCTACTACCAGTGCCCAAAAAATATTTGAAGATTTGGGAGCCACTGTTATCACAATGAATCATCAACCAGATGGTATCAATATCAACAATAAAGCGGGATCAACGCATATGTCCTATATTCAAAACGAAGTGGTAAAGTCTGGCGCTGATGTCGGATTTGCCTTTGATGGCGATGCTGATCGCGTATTAGCAAGTGACCATTTAGGAAACTTAGTCGATGGTGATAAAATCATTTATATTTTAGCCAATGCGATGAAAGAAAAAGGTTTTTTGAAAAAGAATACCGTTGTAACGACAGTCATGTCTAATTTGGGTTTTTTACAGTCAATGAAAAAATCCGGCATCAAAGTCATCACAACTGATGTAGGTGATCGCCATGTTGCAAAGGAAATGTTTGATAACGATTACCTCTTAGGAGGTGAGCAATCAGGACATATCTTATTAAAAGACTATGCGACCACAGGTGATGGTATCCTCACAGCTTTAAAATTGACTGAGATCCTTATTGATAAAAATATGGACCTACATTCACTATCTGCATCATGTGCTAGTTTTCCACAACATCTAGAAAATATCTATGTGGATAATAAGCATGAAGTTATGCAAAGTGACATGCTAAAGGAAAAAATTGAAGAATTACAATCCCTCTTGGGAGAAAACGGAAGAATCTTAGTCCGTGCTTCTGGTACTGAACCCATGGTTCGGGTGATGGTAGAAGCAAAAACAGATATATTGTGTACTCGCTTATCGCAAGAAATAGGAGATCTTATTAAGAATCTATAAGAGGTGATTTTCATGAAATATGTCATTAATGTCGTTGAGGATGAAAAAGATTTAAATGAACTTGTAAAAAGTTATTTGGAACAAGCTGGTTATGAGGTGCGCTCATATTTGACCTATGAGCATGCTAATGCCCATATCCATGACGATGATGTACATTTGTGGATTTTGGATATAATGTTAGATGATAAAAGTGGATTTGACTTAATTGAAAGAATTCGCGCTTATTCTACAACCACACCAGTTATTTTCATGTCGGCTCGAGATAAGGAGTTTGATCGTATTATTGGTTTAGAAAAAGGTAGTGATGACTATATTACAAAGCCTTTCTCACCTAAAGAGTTGGTCCTTCGTGTCAATAATATTATCAAGCGAGTTTACAATCAGGATGTACAAATCGAGGTTGATGGATATATCATTGATGAAAAACAAAGAAAAGCAATTAAAGATGACAGTGTACTAGAACTCACCACAAAAGAGTTTGACCTACTTATGTTATTTGTAAAAAACAGAGGAATTGCATTCACACGTGAACAGATTTTAATTCATGTATGGGAAACCAATTACTTTGGATCTGATCGCGTTGTGGATGATACCTTAAGACGATTAAGAAAGAAGATGCCAGACCTTAACATTCAAACAATTTATGGATTTGGATATAGACTCGGATGAAACATTTAAAGAACTTTATTAAAAAGATTCCACTGACACAACAACTCTTCTTAATGGTTGTTGCATTGTCAATATTTTTAGTATCGTTCTTTTTTGGTTTTATGACTTATAGTGTGGATACATTTGTAGATGCTCAAATGTTCAATATAATCCATCAGAATCAAAAAGGCGTTATTGAAAACTATTTGCTGGGGAAAACCGGTACCAGTCTTTTTGGTGTGGAAGTTTCAAGTATGGTTCATATTATTTATACACAAGATTCGGTACCCTTGATTTCAACGAATGTAAATTTAGATGAGACTTATCCTGGCATATCCACAACGATTGAGAAGAATCTTACACTTTTACCATCTCATACAGTTCATGATTTTAGATATGACAAATCAAGTCTTGTATCCATGCAAAAAATTAATGAAAGCACAAAAATAGTAACCATCATGCCAATTGAGTATCATAATGAATATAAAACGAGTTTGTTAAATACCTTTGTTTATATTATTTTAATGGTTATAGGGGGCGTCTTTTTACTGTTATTATATTGGGTGAGTTCAATCATTCACCCCCTTAATCAAATTAAGGAATACATAGAAAAGAGAAAAGATCATCAAGAGGCAGAATTGAATATTGATCGTCAGGATGAGATTGGGGAGTTAGCCCAAGTGCTGATTGAAATGCAAGATGAACTAACCCTTCAACAAGCTCAAAAAGAAGAAATGCTACAAAACATTTCTCATGACTTAAAAACACCAGTTGCAACGATTAAGTCCTACTCAGAAGCCATCAAGGATGGCATCTATCCTTATGAAACTTTAGAAAAATCTGTAGATGTTATCATCGAACATGCGGAGCGTTTAGAGAAAAAAATCTATAATTTACTCATGCTCAATCGCATGGATTACATGACACATGAAAAAATTGACAGGGATGAAGTGGTTCATTTAGAACCCATTATCCAGCAGGTCATTCTCTCCAATAAACTCATACGCCCAGAAATAGAAATCACATATGAAGCCCAGGGCGATGCTTTTAATGGACAAGAAGAGCCATGGCGTGTGGTAATAGAGAATTTATTAGATAACGCGATACGTTATGCAAAATCTAAAGTCGAAATAGAAGTAAAGGATCATTTCTTTACCATTTACAACGATGGAGAACAAGTATCACAGAAAAGAATTGATACATTCTTCCAACCTTACGAAATGGGAGATAAAGGACAATTTGGTCTGGGGCTCGCAATTGTAAATCGCGTTGTGACAAACTATCATTATCAAATTGCAGGGGTCAATCAAAAACAAGGAATTAAATTTATAATAAACAGAAAAGAGGCAACAAATGCTAAACATTAAAGAACAAAGAGTAGCGGTACTGGTCGATTCGGACAATGTATCTCATAAAAATATTAAAGGGATACTCAGTGAAATCGTGAACTATGGTACACCCACTATTAAAAGAATTTATGGGGATTGGACGACCCAACAAGCGTCTGGGTGGAAATCGGTGCTCTTAGAAAATGCACTGACACCCATTCAACAATACTCCTATACTACAGGGAAAAACTCTACTGACTCTGCTATGATTATTGATGCGATGGATATATTATATGAGGATAATGTAGATCGATTTTGTATTGTATCCAGTGATTCAGATTTCACTAGACTTGTGATTCGTTTACGGGAAGCGGGTCGTTATGTGATTGGGATTGGTGAAAGAAAAACACCACAAGCTTTCATCGCAGCCTGTGATAAATTCATATATATGGATATTATCACTCTGGTTGAGACCAATGAACTCCATGAAAAAATTGATAGAAAATCAAGAAATCAATTAGTAGCTATGATCAAAGAAAGTATCAATGCAAAGGCAGATGATACAGGATACCTCTATATGGGAGATCTAGGAAATCACTTGGCAACAAAATACCCTGACTTTGATCCCCGTAACTATGGATATTATCAATTGACACCTTTACTCAAAGACTTAAACCAGTTTCATATAGACGAAAGAAAGACTCCAAATAGTAATGCTAAGTTGGTCTTCATTCGTAATCGTGACAGTAAGTGAAAAAGCTTATTTTAGCCAGTACCTCAAAAAGACGTCAAGAGTTATTGAAACTTATTGACTATCCTTTTGATGTGATTGCACCCTCTAATGATGAAATACTCGATCTTAATGCTTCACCTACTGAGCAGTTATTAAAGCTTGCTCAAAAGAAAGCAGAAGAGGTTTTCGATAAACACCCCGATGCTATAGTGATTGGTTCGGATACCAGTATCATATTTGAAAATGATATTTTAGGTAAGCCACATTCGATTGATCATGCTTTTGAAATGTTGAAAAAACTTCAAGGAAAGAAACATGAAGTTATCACTACCGTAGCAATGATATCAAAAGAGAAAAAGCGTATCTTCAAAAAGTCAGCCTTCATAACTTTTTATCCCATGAGTGATTATGAAATTCGAGAATATGTTAAAACTAAGGAGCCCTTAGATAAGGCAGGTTCTTATGGCATTCAGGGTAAAGCAGCCATCTATATTGAGAATATGGAAGGGGATTATTATACCGTTATGGGTTTACCCATTGCGGCAGTATACCAATCTTTGAAGCATGATTTTAAATTATTTGATAAAAAAAGATCACTTAAAAAGTGATCTTTTTTTAGATATTCATTTTAACATGAAGTACTTTACCAATAATTTGAACGGGTAAAGTTTCAACTTCCTCTTGAGAAAAGTACCGCGTTTCATAATTTGGGTTACTGGCTTCAAGTATCAACATGTTTTCTTTTTTGATGACTCGCTTGACGGTGGCTTCATCACCATTAATAATAACAACTGCTAGTGATCCACTATCGACATCACTGACTTTTTTTACTAGGATTAAATCATCTTCATAGATTCGCGAGCCAATCATGGAATCCCCTTTAACTCTAAGAAAATAGTCACTTCGGTCATAATCCAGTTTACTAACAGCTTCATAGGCTTCAATATCTTGGTGAGCAAAGTAATCATATCCTGCTTTAACAACCCCAACAACAGGTTTATAAAAATGATGCTTCAAATAATCCTCAACATCAATTTGAAATAAAGAAGACAGGAGCTCCTTTTTTTCAGAGTTGATATTCTTTACTAATCCATTTTCCCAACGAGAAACGGTTGAAACATTAACACCAACGTATTCAGCAATGTCATTTAATGAATATTGGTGCTTGTCTCTAAAAATTGCTATAAGCTCTTGTAATGTCATCTTATCACCTAGTTTTATTATATCGCTAACGCAATTGTAAATCAATGAAAGTATGAAACTTGCATAAAACACTTGATAAATGCAAATAATACGATAAAATTAAGTTAAAGAGGTGATAAAATGCGTGAACAAAGAATCTTACATTGCGACATTAATCATTGTTATGCTCAAATTGAAGAGATGAAGTATCCTGAATTGCGTAAAGTACCTATGGTTGTGGGTGGTAATGAAAAAGCACGCAGTGGCATCGTACTAGCACGAAATCAACTGGCTAAAAAGTATGGAATTAAAACAGCACAAACACTCCGTGAAGCACGAAATTACTGTCCTGAACTTTGTGTTATTCAACCCCATTATGATGATTATGTTTATTATAGTGAAAAAATAAAAGACATATATCGTGAGTATAGCGATAAAGTAGAATCCTTTGGAATTGATGAAGCATGGATTGATGTGAGTGATTCTACTTTATTGTTTGGGAGTGCGGAATCGATTGGTAAAACGATTCAAAATCGTGTTCTTGATGAGTATGGCATGACTATATCCATTGGAGTCAGTTTTACTAAAACTTTTGCGAAGCTAGGATCGGATATGACCAAACCTTCAGGATTTCATGTTATTACCAAGGAGAACTATCGAAGTGTAGTTTGGCCATTAAATGTTGAAGCATTATTATATATAGGAAAAAAAACGCAAAAGAAGTTAAATGAAAGTAATATTTATACTATAGGCGATTTAGCCAATACACCCATGCATTCCTTGAAAAGGCTTCTTGGAAAAACTGCAGAAGCGCTTTGGGCTAGTGCTAATGGTTTAGATCAAGGCCAAGTTTCAGTAGAGAAGAGGCTGCCAAAGTCAGTGGGTAATGGAGTAACACCCCATAGAAACTTGGAGAATTACATGGAGGTGAAACATGTTTTATATGTACTTGTTGAGTCGGTAGCTTCTCGCTTGAAAGATCAAAAACTCGAAGGCTGTGTGATTAGTGTCAGCTTAAGGGATGTGCAGCTAAAAACGATATCTAGACAAAAAAAGTTAAACATGTATACAGATCTTGTTGAGGATATTATGGATATAGCATTATACTTAATCCAGCAAGAATTCCATTTTTCTCCTCCCTATAGAAGTGTCAGTATCAAAGTTTCACAGCTCCGTATAAAGCAAGATAGTTATCAATTGGATTTTTTTAAGGACTCTTTTGAAAACAAGAAAATTTATGATTTGGAAAATACAATTGAGAGTATCCGTAGTAAATATGGTTTTGATATTATTAAGCGGGCCAGTGTCATCGTTAACAAGGAAATTATAAATTTTAAACCCTCCAGTAGGGGGTTCCTATAAGTGAGATGGTATAAGCGATATATTGATGTTGTGGCGCATATCGATCAGTATGGACAAATCCGCCCCTTAATCATTGTTTTTGAGCATAAAAAATATCCAATAGATAAAATATTGGATATTAAACAAGCTCATTCCCAAGTAGGCGGTTCTGGGGTGCGCTATCGCTGTCGCATCCAAAATCAAGAAAGAAATATCTTCCTAGAAAGAAGCCGTTGGTTTATTGAGAGTATGCATCCTTAGGGCAAAGACAGTACACTGCAATCCTTCGGATTAGATCATAAGGAATGTCCTTGTTGTAGGGGCATTGCAATGAACCTTTCTGATGTTTAAGACCTAAGTGATCAAATTCTGGGGCAAATTTTTGGATTGCTTGTGGACCAGGATAGATTCCTAAGTGATGTTTGTTGGCGCTAAAATGAAAGAACCCTTCTGAAGTTTTATAGGTGGGCATGCCCCAGCTAATTTTTTCTTCACTATCCTTGGCAAGCTCATGAACCATTGCCTCAATCTTTCTTAGCACCTGCTGAATATGGGGTTCATACTGTAAAATATATGTATTGATATCTGGATTCATAGTGAGACCTCCTTTAATGATAGAATAACACAAATTAATTATAAGATATAAAAAAAACTTCTAACCCTAATTTGGGTTAGAAGTTATACTATATTTCAACGTTAATATTGGCTCTTTCTGTATCTGTAGTTTGGAAGAAATCTTCCTTTTTAAAACCAAATAATGATGCGATGATATTGGATGGAAACATATCAATTTTATTATTTAATTTATAGACTGAGTCATTATAGAACTGGCGTGAGAAAGCAATTTTCTTCTCAGTATTTGCAAGTTCTGTCTGAAGATTTAAAAAGTTAGAGTTCGCTTTGAGATCAGGATAATTCTCCACTAATACAAAAAGTCTTGATAAAGCAGAAGTTAAACTCTCATCAGCCTGTAAGGCGGATCCTGTATTGTTTGAACTGACATATTGATTACGTGCTTCCACTACAGCCTCTAGAGTGCTTTTTTCATGTCCTGCATATCCCTTAACGACTTCAACTAAATTAGGGATTAAATCAAAACGGCGTTGAAGTTCAACATCAATTTGACTTTTTTGGTTTGAAACCATATTTCTTTGTTTAACTAAACCATTATAGGTTACGACCACAAAAACTAAAACTAAAACTAATAATCCTATTAAAATGTAAGGCATAAGCATCTTCTCCTTGTTGAAAAAATAGTATCACAGTTAGTTCCAAAATACAATTGAAGTCTATTTAATATGATAAT
Organism: uncultured Erysipelothrix sp.; assembly: GCA_964653415.1. Taxonomy (GTDB): domain Bacteria; phylum Bacillota_I; class Bacilli_A; order Erysipelotrichales; family Erysipelotrichaceae; genus Erysipelothrix. The sequence goes on along the minus strand of CAZZFJ010000004.1, from coordinate 13,498 downwards.
TGTAAAAAATATAAGAATTGGCTATGATGTATTGGAGGTGGATATGTTATGAAACTTATAAATATACCTGAAAACATGTTTGAGGATTATCGACTCAATGTCATGTTTAAAGCTTATAAATGGGACCCGCAATTCTTAGATAATGGGACAGTTGCGAAGCATGTTTTAGTCTTAACACAAAAAGAACATCAAGAACTTAGTGAACTAGTAGAATTGTTAGGTGAAGAAACGGAAATTGCAGAGCAGTTTATTCAACATCATCCACAACTGACAAAAAAACTACGTTTACCCAAAAAACTAAGACAAGACCTCAGTAGTATGGATAACTATGATGCGAAAGCCCATGTTCGATTAATGCGATTTGATTTTCATCCAGTTGTCGAGGGTGGCTGGGCTATCAGTGAAGTAAATAGTGATGTACCTGGGGGGTTTGCTGAAAGTTCTATCATGCCCCAATATGCTAAAGCCCTTTTCCCTAAAGAAAACTATCAAATTAAGAGTTTTCATTCTATTATTATTCCAGAGATTATGGAGCGCATCAAAGGCAAAGGACGAATTATGATGGTGCACTGTACTTCTTATAGTGATGATCGTCAGGTGATGCAATTTTTGGGGGACCAGTTGGAAAAAGAAGGGTATGAGATTATCTATGCTGCTGCAGATCATGTCCGCTTTAAAAATAACCAAGCCTACAGTATCTTAGATCAAAATGACGGATTAGTTGATGCGATTATCCGCTTTAATCCTTTAGAGTGGGTAGTAGATATAAAGCCTAAGTATTGGGATGGATATTTTAGCACAACAACATTATCTTGCAATCACCCCATCGCAATTTATGCCCAATCCAAAAACTTTCCTTTAATATGGGATGATTTAGAGTCGATGGGAGTTAAACTTCCAACATGGCGTCGCTTATTGCCCCACACTTTATCAGTAAAGGATTACCAAAAACAGGAAGGGTATATTTACAAACCGGTATGGGGTCGAGTTGGTGAGAATATAAGTATTCAAGAAGCATGTAAGGAAGATGAATTCCAAAAAATTATTAAGGATGTCAAAAAGAAGCCAAAACACTATATAGTACAGAAAAAATTTAACAGCCTTCCTATTAAAGATGAAAAAAATGAAGCATACCATATCTGTATTGGAGCATATTATGTTAATGGTAAGGCCGCGGGTTATTACTGTCGTATGAGTGAAAGTCCTCGTATTGATTCTTATGCTGCAGATATCCCAGTACTGATTGAAGGTGAAGAAAATGAAAGCTATTGATGTGTATAAAATTTGGGCGCCTAAAGATTCTATTTGGAGTCCTTGGGTAAGACCCGTCTCATTTTTAAATATTGAGAATGCAAATGCTTATTATCATGGTTTAGTTCCGCAAATGACTAATGCAGATAAAGTAGATGTCAAAACAGCCGTCTTTTTAGACTTGCCCGGCACTGAAAGTGTCCTGCAAGGTCTTGCCTATGCAAAGGAAGGTTTTCAACCCGTAGCGCTTTTTAATGCGACACCAGCGCAAAAAAATGCGCGAGCCTTAGTGGATACTAAGAGTATTACAAATCTACTTTATTGGGGGGCATCCTACTTAAAGGATTTTCAATTGAAACCGGATGCACGACCAGTATTCTTATTAGACAGTACTCGCTTATTGCGATATCGAGTATCCGCTTCTATTTATGATAATAGTTGGGACTTGTATGATCAGGATATTCCTTCTGCTGAATTTTTCTTTCAACAAAATATTGATAAGATACTAGTCATTGGAGAAAAGATAAATCGTGATTTAGCCCGTATTTTCTATAAGTTCCAACAAAAAGGAATGATAATCTTATGGAGTGATGGGCTGTGTGATGCGAAAGTCATGATACTTAAAAAACCTCCTAAAAAAGATAAATTCCATTAAAAAGCACTTCAAAATTGAAGTGCTTTTTTAAGAGTTCATAAACTATTATGGGATTTGGTGTTTTGAATGTATTTTAGTGACCGCCGCCACCACCACCGCCTCCGCGGCCGCCACCACCAAAGCCTCCATGACCTCCAGAACGAGAGGTAAATGAAGCTGTACGAGTTGCGGAATGGAACGATCTTGAGCTTGTGTGGTAGAAGGCTCTGGATCTAAACATTGGATTGTATAAAATGGTACTATTACGTAAGACTTCCTCAGGAACTCTTACCTTCAATGCTTTAATAACTTTATCTGAGATTCCAAAAGCAGTAGCATAAATTAAATACTGTTCCCAAATCACTAAATCAAGAACATCACGTTCCTTCATTAAGGTTTCGCTATCAAGGAAATGATACAAGCCATACCATTTTGCATATTCATCTTCACCAAACTGTGTTAAGAGGATGAACTTACGAGATACAACGAGTAAATAAAGTGCAGCAATCATAAAGGCACCGCCAAGGTAGAAATATCCACCGTAGGCCCAACCTACCCGTGTGTTGTAGATAGATAAATTGCCTAATATTGTAACTAGTATCCCCACGATAACAAAAGCTAAAGCATATCCTTGTAGACTATTACGTGGCTTTTTATAGTTGGCCTTTTGGAAATAAGCATGTTCCACACCATATTTATTTAAACTGGATTTGACAGAGTTTAAGAATGACTCAGTATATTCATAATCCTTAGAGACCTTGTCTTGGAAGGTATCCAGTGAAATTTCATTATCCTTAACATGTCTTAAGATTAATTGGAAATATCGTTGTTCAATTTCTGTTAAAGCTTTCTTGTTTTCAAAAGTTTGTGACTGAATAACAATTTTTGTATTTTTTTGTGACCAGCTTTTCTCAGGTCTAATTCGCTCTAATTCAAGATAGTCCTTATAAGCAAGGCTTAACAATGCAGCAGAATAGCCATCACCTGTATCATCAGTTTTTTGTGATTTACTAAAGACCAGTCGTCTTGCGAAGTTGGCGTCTAGTTCGCTTGGGATATCTCTGAAGTAGAGAATATCCTGGCTGGGTTTATAAAGGGGATTCCGTTTTTTCATCGATTGATGAATGAAGATCGCTAGCGCAAAGACAGCCAATCCAGAGCCAATCGAAAAGATTAGGATGTTTCGTTTTTTATTCTGGGCTTGTAGTGGTAGCTTTTCAAAATCACTCTGTGCTTTTTGAATGCTTTGGAGCATATCGGAGTGATAATAGTCATTAATTGAAGCATTTTCAGTAAAGATATGTTTATCCTCACCATAGCTTATGAGTGCAAACTCTATATATTGATTATACTTTTTAAATTGAAGTTTTGATTCATCCAGCTCAAATGCAAAAGTATGGAATCCAGGATTAAGACTATCCGATTCAACAAAATCAAATGATTCAGCATTGGTACCATAAGTATAGGCATCATAATTGCCACTTTTTGGCATTTTATCACTGGGGATCAATATTTGAGCTTTTAATGATTTAAGGTGTTGGGTATCTTCCCCAGAAAATAAAGCAAGGTAAAGTTCAGAAGCATCATTATATCGTAAAGATGCATTATTCATTTCATACTGGATTTCGAAAACGACTGTTTCTCGATATAATCCATCTACATAAAATAGCAAACTCTCAAAGTAATAGTAATCATCATACGGTCCAGGACTGTGAAACCACTTTTCAGGTCCCAAGCCGCCATCAACATCAATGTAGTCCGAATCAAACCAGTAGAGCTGCGGACTTTCAGCGTAAGTTACTTCAGTTCCATCTGCCTTAATTTCCTTAACATAATTCACCTTGTAGTCCACTTTTACTCCATCAACATACTCTTCAGGAAGAACACGCCATAACTCCCAAAATAAATTATAAGAGCTTGCCGCATGAATATCGAAAGTCAGACGTTCTGTAATCACAACTTTACCATGACTATTCTCCTCATCAACTACAACCGCCTTATAGTCAAGTTCCGTTATACGTGCATAGTCATCTTCTGCATACACTGTGGTCAAAGTTCCAAAGAACATTATGGTAGATAAAAGAATCAAGGTAAGTGTTTTTTTCATAAGCGCGACCTTTCTCTAGTTTTTCAGCTGTATTAGATGCGTAAATTATACACTAAAACAAAGGGGTAGTAAAATATCTTTATCAGCATTGAGAAATACATTTGTAGAGTTACAATTGATGTGAGACCATATCTAGCAAAAAGTGATGCTTCCAATTATGATTAGTTTGAAGACAAAATCAGAAAGGAAACATCACCATGACTACTATACCACATGATCTCAATATAAAATATCATTCTTAGAATTTCTTTAGCATTTTTACACTTCTTAGCAAGTACTATAGTGAAGAATAAGTAAGAACCTTGTCCACGTGTCTTTATTTCTGCAATCCAGGAGCCCTTTTTGCCCCCTTTTAAAAGCTCAGTCATAAATTCTTGAGCGATTTGAGTTAATTCATCCACAGTTAAAGATGTTGGTATTAATTTTTCTAATGTATATTCAAAACGATGCTCATATTTCTTACCATTTTCACGGTCTGTATACTGATATCGCGCCATTGTTCCAGCTGAAATGTATTCATTCCACTCAGTTTCAATTAAATCTATTGCTGCACTTGAAGCAATAATTTCATTTTCATTAATCAATGGTAAGTCTCTGATGATCTGTAAGTCACAGTAATGTTTGAAGTCTTTCATAGGCGCTACTCCTTAGTTAACTTAACATCCTCGGTGTGCCGAGATGTTTATATATATATATATTTTGATGGTCAATTATTTACTTTTTTTTAGTTTCGATGTATAACTTAAGCACAGAGGCCTCTTTCCCGGTGGGTACACTGAAAACGAGAAGCATTAAGTGAAAACTTGAAGCTTCTATATGTTACTTTGGTTCTGCCTGAACTTATTTACTGGAAACTATAGACCCATTAAATGTTGCTGTAACAACATTCAATAAACCTAAGACCCCAGGGTCTTTTTTTATTTTTTTGCATTGTACCAGGCTTCCAGATCGGGGTAGGTTATACCAAAGTGTTCTAGAAATGCTTCGATCGTCTCTCCTCCTTTTATATATACCAAAAAAAACTGCCTTCTCTTGAGAAAGCAGTTTGCTCCAAAATATAAAAAATTCGACAAAATTAATTGGTGCGCGTGAAGGGACTCGAACCCCCAAACCTTGCGGCACTAGATCCTAAGTCTAGCGTGTTTGCCAATTTCACCACACGCGCAATAATGTGTGTTGCTTAATGATTATATCAAGGACTCAATAATTATGCAATAGCTAAGTGAAAAAAAACTAATATAGAAGAAGTACACAAAATAAAAGGCATCTCCTTGTTTTTTTTTTAATAAGATACGATAATAAAGAAAAGAGGTGATCAACATGCGTGTTTTAATAACTGCAGGAGGAACTGTTGAAAAAATTGATGATGTAAGAGAAATTCGTAATACCTCAACAGGACGACTTGCTCAACTCATTGCAGATTCTATTGATGAATCTGTTCAAATTGATTATGTATATAATAAGAAGGCTTTAGTACCACAACGGCATGTCCATTTACATCCAATTGAAAGTGTTCGTGATTTAGATAGGGTGATGGCAGAGTTACTACAAACTCACCAATATGACGTGGTCATTTTTGCAATGGCAGTCAGTGATTATATGATTCAGTCGGTTACAAGTTATGAACATTTAGCGCAAAAACTAGATAAAGACCGTATTTTGGATAGTTTATACGAATTTGATGAGGATTTTAACCGTGATGAGAAGATTCGTTCTAAAACAGAAAATTTGGCAGTCTTAATGACCAAAGCACCTAAGGTGATTCAAAGAGTCAAAGACTTTCAAAAAGATACGCAACTTGTTGGATTTAAACTATTAAGTGGAGTTTCAAAAGACGAGCTTATTGATGCGGGTATGAAATTAATGAAAGATAGTCATGCTGATTATGTTCTTGCGAATGATTTAATTCACATTAATCAAGATGAGCATGTTGGGCATTTGATTCAGGCAAATGGGAACTATGATACCTATGATACTAAACAAGAGATTGCTATGGCAATTGTAGAGAGGTTGAAACTAAGATGAATATACTATTAATGGTCACGGGAAGTATTGCGGCATATAAGTCTGCGGATCTAGCAAATAACCTTCGTAAACGGGGACACAATGTGCATGTTGCTATGACGCAATCAGCAAGCCAGTTCATCACAGAACTGACAATGCAGACCTTGTCAAAAAATAGAGTTCATATGGATGTGATGGAAGAAAGAAACCCTAATCGTATTGAACATATCGACTTAATTAAAGAGGTGGATTGTATTGTAGTAGCACCTGCTACTGCAAATATTATTGGGAAAATCGCTAACGGTTTAGCAGATGATATGGTTAGTACTCTAGCACTTGTGGGATATGAGTTGCCGATGTTCATTGCCCCAGCGATGAATACGCGCATGTATGAAAATCCCATTGTACAAAGAAATATAGAAAAACTGAAGTCACAAGACATCCATTTTATAGAGCCTCGCTCGACCTTATTAGCCTGTCAAGATGTCGGTAAGGGAGCGATGGCTTCCATAGACACAATTATTGAAGCAATTGAAAAGCTGTCTTAGGACAGCTTTAATGTAGTTTGAGACTATCAAGTGAATCTCTTATGCATCTGTGATAAAATCTTGAAGAAGGAGAGTATATGATAAAAGATCTTGTGCGTTTATTCTTAAAGTTAGGTTTTTTTGCCTACGGAGGTCCTGCATCACACATTGCGATGATGCGTGAAGAAGTAGTTGATAAAAAAGCTTGGTTTACGGACCAAGAGTTTTTAGATATGTTAAGTTTTACGAATTTGATTCCCGGTCCTAATTCTACAGAGATGGCTATTATGATTGGATATAAGAAGGCAGGTCTATTGGGATTGGTCACAGCTGGTCTGTGTTTTATTGTTCCTGCAGTAGGTATTGTAATGTTTTTAACGATGTTCTATGTTCGCTATCAACAAGTACCACAATTTCAAAATATATTTAAAGGAATGTTGCCCAGCATCTTTTTAATTATTAGCATGGCAGTATTTAAACTATCAAAAAAGACTATAAAAAATAATGAGATGATGATTCTACTAGTAATTTTTAGCATCATGATTCTCTTAGGACTTTCTGAGTTCGTTGTTCTTCTATTGGGGGGCTTATACTATTACTTTAAATCACGTAAGAGTAAAGTTTTGGCAGTTGAACCTTTTAGTTTCTCAGTGTTGTTTTTTAGTTTTTTAAAGATAGGTGCCGTTTTATATGGTAGTGGTTATGTTCTAATTTCTTTTCTTCAAACTGAGCTAGTTCATAAACTAGCTTGGTTGACTCAGTCGCAGTTGATTGATTTAGTTGCGATTGGAGAAATAACACCCGGTCCTGTATTCACAACCGCTACAGCGGTAGGATATTTTTTGGGTGGTGTTAAAGGGAGTCTTCTAGCGACCGCAGGTATTTTTATTCCTTCATTTCTTTTCATAGCAATCTTAGCGCCTTTATATGAAAAGCTTAAAGAGATGGCCTGGATCCAAGCAGTTTTAAAAGGTTTAAGTGTAGCATCACTGGCGATTATGGTTTCTGTTTCGATTGATCTAGCTGTATCGCTTACTCAGGATATAAGAGTGCTAATGATTGGTGTTATAGTTTCAATTGTTTCCATAATTTGGAAACCCAAATCCCCACAACTCATTTTACTAGGAGCCTTTTTAGGATTTATAGTGTTTTCAATATAAAAAATCAGATACGATATTGATTGTCGTATCTGTTTTAAATTACATAATATAAACTTCGATGCTACCTAAAGCAGCTTCACCTTGTAGAAAAACTGTTGGGTAATCACTGCTATTGTGGAAACTTCCAGATCCTTGGATGGATCCTAAAGAGGCAGAAAGTGTGTTTTGTAAGTTGATGTTTCCAGGAAAATACAGTTTTGTATTTCCTAAGTTATTTTCAACTCTAATCACAGCTCCATCAACAAAAATTGCTTTATCAAAGTAGATGGTGGAAGAACCAAGATTGTTTTCAATCAAGACACTTTTTAAATTCTGTGATTTGATATAACGAACGGATGATCCTAAATTGTTCTCTAAATTAAGCACATCTCCATCATGTTCTTCAGTACTTGTTTTCTTAAAGTCTTGAATATTTCTCTCTTCACCATTCACATAAATCTTGGGTCCGAATTTACTTTTTTTTCTAAATAACTTTGATAAACCAAAGCCAATCAGTAAACTTGCCGCATAGATTGCGAAGGTACTGCCTTTTAGACCGAGGCTTTCAGCGTTAATGTGTAATAATATGGCAGTATAAAGTCCAGCACTGGTAAATTCTCTTTTAAATAAGCCCTTGAGTGCTAAGGATAAGAAGATAATTGAAATGCCAAGCTTGAAGGGACTAAATTGTGTTAAATATCCTCCCATATTAAGAAGGATTGTGGTCCCAATGAGGATAAACACAAATCCCCAGTAATAATCTTTTGATTTTCTCATACTATAAACTCCTTTCATCTAATTTTTGTTTTAGTATTGGATAGTACATCCGTGAAACATAAACGACTTTCACAGAATTAAAGAATGATACTTTACGACTGGATGTTAGTCCTCTGTCGATACTTGAAATTTCTTTAATATTTACTATTGTTGATTTTGATATTCGAGTAAAACTGTGACTGAGAACATTTTCTAATTCATATAGTTTATACCGTGTCTCAAAGCTATCATTTTTAGTGTGGGCATAGATGACATTCATATCTGTTTCGAAAAATAGAATTTCGTCTGAGCTTAGGATAATGTCGCTGTCTCGATGGATTGCTTTGATGGAGGTTTTTCTTAAATCCTTAATTAAAGTTTCAATCTCAGAAGTTAATGCGCTGGCAGTGATGATTATTTCATCACAGGGAAGATTTTTATCTTCTTTAAATTTGATTTTCAAACTGGAACCTCCTGACATTGATATTATACAAAAAGAAAATAAAAAACTACATTAAAACAAAGGTAAGATGTAGTTTTTTTGTGCTAAGTGGTTAAATTCGCAAACTTTTTAGTAAAGCAATCTCTTTTTGATAGCCTTCTAAGTCATTTGGAGTTTCCAAATAAAAGGGTAAGTGTTTGAGCTTTGGGTGGTTAATAATCTTTTTAAAGCTTTCTAAACCAATATGTCCTTCACCAATCTTTTCATGTCGATCCTTGTGTGAACCACGTGGGTTTTTGCTGTCGTTGAGGTGGATTGCATAAAGTTTTTCTAAACCGATTACGCGATCAAACTCTTCAATGACACCATCCAGATCATTCACAATATCATAACCTGCATCAAAAATATGGCATGTATCTAAGCAAACACCGAGTTTACTTTTTATGCGAACTCCATCAATTATTTCGGCTATTTCTTCGAAAGTTCTTCCAATCTCTGTACCTTTTCCGGCCATTGTTTCTAGAAGCACTATAGTTTTTTGTGTAGGATCTAAAATACGGTTAAGCATATCGACAATCATTTCAATACCCGCTTCCACTCCTTGACCTACATGGCTTCCAGGGTGGAAATTATAGAGACTGTTCTCAAAGAAACTCATACGATATAAATCATCTCGCATGACAATTTCTGCAAATTCACGAACACTCTCTTTAGCCGAGCAAGCATTTAGAGTGTAAGGGGCGTGGGCTAAAATATGATCCATTTGATTTTCGTGCATTAAGTTTTTCAATTTTTCTACATCTTCTAAATCTAAGGGACGGGCTTGACCACCTTGAGGACTTCGAGTAAAAAATTGAAAGGTATTGGCTTGAATCTTTTTAGCATCCAAACCTAAGTTCTCATATCCTTTAGAAAAGGATAGATGACATCCAATAAACATATCTATTCTCTCTTTTCTTAATCTTCGATAAAAATAAGACTGACGGGTTCTTGAACTTCTGTATCTTTTGAGATGAGTGTCAGTTCGCCTGTAGTTTTGTTGATGCGGTAAAGGACCAGGTTATTAGTGTCACGATTAGCTGCTACAAGGTAATTTTCATCAGGGCTAAGGTTGAAGTCTCGTGGATGTTCACCATAGCTGCTGATATTTTGTACTAAGCTAACAGTATAGTCATCATTGACTTTGAATACAGAGATGGAGTCGTGTCCCCGGTTTGAAACGTAAATGAAGCGACCATCATGAGTTATACGAATGGCAGCACCTGATTTTATTGCACCTTCTGGTATGGTAGAAATGGTTTGAATAGCCTCGAAAGTGTCTCCATCTTTTAAAACGATTAGTTCGCTAGATAATTCAGTGAATACATAAACATATTCAGCTGTTGGGTGAAATACTAGGTGTCTTGGGCCAGAACCTTTGGGAGTTTCAAAATATGAGACTTCTTCTAAATCGACATATTTGTGAATTGCATCATTTCCCAAATCAACGGTATAAAGAGCTTTTGTATGGGGATGAGTCATAACAAAATGTGCATGGGCACCTTCTGGGTATTCAAATGTTTTTTTAAGAGTGCCATCCTGATAGACATTGACACATCCCTTATGATAATTGGCATCATAGATTGCATCGTTTCTGTTGTCATAGTGGACAAAGCAGGGTTGAACTCCTTGTTGAGTAATACTTTGTCTTAGGCTTGCTTGCTTATTTTTATAATCCCAAAGAGCAACGCCACCTTTATCTTTGTCTTGATAGACGGCATACAATGTTTGGGTCTTGGGTTCAAATTCTAAATAGGTGGGATTTTCAGTTTTTGCAACTAAACTTAAATTTTCTAATGTATCTGTTTGTGTATTGAGTTGGATACGATAAATCCCTTCACTTGTTTTTCTGGTATATGTACCAATGAGTAGTGTTTTCATATATAAAATACCTCCATATGGCTAGTATATCATACTATAATGGTATTTATTTTCACTTCACTTGAAGAATGTTTGGAAATAGTGAAACTTAGCAACATTGTCTAAGTTTTACTTGAGTTTCAGGGTGTGTAATATTAAGATATAAGTAACTCAAGGAGGAAATTAAAATGGCAAAAAAATTGAAAATTGTTACTATCGGAGGGGGCAGTAGCTATACTCCAGAATTATTAGAAGGAATGATTCTTCGTCAAGACCGAATGGATGTTCGTGAGCTATGGTTAGTGGATATTGAATCGGGTCGTGAAAAACTTGAAATTGTTGGTGAAATGGCAAAACGTATGGTTAAAGCTGCAGGCTTAGACTGGGAAGTTCATTTAACACTGGACCGTCGTGAAGCACTTAAAGATGCGGATTTTGTTACTACACAATTTAGAGTAGGACAATTAGATGCACGTATTCGTGATGAAAGAATTCCAAATAAATATGGCATGATCGGACAAGAAACAAATGGTGCCGGTGGAATTTTCAAAGCATTTAGAACTATTCCTGTAATTCTAGACATCATTGAGGATATGAAAGAACTTGCTCCCAATGCATGGTTAATTAACTTTACTAACCCAGCAGGTATGGTGACTGAAGCTGCAATTAAAGTGGGTGGATGGACTCGTACTATTGGACTATGTAATGTGCCTGTAGGTTCATATAAAATGAATCATGAAGCTTTAGGATATGATAAACATGATACAAAACTATTCCATAAATATGCTGGTTTAAATCACTTCCACTGGCATCGTGTATGGGATGAAAATGGACACGAAGTTACTGATAAACTCATTGACAGAATCTTTGATCCATCCAGTACATTCCGTGAAGAACATGGTGTAAAAAACATTGATGCGATTTCATATAATTTTGAACAAATTAAAGACCTAGGTCTATTGCCATGTGACTACCATACTTATTACTATATTGAACAAGATATTTTAGAAAAAAACCTAGATGCTTATAGCAAAGGTGAAACAAGAGCAGAGGTGGTAAAACGTACTGAAGCAGAATTGTTTGAACTATATAAAGACCCAGCACTTGATTATAAGCCAGAACAACTTGCAAAACGTGGTGGAGCACACTACTCTGATGCAGCATGTGAACTTATTGCGTCAATTGCAAATGACTCCAGAACGAATATGGTTGTTTCTACAATCAATAATGGAACCATTTCTGACTTACCATACGATTCTATTGTTGAGGTAAGCTGTGTCATCACATCTAATGGGCCAGTACCTTATAACTGGGGAAGTTTCCCTTCAGCCGCAAGAGGTCCTTTACAATTGATGAAAGCAATGGAAGAAGTTGTTATTAGTGCAGCAGTGAGTGGTGATTATGGTCGTGCGCTTCAAGCATTCACCATAAACCCATTAATTAAAGCAGGCTCAAAAATGCGTGCTATGTTAAACGAAATGCTTGTTGCGAATAAAGATTATTTACCTCAATTTAAGGAAGTAATCGAAAAGCTTGAAGCAGAAGGCGTAACTTATACAGCTCAATAGTTGTTATTCATATAAATAAGTTAAATGAACCCCTAGTTCACTATTTGAACTAGGGGTTCATTGCATATTTTTAATGTATTCTGTATTCTTATCATAATCAAAAGAAAAAACTAAGGCGTAGATTATATCAATCACTAGTTGCATCGCTGCACGACTGGAGTAAGAGGCCATTTTACTGGTTAGTACTTCATGAGAAGGTACATGGACGGTTTCATGAGCTATTTTACTTAAAGGATTTTCATTGGGTCCAGTTATTAGAACACTTGTGATTGCTTTAGACTCAAGAGCCTCAAGAATATTTTTATTGATGGTGTTAGTGCCATAATATGAGATCATAATCGCAATACTATCTTTGGGTTGTGCCAAACTAATCATGCTTTGAAATCCGCTTTGTGGGGCAACAGAGGCACTGATTCCAATACGTAGAAGTTTATATTGAAACTCTTCGGCCAGAATTAATGACTGCCCGCTACCATAAAGATAAACAGAATTGGCTTGAACTATTTTTTTTGAAATGAATAAAAGTTGTTCAATATCCAAATGGTTATAAGTATCAAGGGTACTTTGAATATTCAGATTCAGAATGTTTTGAGCGATGGCTTTAGGAGAGTCAACTTTTGTAAAGGGTGTATCCTGTCCGATTCTTTCATCAGATAAAGAAAAGGTATTCAACTCCTTTGCAAGTTGGATTTTGAAGTCTGTAAAACCATCCGTACCGAGTTTTCTACAAAAACGAGTCACAGTTGCGGTACTTGCATAGGTCTTGTCTGCTAATTGATAGATTGTCATTCCAATGACTTCTTGTGAATTATGGATTATATAGGCAGCAATTTTTAACTCAGAGTCAGAAAAACTCTCTGAATCCTGAAGTTTATCGATAAGTAGCATAGGTCACCTCTGAAACTATTATACAACATTTAAGCAATATATGGTGACTCCTTGAAAAAGAGATTGATATTACAGATTCATTTATGTATAATAAGATAGCACATGGAGAATTGGCCGAGCGGCTGAAGGCGCTGTCTTGGAAAGGCAGTTAAGTGTTATGCTTACGAGGGTTCGAATCCCTCATTCTCCGCCATTGATTTTGAACCCCACTAAACAGTGGTTTTTTTATTATTTAAATTGATATTTGAAAAGATTATTCTTGCTTTTGAATCCCTGAACTTTC
>CAZZFJ010000003.1:0-77604 GCA_964653415.1 uncultured Erysipelothrix sp. | reverse complement strand
ATGGAAAGAAAGTAGATATTCCATCATTCACAGTTAAACCAGGACAAACAATTGAGTTACGTGAAAGATCACGTAATCTAGCAGCAGTTAAAGATGCTCTTGAAGCAAGTGTAGGTCATTTAGACTTTGTAACATTTGATAAAGATGCAATGAAAGGTGAGTATGTTCGTTTACCAGAACGTTCAGAACTTAACCAAGAAATTACTGAAGCTCTTGTTGTTGAATTCTACAACCGATAAGACAAATTTAAAAGAAGCAATTTATGTTGCTTCTTTTTTTGTACGAATTCTATCATTAACACTAAGCCAAAGCAGAGAGCCCATGTTTGCACTATTATTCCAAAATAAGCCAGTGTGCTATCACAACTCAAGGATTGATCAACTCTATCATATTTCTACCTTTTCAAAGTCTTTTTAATAAGCATCCATTCTAAGCAATCTAAAGTCAATAAAAAAATCGTTGCGATAGTTAAAATTAACTAGCACAACGACCTTATTGAATTATCGTTACAAGATTTTAATACTTATTTAGACTATAAGCCAGTTATCAATAAACAGAAATTTACTGACTGTTTTTGGGTCGAAGCCAAAGTCCTAAGAAAATTCCCAATCCTGAAATAATAAGATAAATTAAACCATTGGGATTGCTAAATCCACCATAGAGTACTAAAGATGAACCTAAGATAGCAAGAATGGGAAATACAAATCCATAATACAAGCCATAGGTTTTATGTTTTAGACTGTCTAAAATTACCTTTAGATACAATGAAATGTAGAAAAAATACATCAAGACAATGGGTAAGCTATCGATTTCTAAACCCGAAAAGGATAAAAATGCAATTTGTACATCAAATACAGATAGATAATGCAACATTAACCACATCAGGGTAAAAATAATTGCTACAACAGCTGAACCAATAGAGACATGAAATTTCGGATGAATTTTAGAGATTCTTTGATATTGATAAAATTCTTTACGCAAAGCTAATGAGTAAGGTAAGCGAATATATCCCAGAACTAAACCATTGACAGTTCCTAAGATAGATAAGAATACAACACCATAGACTAATTTCACGCCAAAGTTACCAAAAAGATCACTCACAATATAACCAACTGACCCATCCCCTAATGCCATAATTCTTTCAGGTCCTAAGATAGCATTAATACCAATAAAATATAATAAATATACAAGTAATATTAAGAGTGGGGCTAAGATTAAAGCTTTGGATAAGTTCTTTTTTGGATTTTTAATCTCATGAGCAATAGAAGGCGCTATAAACCATCCATCAAATGCAAAAGCTGAAGCAACAATCCCATAAAAAAGACCTGACTTAGAAACTGGCATGGTGTTTGGGGTACTTAAATTCGTTTTAGAACCCAACAATATTCCTAAGAGTGCTAACACCAATAAAGCACCAACCTTAATAACTAAGGTCATATTTTGAAACTGACCGGCATTTTGAGTTGAGATAATATTAAAAGCAAATAAAACCAGGATGATAAGCAAGGCTACAAGCCATATTCTATAGTCCTTAACATCATTAATTCCGAAAAGAAGTCCTAAATAAATAGCCGATACAAAGGATAAAATCGCAGTAATAGCCGGATAATAAAATACTGTTTGAAACCATCCTGCTATATAACCCCACTTTTTACCCCAGGCCATTTCACTGTATGTTATTAAACCTCCAGCTTTACTTTCCTTTTTAGCGTATAAAGAAATCGTTAAACCCCCAAATACAATACCAAAAGCCGATAAAACCCAAATCAGGACTCCTAAAGAAACGGAGCCCTGAGTCGCATATAGAATATCATCTGTTTTAAAGAAAATTCCTGAACCAATGACGATACCAGATATCATTGATATAGTGGTAAATAAACCAAATTTCTCTTGATTCTTTTCCATTAGTTACCGCGAATTTTAATCATTGATTCTAAAATCTGAACCGTATTGGTTGCAGCACCTTTTCTGATATTGTCAGCTACGCACCAAAGGTTGATACCATTTTTAACTGACAAATCGCGTCGAATTCTACCTACATAGACATCATCAGTTCCACTGGCATCTTCTGGAATGGGATAATTAGGTAAATCAACCACAACAATGCCTTCTGTTGATTTTAAGGTATTTGTGAGTAAGTCTAAATCAACTGCTTTTTCACACTCAACATTAATTGCGATGGAGTGACCATTTTCTACCGGCACTCTGACTGCTGTTGCAGTCACTAATAGATGGGGTAAGTTTAGAATTTTTCTTGTTTCATCAATCATTTTAAGTTCTTCTTTTGTATAACCATCTTGATCAAAAACATCAATTTGAGGTAAGACATTGTTGTGAATGGGTCTTGAAAACTGTTTTGCTTCTTTATTTTGAAGGTCACTTACACCGCCCACTCCTGCACCTGATACTGCTTGATAAGTTGTGTACACTACACGCTTTAAACCAAAGAGATCATGAATTACTTTCAGAGGTAACATGCTTTGAATTGTTGAACAATTTGGATTAGAAATTAATTTTGCTTCTTTAGGAAGGTCTTGATCATTTACTTCAGGAACAATTAATGGTACGGTATTTTCCATTCTAAAATGTGAACTGTTATCAATAACTGTTATACCATTTTTTACAGCAATAGGTGCATAAGTTTCTGATATACTTCCCCCTGCTGCAAAAAGCGCATATTGAATATCTGTATTTTCAAATGCTGCTTCTGTCAATTCTTGAATGACATGATCTTTTCCTTGAAAGTGAATTGTATTTCCAGCGGAACGTTTTGACGCTAGAAAAGTGACTTTATCAATGGCATTAAAACGTTCTTCTAGTACTTCTCTTATTTTTTCGCCAACCATTCCTGTGGCGCCAACTACTGCTATATGTAACATAAATATAGACCTCCGTTCTTTTAGTATTATAACATAAAAGGACGATTATCCGTCCTTATATTTTATTCTTCAAAAGGATTATAATTCTCAAATGCATCCATACTCATACTATTTTCATCCGTAAACTCTGGGATTGTAATTTCAACGTTTTCATTGATATTCCAAATCATTAATTTTAAGGTGCTTGTCATAGGTGTTTCAATCTTTGTACTCTCATCAATGCTAATGGCATCCATGATGTACTCAAGATTAATGAGACGTCCTTTTTCATCCACAAAGAACTTTATTTCGACTGTTCCTTTATATTTGACTTCTTCAATCTCTTCTACCTCATCATCCTCTACTAAACCACTTTCCCGTAAGTTTTGACTCACGGACTTCAAGAAATCATTAATTTCATCTTCCTTGAGTTTAAGTTGAATTAACTCGCCTTTTACATCACCTTTAGGCGTTGTAAGCATTTGATTCTCAAGCACTTCAATCTGAGCTTCTTTAACAACATCTTCAATACTTTTGTTCAAAGACTGATTAAAATCTTTAAGGAGTTTATCTGCATCTTTATCCCCTTCCATCTGATCAATATGGTCTAGCAAATAGATGTCACCTAAACCCATCATCCCTGTCAAAAACGGAATACGCAATGCCATCGTATCATCATTGATTAGAACTGACATTTCCATATTCATTCCCATCAACGCGGTACTTACAGTAGCTTCAAAAATAGAGCGCTTGACATCGGATTTGAAAGTACCACTCAGATTCATATTATTTCCAAAAAGAGCAATATCTTCATCCTCAGAGGCATCCATTTCAACTAGCAAATCAAAAGAGCCTTCAAAGCTTTCATAACTTTCAGTCGCCTTAAATGCATCCTTCAACACTTCTTTATTGGAAGGTGCTTTGGTACATGCACTTAAGAAGAGTAGTGAGATTAGCAAAACACTGAATATTTTAATATGTTTTTTCATAAATACCTCCTGTATAGTTAAGTAAAGTCTAACATTTTTCGCAAAAATAGGATATTAATACCCCTTAATTTGAACAAATAAAAGAGAAAACTGTATATTTTTGAATTATTTAAGTTAGCCCTAGTGCTTATGTATCTTGAAAAGTACTGCGCTTGATTAAATGAAAACCTACATCCCTTAGCAATACACATAAAATCCACTCCATACCAAAACTGTTTACCCATCTGAAAGACTTAAGTTTTGAATAAAGAAAAAACACCCTAAGGTGTTTTATGCTAAGTATGCATCAATTTGCGCAAGATAATTTTTGCGCGATTCTTCTAGGTGTACTGTTTGGCAGTGAATCCATTTTGTATTCTCAATACCAACCATTTGGAAAATTCCTGAAATAATGGATTTTTCAATAGGATCACCAAAGTATTGGAAGATTTCTTTCGAAATATTAGCAGTAGTGAAAACTGCTGATTCTTTGATACCTAAAATTCCTTTTAAGTTCTTTTCTTCATCTTCAACATAAGTTGTACCTTTAAGCATAACTTTATCAAAGAATCCTTTTAAAATGGCAGGCATTCCATACCACCAAACTGGGAAAACAAAGATAGCTTTATCAGCGGCTTTAAGACGATTGACATAATCTTCTGCTTTTTTGTCGTGATATTCCCCTTTTCCAAAGACTCTGAGATCAGCTGGGCGCATGACAGGATCAAAATCATCCTCATGTAGGTCAATGATATCGACTGTTTCCCCTTTTGCTTCCAATTTTTCAACTGTTGTTTTTAAAACGTGGTTATTGAAACTCCCATCCCATGGATGTGCATAAATAATGACTGTTTTCATAATTACCTCTTTCCTCATGTAGTATACATAAAAAAGTAGGCGTATTGCAATTCAATTGCATCCAATTTTATAAATATAGAAAAACTCGAGTAATCTCGAGTTTTTTAAAGAATTTGATCTAAAAATAGCTTAGTTCTATCTTCTTGTGGATTGGTTAAAATTGCTTCTGGAGTCCCCTGTTCAACAATTAAGCCATCATCCATAAAGACAATGCGATCGGCTACATCTTTAGCAAAATTCATCTCATGGGTTACAATGACCATGGTTTTACCACTTTTAGCTAGGGATTTCATTACATTTAAAACCCCTTTGACCATTTCAGGATCAAGTGCAGAGGTGGGCTCATCAAATAGCATCACATCAGGTTTCATCGCTAAAGCACGGGCAATAGCAACTCTTTGTTTTTGACCCCCCGATAATGTAGCGGGATAACTCTTTTCCTTACCTTCAATGCCGACCATTTCTAAAAGCTCTTTAGCATAGGTTTTTGCCTCTTCAGAACTCATCACATTGAGTTTGGTTGGGGCCAGTGTAATATTTTCTAAAACATTTAAATGTGGAAACAAATTGAAATGTTGAAAGACCATGCCTATTTTCTTACGATGTGCAATGAGCTCTTTTTTGTGAGTGCGCATGATATTACCTTCAAAAAAGACATCACCCGATGAGGGTTCCTCTAAACGATTTATACAACGCAGGAGTGTGCTTTTACCACTACCTGAGGGACCAATAATGCAGACCACTTCATTTTCTTGAATATCAAGATCGACGCCTTTAAGAACATGGTTTTTACCATAATACTTTTCAAGCTGTCTAATTTCAATGATATTAGTCATGGCTAACCCTCTTTTCTACATAGCGTCCCAAATAAGATAAGGGTACTATCATCATCAGATATAATAGGCCTACAACTGTCCAAACTTGCAATGTATAGGCTGCACTTCTTGCGATAATAATCTGTCCAGTACGAACGATCTCTGCAAAGCTAATAACCGAAATGAGTGATGTATCTTTAAGAGAAATAATAAATTGATTAATTATAGATGGAATCATAATTTTAAATGCTTGAGGTAAAACTACCTCCTTCATACTCATCGTATTATCCAAACCTAAACTCAAAGCAGCCTCAGTTTGTCCCTTATCCACGGCTAAAATACCACCACGAATGATCTCAGCCATATAAGCGCCGGCGTTCAAGCTAAGTGCTAAGGCGCCGGCGGTAAAGACTGTAAATCTAAAACGTGTAAATCCTAAACCTTGAATTCCCTGAGGAATCCCAAAGTAAACAAACATAATCAAAACAATCATAGGAACGCCTCGAAAAATGTCTACATAAACCCTACCCAATAAACGTAGAACTCTAATTTTGGATAGAATCAACAAACTGACTAAAAGTCCCAGTAATGTCGCAAAGAACAGAGACACTACCGTCATTTTCAAAGTATTTAAGATTGCTTGAGTAAAAGCTTCTTGATTATCGACTAAAATTTTTATAATATTCATGGGACTCTCACTATTTACTATATTTATCTACAATAGCGTCAAAAGTTCCATCTTCTTTAAGAGTTTTTAAGCCTGCATTGAATTTTTCAAGTAAATCAGCATTTTTACCTTTCAATACTGCAAATCCATAAGGTGTAGGATTCGCTTTGATTGAGTCAACTTTCTTAAGTGCAACCCCACCAAATTTAATATTGTAATCTAAAATAGGTTCATCCTCAAATGCAGCTGCTGAGTTTCCTAAAACAACATCTTGGTACATTACAGGTGAAGAATCAAAATAAGAGACTGTAAATCCATATTCGTCTTTTACACTTTCCGCATAAGCAGCACTTGTTGTTCCTTCTTTAATTGCTACATTTTTACCCTTTAAGTCCTCTAAACCTTGAATATCAGAATCCGCTTTAACACCCATGGTCACAAAAACTTCAAAGTATGCTTCTGAGAAATCATATTTTTGTTTACGTTCATCCGTAATACTCATACCTGCAATTAGACCATCTGCCGCTCCAGTTTCTAATGCAGTCAGTGCTGCTGAGAAGCCGACGGATTGAAGTTCAATTTCAAACCCTTCTTTTTCTGAAATAGCATTAATAAGATCAACATCAATTCCAACAAATTCGTTTGCTTCATTTGTAAACTCAAATGGGGGAAATGCAGTATCTGTCACAATAATAAATTTATTACTCTGCTGTGCGCTACAACCTACCAATATAAAAAGCAGCACAAACGCTACAAATAAAAACTTTTTCATTCTAATACCTCCTTCGTTTGTATGGCAATTATAAGCTACAATGAAAAAATATTCAAGTACAATGAAACATTTTACAGTTAAAATGTAAAAGATGTATCCCTTTATGATATACACTTTACTCTTTTATAAAATAAACAAAAACGGATATCTAAAGACATCCGTTAATCTTGTAAGTCACGTGCATCAAAATGATAACTTGCTAGTCCCATAAGAATCATGCTAAGGGTTAATAAGACAAGCAGTGGCATCATTTCAAAGGATTCCACAGGTATATTTGATACATAGTTTTGAGGCATGGTATTTAAAATCCAGCCTGGGATATCTAAAATACCACGAAAGTAATTAAGTAAAATCGTGAAAATTAAATAAACATAGCTCATGTAACGAAAACGACGCTTATAAGAAACTAACAAGGCAGCAATCGCAACAATGAATAAAACTGCAGGCATAAGATTATAGGCCATCTTAAGGAAATCTAACAAAGATAAAATGCTATTTTCCATTACTAAAACAGCACTTAAACCTAAAGCCATCGTCGAGGCAAATATCGCTATCAAAAGATTTAATGAAGCAAAAGCAATTTGTCCCAGAAAAATCGTTTGTCTTGTTAAAGCTGTGCTTAAGAGAATATCCAGTTGTCCCTTATCCTCCATAATACTGAGTCGATGTACCATAGAAATGGGCAAGATAGCACTCATCGTCACCATAATTAACATCAACATTTGCGTAAAAGATACTTCAAGTGATACTCCAGTTTGTGCAAACATCACTTCCATCATTGGACTACTTTCAATAAAGGCCCCCATATCTTGATAAATAGATCCATAAGACATACCTAAAACAGAAAGTCCGATAATCCAAGCAAAAATCATTGACTTTTGTGTTTGCCATAAAAATGCAAATAATGAAGTCAGTGATTTCGCTTTTGGGTTTTCCTGACGTACTTTAAAAACGGAACTCCCATATTCGCGATCAATTTCAATTTTAACTGCAAGAAGTACTAAACCCAACAAAAGGATTGTTAAATACATAAGATACATCGGATTATTATTTGTATACGGAAAGACATAGATAAACCAAGATAAGGGATTGAGTGAAGATAAACTAGGCATCATAACATCACTGATGCCTCTAAGAATATATAAGCTTAAAATCGTTGTTAAACCTAAACTCACACTTGAAGTATTATCTGGCATCACTTGGGCACACAAGATACCCAAAAGTGCCCCAATCATACCTGCCATACTCATGCTGGCACTATAAAGAATGGAACCCCATAAATCCATTTCTGGTACTTTAAAAACTAAAAGTAAACCTGTAGATATCAGAAAAAATAAGCATTGAATCATCAGATGCTCTAAAAAGAGTGCAAAGATATCCGATAATCGCCCTATAGCACTACTTTGGACTATTTCAACTTGTGTTGCGTGAAAAGTTGCATGTAAAAATGCAATTATCATTGCTATTACAACAGAAAATAACAACATCATATGCGAGTAAAAAGCACCAATGTGATAGGCTTGAGCCTCTTGAATAAAACTAGTCCCAAGCATCGCAATCATTGCAGGATTTTTAAAAATCTCAAACATCCCTACTAAAGCATCACCTTGGGCAATCGCCACAAAGGCTCCGACTAAGCCTGAAGCAAAAACTGACATCCCTAAAACCCAAAATAGAATGACAAGGCGATCTCTTTTTAAAGCATGTTTTAATAATTGGGAAGTGTTATAAAAACTATTCATAGTGGCGCATAAATAAGTCTTCTAGTGTTGGGGCTTTAACTTCAAGACTTAATACATTGTAATGAGCTAATATTTTTAAGGTTTGATTTAGTTTTTGATTTTCTACAGAGAATATGGTGTAATCTTCTTCATACCCCACATCAAAAACACCCTCAAATTGTGCCATAATATCGAGTGGTTTTTCTGTTTTCACAATTAATGTAGCACTGGTTAAATGTCTTAACTCCTGCAACTTTCCTTCCTCAACAATCTGACCCTCTCGAATAATCACAACACGATCGCACAGCTTCTCTACCTCACTTAAAATATGGGAGGACAGTAATACTGCTTTGCCCCGTTTCTTCAACTCTAAAACCTCTTGTTGGAAGACTTTTTCCATCAAAGGATCCAAGCCCGAAGTAGGTTCATCAAAGATATAGGCATCCACATCCAAAGCTAAGCTGGCTATAAGTGCTATTTTTTGCTTGTTTCCCTTAGAATACGTTTTAACTTTTTTATGTGGATTGAGATTAAAGCGTTCGATAAGTCCGTCTTTTCGTTGGTGATCGATACTACCATGCAAACTCAAAAGAAAATCTAGCGTTTGCATGCCCGTCAAATTATCCCATAACTCAACTTCCCCAGGGACATATGCGATTTGTTTGTGAATCTTAGTTCTGTGGTTCCATGCATCCATTCCAAATAATGAAGCTTGTCCTTGATCTTGTTTAATAAGGCCTAAAAGTATACGTAAGGTAGTTGACTTTCCTGCACCATTGGGTCCAATGAAACCGACTATTTCACCCTCATCAAGTTTAAAACTAACCCCTTGAAGTGCCCTAACGTGTCCATAATTTTTATGTAAATTATTAACTTCAATTAATGTTTTCATATATTTTCCCTTTAAAAAACTGCATAAAAAGCAGTTTTATTTTTTATATGCAATCACACCACGACAAATCGTCATGAAAACATGGAGTGTTGGATCCATAATTACGATATCGGCATCTTTTCCAATATTAATGCTTCCCTTACGACCATAAACACCCAGCTGCTTTGCAGCATTTGTGGAAGTCATTAAGATGAGCTCTTCCATACTACATCCTGTAAATTCTTTAAGATTTCGTGCCACAAAATCCATCTCTGCCACACTCCCCGCTAATGTACCATCAGCTAAACGGGCTTCAACTCCTTTTTTGTGAACTGTTTGGCCCCCTAAGTCATAGGCACCATCTTCCAATCCTTTAGCACGCATGGCATCGGTAATACCAATGATGTTTTCTGCGCCTTTAATTTTGTAGGTAGCGTAAATAGACTGAGGATGCACATGCACTCCATCAACAATTAATTCTGCTTTTAATTTATCTTCAACAAATCCTGCAGTTACAGCCCCTGGAACTCTGTGGTGGTGGGGTAGCATCGCATTATGGAAGTGTGTTAGATTGCTAAGGCCTTCAGCAACATGTTCCATAATCAAGCTATAACCAGCATCAGTGTGTCCTGCTGAAGGAACAACACCTTGGGACACTAAATGGTTAGTGAATCCAGGCTCTGCTTCCTCTGGTGCATAAGTAATCAACTTAATATGACCTTTCGCGGCCTTATTGAAATGATTAAAGGCTTCAATAGAAGGCTTTTGAACAAACAAAGGATTTTGTGCTCCTACATGTTTCGATGAAATAAAAGGTCCTTCTAAATGAATTCCCAACATTTCTGCTTCTCCAGCACCATTTTCATTCTCTAGATAATCAGCTATTAAACTAATTGCCTCAGAAACAGCTTCCTTGGATTGGGTCATGGTTGTGGGTAAATATGAAGTTGTACCTTCTTTTGGTAATCCTTTAGCCATGATTGCAAGTCCTTCATGATTTGCATCCATATTATCAGCACCAAAGGCCCCATGTATATGTTGATCTATAAATCCTGGCATAACATAATTACCTTGAGCATCAATTACTTCACCCTGGTATTCAGGAACAAATTTCATTTCGCCAAAAGCTTTAATTAATCCCTCTTCAAGAATTAAATATCCATTTTCAATCAATCGTTTTTCTGTGTAAATTTTTCCATTTGTTATTAACATAATAATGCCTCCACTATATTAAGTATAGCACTAATACACCCGTTTGTAATACAAATAACTTGTAAAAGGCTGTGGGAATGCCTATAATATATAAGTCTTAATGGAGGAAAGCAAATGAAAAAAATTATTGTAAAAGACAATATTGAAGGCGCAAAAGTCGGATTTGAAATTGTCAAAGAAGCACTAGAAAACAATCAACTGAATGTTTTTGGACTGGCAACAGGAAGTACACCTGAATCATTCTATAAATTATTACGCGAAAGCGATTTAGATTTCACCAATACTGTATCTGTTAACTTAGATGAATATGTTGGTTTAGAACCTACCCACAACCAAAGCTACAACTACTTCATGAAGCAAAATCTATTTGATGCAAAACCTTTTAAGGCAAATTACCTACCCAATGGTGCTGCAGCAGATACCGCTGAAGAAAGTGCAAAATATGAAAAAATTATGGAAAACAATCCCATTGATTTACAAATCTTAGGAATTGGTTCCAACGGACATATCGGATTTAATGAACCAGGAGCTAGCTTTGACTCTGTAACTCGCGAAGTAAACCTAGTTGAAGAGACAATTCAAGCCAACTCACGCAACTTTGATTCCATTGATGAGGTGCCAAAAACAGCTATTTCAATGGGAATTGCATCCATCTTAAAAGCTAAGAAAATTATTCTCTTTGCATATGGAAAAAATAAAGCTGAAGCAATCCGTAGAATGATCGAAGAAGCACCTACTACTGATTTACCTGCATCAGCACTGCAAAATCACCCTGATGTTACAATCATCATTGATGAAGATGCTGCTTCAAAATTAAATTAAATATCATATTAAAGGGCTGAAAAGCTTTTTTTATTCTTTACAGATTGGAGGTAAATACCGCTATGAAGAAAATTAACTTAGCACTGGCTGGAGGCGGACTTAAAAGTTTCTCTCAAATTCCAATACTAAAAAAGTTAGAAGAAAATAACATTGAAATTAATGCTCTTGCGGGCACAAGTATGGGTTCTTTTATTGCAAGCTTGGTGGCGATAGGCTGTGATATTGAAACTGTAGAGAAAGAGCTTCTCCTAATGGAAGAGTTCTTTAAAGACAATCATCTCTTTATTAAGCCCAGTCGAAAAATTCTCCCTTTCAGTAATGAAAGAATTGAAGGCGGATATATAGATGGACAAATCATAGAGGATAAATTGAACCTACTTTTTGAGAAATATGGTGTTCACAGCATTAAGGATGTCAAAATACCGCTTGCAATTCCCGCTGTGGACTTAACAAGTGGGAAATTAATCATTTTCACTAGCCACAAGGATGTCTTTTTACCCTATGATGAAGGGGTAATAGATGATACTATCTCACTAGCAAAAGCCATCCGTGCAAGCGCCTCTATCCCCTTTGTTTTCTCATCTGTAAATTATAAAGATTATAAATTAGTCGATGGCGGCGTTCGTTTAAATGTACCTGTACCGCTTCTAGATTCTTTTACAGAGTGTCAAACTTTAGCCATTACTACTAAAAAAGAAGTGAAAGCCTTGGATTCTAATTCTATCTTTAGTTTAGCAATGCAAGTCTATCAAATTAACAGTTCTGAATTTGATCTTCATCTCGGAAGATTAGCTGATTATCATATCAATATCCCCTTAGGTAACTTACAGTTTTCTGTGGGAAAAGGAAGCAGTATTATTGAGCAAGCTCAATCCTTCCTTGAAAGCAGTGATATGATTCAGGATATTTTCAAGCAACTTGAAGCAAATAAAAACATATCGCTATGATATGTTTTTTATTTTTAAGGATTTAATACTTCCTTAATTACCGATAAACTACTTGGACCTATGTCCAGTATTTCTTTATGAAAATCAAAATCTGTTTTATTAGGATTTTGCTTCAAATAGGATGCTTTTATATGTTCTATTTCAAGACTTGAACCATAATACTTTACATAATTTCCAGGATACATTACAAAGTGTAGGTAAGTTTCTTGCATATCTTCTAAAGCTACATTTTGATCAATTAAGCCCAAATCCATCATCATATCTTGAAGTTGAATTACATCCCAGCCATAATAATGAACTCCTAGATCGAGTATAATATGAGCCACTTGAATCAAATGTGTATAGCTTTGGACAAATTCATTGAAATCTTCATCAGCAATATATCGCATGCTATAGTTTTCTGCATAATTAGCCCAACCTTCAATGACGGAACTGGAAGTCAAAGTATAACGCAAAGGATCCAGCTTGAGTGCCCCTAGATAATTAAAGTAATACATATGACCCGGAAATGCTTCATGAGCCATGGTATCATACAAAGTGTCACTATATTCTTGATTAAAGTAAATAAGTTGCAGATCCCCTTGTTTCGCATCAATTTTCGGTGTGAAGTAATAGGCTGGTGCAGCACTTTCAGCTTGTGAAATGTCTACTTGACGAATTTCATAATTAACCGACTCAATGGATGGAAAATCTTTTCCAATGGATTCAAACAGAAACTCCAGCATAGCTTCTTTATCATCGAAAGAAGGATAATACTCCCCTTTTTCGTAGATATCAAAGTAGTTCATGTCAAAGTTAAATAAAGTATCCATAGTTTTTTCATAATCCTTTAATAAAAACTGCATGTAGTCCTTTATTTTTATAGTGCCACCTAAGTACTCATTTACAAGCATATTGTAGTAAGCTTTTCCATGGTTTTTATTGGCGAGACCTGTGGACTCTTCAGCATCAATTTGTGACAAAACATCAATGATTGTGGCATATGCGAGTGCTAAAGATTCATCCATTAATTGATTGTGCTTTGTAATAATTTGATCACTTACATCAAAAGATACTGTTGCCATTTTTTCTTTAAATAGCGTTTTTAAGAAAAAATCTTCTTTAACAATATCGTCCTTAAGGCTTTGTGCTTGCAGAAGCATCCTATCAATTTCCTCTTGGCCAAAACCTTGATTATTTTCTTGCCTTTTCATCTCTAAATCCAGATAGAATTTGACATCCTTAGGAAAGGTTTCAATAAAATGAAAGTAGGATTCAAGCTCTTTTTCATCTCTAAAATCATATACTTCTAGGTAACTGGGTAAATTAAAGATAACGCCTTGATATAAACTTAGACTCTCTGCTACTTCAAAAGAATAGAAATCGTAGCGTTTTAAGCTATCTTCAAAATATGCAATTAATACTTTTTGATCCATAAGTTCTTCATCTTCTAGATTTTTGTATGATTTTAGTTGTTTCAATATTTCTTTTACATCTTTGGCATAGTTTTTATAGTCTTCTTCATCTTCAAAATCGAGACGATATAAATCTGATTGGATTCCCAAACTCACAGGATCATGAAAAGAAAGATTTAAACTGATACTATTTTCTGAGTAAACTTCCTTCATGAGTTCTTGCTTGAAGCTTGAAAAATCCTGATCTGGAGTTTTCGTACATGCTGTCAGCATCATCACCAAAGTTAGAGTCCATAATAGCTTTTTCATACTTTGATTTGCTCAATTTCTAAGAGTTCTTCTTTTAAGTCCAAACCGGAGCTAAATCCACCCAGGCTGCCATTTTTTGCGATAATGCGATGACATGGAATAAGAATGAGGTGGCGGTTTTTCCCTACTGCCGATGCGACAGCTCTAACCTTTTTGATATCTCCTACTTTGATGGCTAATTCACTGTATGACAGTGTCGTACCATAGGGCACTTGCTGAAGTATATGATAGACAGACTTTTGAAATTCGGTACCACTAAAGTAGAGTTGAGTATTAAATTGAGTAAGTTTTTTATTAAAGTATGCATTAATTTCTTCTTCAAACTCTTTGGAAGCATGAGCTATTTCTATATATTTTTCATTAGGGAAATCTTGAACTAGATCCTTTAAAGCATGATGTTCTAAGCCAAAGTATGCAAGTTTCTTTTGATACATTGCATAAATATAGGATCGGTTATGAATCTTAAGTTTACTGTAGTACATGTTAATTGCCTCCTTTTTTTAAAAAAACCGCATACTTATTCTTAGTATGCGGTCATCCTTTACTCTGTTTCAGTTGACTCTGGTTCAACTACTTCAGGTTCAATATATGCTAATTCAAACTCAAATACTTCTTTAAATGTATCTAATTTTGTATAATTTTTCCAGGTAACTAAAACTCTTAACGAGAGTTCATTTTCTTCAATACCACTTCGAGATAAAATAGCACCTTTTCGATAATTTTTTTCTTTTCGAGTTTGATTTGGGATAAGGTTAAACTTATTCTCAAAAATTCCGGCAGAGGGCTGCATTTCTTCAAGTTTGTTAAAACTTTCTTTATTTTCTATAACCATAATTTCTACATCATACATGGCAACACGGGGATTATCTACAGTTAGATAATATGCGTATCCTTCAGCTTCCTCCACGAAATTAACTTCAATGTTAAAATTTCGGGATGTACTTTGAAATTTGGACTCATTTAGAAGTGACTTCCAATGGGTCTCATAGAGGTTCATTTGTGCCTTATCAATCTTTTTATCAGAATTACATCCAACAACTAAGAGAAGTACAATGAATCCAATTATAATCCTTTTCATTTTTACATCCACCTAACTGTGGTTCACAACATAATAGTGTCGGCGTCCACGGCGTATTATCGTTAATGTTTCTTCAATGGCATCTGATTTTGATACTGTAAAATCAACATCATTGACAATATTCCCATTAATACGGATTGCATTACTACTGATGAGTTGTCTTGCTTCTCTTTTACTTGGTGCGATTTTTGCATCTACTAGTAAATCCACAAGATTTGTATCCGTACTACTTAAATAGCTTTGAGCATCCTTAAATAGAACTTCTAATTGATTTTTACTCAAGCTTTGAATGTCACCTGAGAAAAATGCATCTGTAAGCTTCAATGCTAAATCAAGTCCTTCTTGACCATGGACTATGGCTGTAAGTTCTTTAGCTAATTCTTTTTGAGCATAACGTTCATGGGGTGCTTCTAAGAAAATACGTTCGATTTCTTTAATTTCATCGACTGATTTTAAAGACAAACGCTTTAAGAAGTTAATGACATCCTCATCACTGGTATTGATGAAAAATTGGTAGAATTCATAACTGGAGGTATATTCTGGATTAAGCCAAATATTTTCTCCTTCACTTTTACCAAACTTACTGCCATCTGATTTTGTGATTAAAGGTGAAGTGACACCATAGACATCAGCACCTTGTTGCATACGACGAATTAAATCAGCACCTGAGACTAAATTTCCCCACTGATCAGATCCCCCAATTTGAAGTTCTACATTGTAATGTTCATACAAATGATTGAAGTCTAAGGCTTGTAAAATTGTATAAGAGAATTCAGTAAATGATATCCCTGTCTCTAAACGTGAAGCAACTGTATCTTTAGCAATCATATTAGCAACGGAGAAGAATTTTCCATAATCTCTTAAGAAATCTAAAACAGTGATATCTTTGAGCCAATCATAATTATTTACAATTTGAACAGGATTGTTGTCAGATTCCAAAATAGCACGAATCTGTCTACCAATACCTTCAACATTTTTCTTTACATC
Organism: uncultured Erysipelothrix sp.; assembly: GCA_964653415.1. Classification (GTDB taxonomy): domain Bacteria; phylum Bacillota_I; class Bacilli_A; order Erysipelotrichales; family Erysipelotrichaceae; genus Erysipelothrix. The sequence goes on along the minus strand of CAZZFJ010000003.1, from coordinate 61,325 downwards.
TTCATCACTGAGTAATGAACGTTCTGTTGTAGGGCGAGGATCGCCAATCATACCGGTACCACCACCAATTAATGCTAGTGGATGATGTCCTTGTGCTTGGTATCGTTTCAGTAAAATAAGTTGTTGTAAGTGACCAATATGTAAAGAGTCCGCAGTGGGATCAAAACCACAATATAGGGATACTGGAGTCTTTAGTCTCTCAGTTAGTTTTTCAAAGTTCGTGACATCTTTAACCAGATCACGCCACTGTAATTCCTCAATAAAATTCATTAATTTATTTCCTCTTTCTAATTAAATAACATCTTTATTTTTATATAATTTCTATGTATCAAATCCATCATTATGGTGTTAGCCAATAAAATGGTTGTATCATGGGGATAAACGCCATTGGATACTGCAAACTTTTCTAATTCTTCCCATTTGTCTTTTTTCTTCATTAAGTTTTTTGCAAGAAACTGCATTTTCAAAAGACTTTGTTCGCCACTTTTCATGCAAACAGAAACATCTTTATAGCGACTCAAAATATAAAGTGCTGTTGATGTTGGATCTTGTGTATCATTGAAGTAAGGAACAAAATGGGTCATTAGATCTTTAAAGCCAGATCGGGCAATATCATAGCGTGCAGAATCTTCAAGCTTGCTGTGTTTTTTATCAAAACTCTCAGCATAATTTCTAATTTGAGTCCCAATATCTTGATATCCTACCGATTTCATGAATGCAAACAAGGTAATACTTGTCATATGAACCGTATAATAAAATGGTGTTTGTGTGAATAGTGCTAACTTAATTTTACCTTCAACATCCTTTTGAAAGCGTCGAATATCCAAATAGTTGCTATTATTTACAGTTAAGATCTTACGCATTTCATTCTTATAAGCTCGTACTAAAAGAATAAAATCTTTAAAGTTCATCGATTTATTTGTACCCCGTTGATTGGGTCCATAGAAACCAAAGCTATATGGCTTGGCAACAGCAGCAATAAGACCATAAACTAAAATATTGGCCAGTGCAGATTGCTTATCAGTTTTAATGATTTGATCTTCCACTTGTTTTACAAATGCACTCTCATATTTAGTGTCTTTCTGATTATGATCTAAAAGTTCACTCAGTTTCTTTTTATAATAAAAATCCACACGATCTTTCACATTGAGTTCTTCACGTGTCCAAACTTTATCTGAAGTATAGACATCTGAAGTAATCGCAAATCCTAAAGGATGATAGTCTTCATAGTGAATCATTGTATTTTTAATCGACTTTGGATCAACATCAATACGAATGTAATAAATTAACCCTTCAGCATCAAATGTATAAGTCCAGGAATCAAATGTATATCTTTCATATAATTCATAAAATATCGAGGTGACAGCATAAGAAATTGCTTGGTGTTGTCTATTCTCACCTGCAAATGCCCCTCCTAAAACAAGAAGAACACCTTCCTGATTTTGAATCATATCTTGTACTACTTTAGTACGCTTAAGCCGAAGTTCAGCAATAGATTGTGATGTTAACGAAACTATGTTCATAATCTACCTCTTTCTCTCTACTTATTTTAACACAAAAGACAAGCTTTTTATAAGTAAAAAGCCAAACATCCGTATTTTGTTTTAACTTTGAATTTTATATAGATTTTCACAGTGTTTCAAACCCTATTTATTATATTAAGACATGACTTTCTTACGAAAGTAAAAAGAACTCGGAGAAAGAGTTCTTTTTACAACTTACACAAGATTTCAGAAGAAGAAATTTATATTTGAAATACATCTTCATTGTATAAGTTTATTGTGTTTAATATATGATTAAAATTTGAAAAGATTGTGAAAACGAAAAAACGCTCTTGGGCAGCGCTTTTTCGTATATATAAATAAAGGAAAAGAATATGAAACTATTCTAAGTAGACCTATTATCTGTCTACACTCTTATTATATGTAAGAAATGTGTTGCAAAGTTGATAGCACAGTGTTAAATTATGTGATGCGTTCTTCTTGATAAAGAAACAATAATAGAAATGGAATCAATGTAAAAATACCCAAGCTAAAGACCAGTTTTTGAATGGACATATAAGATGCAAGATAGCCCGCAATAATTGGTGAAATGATTGCTGATAGACCACTTGTTAGTGCAACAAAGACCATCTGCCCACTACTTCTAAGCTCTGCACTGGTTTCATTTAATATCAACTCTTTTTGGGATAATAAAATAAATGGAAAGGATAATCCTTGAAGACTTGATATCGCAATAATAGCATTCGCTTTGGGAAATATGGCATATAACACAAAGCGAAGACCTAGCATTAATGTTCCAAACATCATTAACTTATGTGCTTTAAATCTTCGGAAGAAAAATGCTCCTGTTATAAACAAGGGCAATTCCATCATCGCTTGAACAAACCACTTCTTCCCTACAGCTGCTTCATGAGCACCAATAGAAAAAAGAAGGTCTGTTACTGCAATACTGTCAGCGTTTGTTACTAGATAGATAGCTCCATAAACCAAAAGTAAAAGTACATAGTTCTTATTTAAGAAAAGCTTCTTAATATCACTAAAACGAATATCAATACTGTGTTTCTTATTTGCATCCTTTAGAGTTAGAGCATAAGCAAATACGATAATATTGATGACAACAGACACCCACATCAGCAAATCATACCCTTGATATACAATCAAATAACCTGATAATAATGAAGTTACTGCCCATCCTAAAGATCCAAGTGCCCGTATTTTTCCAAATGATGGGTATAAGCCATCAACCTCAATAATCCATGTCTCTAGCAGATTGTCTGCAATGCGGATAAAACCAATGAGATTTCCCATAAAGAGAAAGTGCATCATAAAATTTTTGTCCTCAAAGAAAAAAGTAAGAAAGTTAAAAATAATGACAACAAAGATAGATACAACAAAGAATCGCTTTACACTATGAAATCGATCACTCAAGTAACCACTTAAAAACTGACCAATAACAGCAATAATCGCGTAAAAAGATAAGATATACCCTCTTTCCACTGAATTATAGCCAACACTCATAAGAAAAGGTACGGCTTGTGTACTCACCATACCATGAGCCATAAAGGCTAATAATAAAAGCAAACTAAAGTTAATGACTTGTTTCTTCATAAATAATTCTCGCTTCTGTACAAATTGCATCTAACTTAATGTCATGTGGGTCTTGAAACTGTTCTGTGACAGCCTTCCACTCATAGGCAATACCAAGTTTAAAGGCTTTACTTTCCTTTAAAAACTTATCGTAGAATCCGCCCCCATAACCGATTCGATACATTTCATGATTAAAAGCTAATAAGGGTACAATAATTAAATCAAAGTCTTCAATAATTTCATCACCTATAGGTTCTTCAATATTGAAGTATCCAATTTTAAAATCATTGATACTCTCAACTTTAATAAAAAACATTTCTTTATTTACAATTTTAGGACAAGCAACAATTTTACCCATCCCTATTAATTTTTCAATCATCCCTTTAGTATGAATTTCATCCCCAAAGGAATTAAATATTGCAATGACATCATAGTCTTTAGCAAAGTCTAAAACACTTGCTTCAATTTTTTTATCAAGATACTTTTTATCTTGGAGATTCGATCGCTTTTGAAGATGTTTTTGTCTGATTTGATGCTTAACCAACAGAACCCTCCATCTCCATCTTCATCAATTGATTGAGTTCGATAGCATATTCCATGGGAAGCTCTTTTGTGAAAGGTTCTAAGAAGCCTAAGATAATGGTTTCTTTAGCCTGCTCTTCGCTTAAGCCACGACTCATTAAGTAAAACAGTTCTTCTTCTGATATTTTTGAAACAGCAGCCTCATGTTCGATAGTCGAACTATTATTTTTAATGACATTTACCGGCATGGTATCACTTCTTGATAAAGGATCCAAAATTAATGTGTCACACTCAATCTTTGATTTTCCAAGAATTGCATTCTTATCATAATGAACAATTCCACGATAGTTAACTTCTCCACCATTTCTAGACACTGATTTAGAAACAATGTTACTTTCTGTATACGGTGCTTGATGAAACATTTTTGCGCCCGTATCTTGGACCTGATTATTTCCTGCTACTGCAATAGAGATTGTCATTGCTTTAGCATGTTGACCCACCAAATAACAGGCAGGATACTTCATGGTTTTATAAGAACCGATATTACCATCAATCCATTCCATTTGACCATATGCCTCTACCTTAGCTCTTTTAGTCACAAGGTTATAGACATTATTAGACCAATTTTGAATGGTAGTATAGCGACACTTGGCTTTTTCATGAACAAATATTTCAACTACAGCTGCATGCATGGAACTTTGGGTATAAATCGGAGCGGTACATCCTTCAACATAATGAACATCTGCACCCTCATCAACAATGATTAAAGTTCTCTCAAATTGCCCCATACTTTCAGCATTGATTCTAAAATAAGACTGCAGTGGTTTATCCAAATGCACTCCTTTAGGTACATAAATGAAGGTACCACCAGACCAAACAGCTGTATTCAAACTTGAGAATTTATTGTCATCAAATGGGACCAGTGTTCCAAAATATTGTTTTACAAGTTCTGGATATTCTCTTAAACCACTGTCCATATCTAAGAAAACAACACCTTTATCACTTGCTTCCTTCATCATCGAATGATATACCATCTCTGAGTCATACTGAGTGGCGACGCCACTTAAGAACTTAGCTTCAGCTTCAGGTATCCCCAATCTAGCAAAGGTATCCCGAATACTTTCAGGAACATCCTCCCATTGTGTTTCCATACGCTCACTGGCACGAAGATAATAAATATATTCATCGAAATCAATTTCAGAAAGGTCAGCACCCCACTTGGGCATCTCACGTTGAACAAAATGGTGATATGCTTTCAAACGAATGTCAAGCATCCATTGTGGTTCTTCTTTCAATCGAGATATTTCTTTTATGACTTCCTCATTTAAGCCTTTATCAAATTGAATAACAGCATCAATATCATCTTTAAAACCATATTGATACTCTGTACTGGGAAGTCTTTCTTTATCACTAATCTTAGTCATTCAAACCCTCACTTTCATTCATTAGACCATTGATACCTCGCCACCCTAAGGTTGCACAGGTAATCCTATTGGCTTGGCGTCCTACATTTTTAAATACAACGGATTCTTTTAAAATCTTCTCATCATAATCTTCAAGGCGAATCATTTTTAAATACTCACTTGAAATCATACGCGCTTCATCTAAAGACTTGCCTTTTAAAAGCTCACTCATCATTGAAGTGGAGGCAATTGATATAGTACAACCAGTACCTTCAAAAGCGATATCTTCAATGATTCCATCCTTTATTTTTGCTTGAATTGTAATATCATCAATACACGAATCGCTATCCATCCTTAGAGACGAATAGTCTTTTTCATAGCGCTTATTACGCGGATTTTCATAGTGATCCATGATCACTTGACGTGCGAAATTGGGATCATTAAACATGATTTCCCTCCTAAATATATAAGTCTATCGCTTTTTCTAGAGTAATATCGCGAATTACTTCAATAAAACGATCAATGTCTTCTTTGGTATTATGAATGGACATGGAAAGGCGAACAGTATTCTCTTCACTTAAAACTCCACTCGCAAGTTTAGAACAATGCGATCCAGAACGCACAGCAATATTAAAACTATTCAAATAAGCTGCTGTATCTTGAGCAAAAATCCCTTTTACATTGAAAGTAACTAAGGCCATTTCCGTAAAAACATTATAGATTTCAATATGATTGAGTTTTTTCATTTGTGTCAGTAAATAATCTGCAAGCTCATGATCATAAGCTTCTATTTTAGAAAGGCCAATCTCTTGAATAAAATCAAGAGCAGCACCATATCCTAAAACACCTTCAATATTGGGGGTCCCAGATTCAAAACGTTCTGGAATTCCTTTTAAGCTAATATCCCCACAAAGATTAAAACGTGCATTACTGCCACCCCCATACTGGAGCGGTTTCATCATTTCTAAAAGTTCGTACTTTCCATACAGAACCCCAACTCCTGTAGGTCCAAACATTTTATGCGCACTGTAGCAGTAGAAATCTACATCCAGATCCCTTAAATCTATTTCAAAATGTCCCACAGCTTGAGCACCATCTACAATCAAATAACAATCATACTGATGTACTAGTTTCGCTATTTCTTTAATGTCATTAACAACACCTAAAACATTAGAAACATGCGCTAAAGATACAATTTTAGCCCCTTCTTCAAGTAAATCTTTTAAGGCTTTTAAATCAAGCTGTCCATTGGTAATTGGAATAAATTTTACTTCAGCTTCTATGGATTGAGCCAGTTTAAACCAAGGAAGGATATTGGATGCATGTTCTGCTTCATTGACTAAAATGACATCTGCTTTTTTTAAAACTTCGCTACCAAATCCACTGGCTACCATATTAAGCGATTCTGAGGCTCCGGAGGTAAAAATAATATTTTTGGCATCAACATTTAAAAAACGAGCAGTTTTCTCTTTAACACCATAATAAAGTGCACTAGTTTTTTGCGACAAGTCATAATCACCACGAAAAACATTTACGGATAGATTGGTATAATAATTGACTACTGCATCTATCACAGATTGAGGTTTTAAAGATGTTGCCGCTGCATCAAAATAAATCAAGCTAGGATTATTTTTTAAAAGCGGAAACTGCTGTCTTAAGTCCATTGTGCATTCACCTTCGCTTCAATTTCTTCAATAAGTTCTGTTTTAATGGCCTTGTTTTCGATATCTTCTGTAATGGGCAATAAATAACCTTTCATTAGAAGTTTTAATGCCTCTGTTCGATCAATGCCACGCGCTTGCAGATAATAAATATGTTCTTCATTGGGTTGTCCGACCGCAGCTGCATGAGAGGCAGCGACATCATTTTCATCAATTAAAAGTTTGGGAAATACCAGTGCATTTATGGACTCACCCAAGTTCATGACTCGAGTCATTTGATGAGTTTCTGATCCAGAATATCCCTTATCAATTTGTCCACTCACTTCAATTACCAGCTTCCCATTTTCTAGTACTAAAGCATGATTATCAAGATGCGCAAAACTTCGTTTTGCATGATGTAAGGCTTTAAGCTTCCATTTTAATTGATTGAAAACAATACTAGCACCTTTTAAATTTAAATGAGAATCTTGACCAATAAACTCATATACTGAGTCTTTAATGCTAATTCCATGGGACAATTCACCATAATTTAATTTCAAATCGACATGCGCATCTAAAGTAAAATGTTCTTTTATATTCAACTCTTGTTCACTTTTATTTAAAGCTAAAAAGCTCCAAGAACTACCCCTTTCAAAGTTAACTTTTAAATCTAGATTCCCTTGACCTTCAATTTTTAAGATAAAGCTACCTTTGGAGTTCTTTTCAAAGTGCAACTCAAGATTTAAATCCTCTTTCACTTGGATTTCTAGAAGATGGGGACCTGATGCATAATGTAACGTTTGCATCTTATTCACCTACAAGCTCTCTTAAGGCTTTAGAAGCTTGGGAAATGGGTCTTTGATGAACTTTTTCATCAGCCCGCTTAGCATCAATCCAGTCATAACCTTCTTGATCAATTTTTGTAACTAATGATTTATCTGAAGACAACACAATTTTCCCATCCATCATAATATGAGTATGAGTTGGTTCTATAAACTCAAAGAAACGTTCATAATGAGAGACAATTAAAAGACCCATTTTTCTTTCATCCTGTGCCTCTTTTAAAACTGAAGCTACAATTCCAAGAGCATCAATATCCAAACCTGAATCAATCTCATCAAGCATGGTAAAGCTAGGTTTTAAGGTTAACATCTGTAATATCTCATTACGTTTTTTTTCACCCCCACTAAATCCTTCGTTTAGATAGCGATGGGCCAAGTCTTTTTTCATGCGCAATTTATCAATATTACCTTCCATTTCCTTCACAAACTCAAACAGTCCAATTGGTGTCTCTCTTCGTGCATTGATTGCGGATTTTAAGAAATCAGCATTGGTAACTCCAGATACCTCTTGTGGATATTGCATTCCTAAAAACAGACCTGCTTTACTGCGTTCATCTACTTCCATTTCTAAGACATCTTCCCCATCTAATGTAATGCTACCTTGAGTCACTTCATAACGAGGATGCCCCATAATTGTGGATAATAAAGTAGACTTTCCGTTCCCATTGGGTCCCATGATCGCATGGATTTCATTGCGTTTAATTTCCAATGAAACACCCTTTAATATTTCATGTCCATCAATGGACACATGTAAATCTTTTATAACTAAACCTGACATCATTTCGCCTCATTTCTATACTTTCATTATTATAACACAAATTCACATGGGCGCTGAGCTTATGTATCTTGCATTGAAGTTTTAAATACTCTATAATTAACTAGACCAAGGAGGAAATTATGTCCGAACAATTAAAAAAGAATTGGTTTATAATCGTAGTTGCACTCATGCTTATAATCGCAACAGTGTTTTATGTTAATGACCAATCAAAAAATGCAGTGAAATCAAAAAAAGTGAATGGCGAACAAGTCGTCTTCTCTATAGGTGGTGAAAACTACTTTATTAAAGATTATGAAAAAGCCTTAGATGAAAGCTTAGGTGATTCAGCACTTTATCAAATCTTTAGACGTGAACTCTTATCAAATATGGAAGCCTCTGAAGATATTCAAGCAGATTCAAAATTCAAAGCAGAATCCTTCATCACTTACATTAAGCAAGCTCAAGGCCAAAAAGGTTTAGATCAAGCTAATGCTGAACTGGTAGCGATGGGCTATACAGGAATTGATGATTTAGCTATGTTTTATGAAAATGAAGCAAAATATCAAGAATTTATCAGCGCTAAATTTATGGAAAAATATGATGAACTCTTCAAAGCAGACGTTGAGAAAAACAAACCACGCAAAGTGAGTCATATTTTAATCAAAATCGCTGATGCGAAAAACCCAAGCGATGCTGAATTAGAAAAAATCAAAAAAGTAGATGAAGCTTTAGAAAAGAAAACCCCCTTTGAAGAAGTTGCAAGTCAATACTCTGATGATACTGGTTCTGCACAACAAGGCGGAAACATAGGTGTTGTAGATGCGAATGCAAACTTAGTTAAACCCTTCCTTGAAGCCATGTTAACCCTTGAAAAAGATGAAGTCAGTGATTGGGTAGAATCCGATTATGGAAAACACCGAATCGTAGTTGTTGAAGATAATTTTGAAAAACTCCTCAAAGATGCGGACTATTTCATGGAAATCGAAGAAGATCACCAAGATATTGTTAGCGCAGCTATCTGGGAACAAGCAGAAAAGTTAAACATTGAATTCGCTTCAAGCGATGTCGAAAACCGTATTAAAAAATTATTAGGTTTAGACAAGGAGGATAACTAATGAAAAAATTAAGTCTTTTATTAGTCACACTTTTTGTATTAGTTGGATGCTCCGAAGCTAAATTAAAACCAACATCCAATGAACTCTTATTTACAATCAATGGTAAAGAAATTAAAGAAGCCGATGTATTTGAAGCGATGCGCTTAAGCAGCGGCAGTGCAACAATCTTATATTCTGAAGCACAGAAAATGCTAATGAAACAAATTGTAGAAGAAGATGAAGTCTTCGATAAGATTGTCCAAGATATCCTTACTGAAGCTAAAAAATTAATGGGCGAAAATTTCGAACTCACCATTAAAGCCAATGGCTTTGATTCAGAAGAAGCTTATGTTGAAGGAGTCATCAAAGATATTGCAAGAATCCAATCAGCAGTTGCTCAAGCCATGGATAAAAATTATGAAAGCCTATCGAAGAAAAGACCTCGTAAAGTACGTGTCTTAGAAGTCGATATTAAGGATGGTAAGAAAGTTTTAGAGCTAGCTAAGGCTGGAAGCGACCTAAAAACATTGGGCGAAGAATATTCCGAAAAATCCAACTATCAAGGAGACGAAATCATTGTAAGTGAAATTTCCTCACTAGATACAAGCATACTGAATAAAATCCTAGCTGCAGAAGAAACTGGCTTATTAACAGAAGTCGTTAATGGCAGCAAAGGTGATGTAGCCTATATTGCTGAAGTTGTCTCTGTAGATACAGAAGCATTAAGAGCTGAAGCAGTAGATCATTTCAGTAAAGATAACACCTTAACTAATGAGTACTTAGCCAAACTTTTCAAAGAACATAAGTTTAAAATTTATGACCAAGATTTGCATGATGCATTCATGGCGCAATACTCAAACTTCATTAAATAAAAACCACGAAATCGTGGTTTTTTCTTACACTTTCTTCTCTTCTTACTGCTGTGATATAATAAAGTAAAGGAGCGTTACACATGAATCAGCTATTTAAAAAAATTGCTAATAAAGAAATTCCATCTAAAATTGTATATGAAGATGATGAAGTACTCGCATTTTTAGATTTATCACAAAATACCAAAGGCCACACCCTGGTCATTCCCAAGGAAATCACAGAATCGGTGCTAACCGCAGATCCTAAAATTGTGGCGAAGGTTAATTGTGTAGCTCAAAAGATTGCACAAGATCTCGTCAAAATTTTTAACGCTAAAGGCGTCAATATTTTAACAAACGCTAACCCTGTTGCCGGACAAACTATTTTCCACTATCATGTCCATGTCCTACCCCGTTATTCAAAGGAAGAACTGGTGTTTCAAACCCATGAAACCCACTTTGATATTGATGCGATTCACAAAAGCATACTTGAGTATTACACTTCCAATATAACTTAAAAAGCAAGGTCCTTTACGACCTTGCTTTCTCATATACTTAACCTGATTTAAGCACTGTCTTCTGCTTCATGAAAATACGTTTATCCGTAATACTTAAGGTGGACTCACGATGGGAAGTTAAGAGTACAAGCTTATTTTGAGTATGTTCTTTAATATTGTTTAGAATCATTGCTTCATTCAAACTATCTAAGTGACTCGTTGGCTCATCTAAAATTATGAAATTAGAATCTTTGAGAAAGATACGGGCTAAAGCGATTCTCTGTCTTTCGCCTGAAGAAAGTGAACTCCCAAACTGTGCTACATTGGTATCATAGCCACTACTTAAAGACATAATAAAATCATGGATTCCTGCTTTCCTAGCAGCCTTTACGATTTCATCTTCACAAGCATCCCATCGACCTATGCGGATGTTATCGCGAATACTCATGGTAAATAAATCTGTAGTTTGAGACATATAGGCTTGCCTATCTCTTAATGAAGAAGATGCTATGTGATTAATGTTTTGGTGATTAAAGCAAATCTGACCCTTATCTACATCATAGTAACGCATTAGTAACTTTAATATCGTAGATTTACCAGACCCTGATTCTCCTTGTATGCCATAGATCACTTTTTCCTCAAAGAGAAGGTTAACATCTTTTAAAATCACGTTTTCATCATATGAAAAGCTCACAGAATCAAGCGCTACTTCTTGAATCTCTTTGACCTTATCTCTATTAACTATTTCAGAAACTTGGGGTTTCTCATCTAATAAATCTAAAACGCGATCCCCTGCTGCTAAAGTATGATACATATTATTTGCAAGACTGGCCAGGGCAATAACTGGACCAAAAGAACTGGTATGCAGTGTCAAACTCAAGGCTATCAGTTCAACTGCATATCCTTGTTTTATGCCAAAAAGAATGAGCAGAATATTGGAAACAAAGATAATGAGTTCTACAAAGATATGATTCTTAATCGTGTAATAGTTCATATCCTTTTGTGATTGATTCAGTTTTTTAGATAAGTTTTCCAATTGGTTAAGACTCTCTATTTGTTGATCGAATTGCAAAATATCAAAGACTCCCATCACTCTTTCTAATACAAAGCTATTCACAGAACCCAAATGATTTCGATACTCTATCCCTAAATCTCTTGCTTTCATACTAAAATAAATTGGGATAATAATACCCACTGATAGATAGGAAACAAATGAAATTAAAGCAAAGATACGCGATTGACTGAACATCAAGCTAACAACAATCCCATTAACTATTAGGGCAATGAAGACCGGAGAAATCGTATGCGCAAAAAATACTTCGAGATGCTCAATATCTCCTGTGATAAGGGAAATAAGATTTCCTCGATCGGCGCTATCCAGTTTCGCAGGAGCCAGTTGACGCATTTTTTTATAGATTTTGTCCCTTAGTTGTGCTAAGACTCGAAAGGCCAGTTCATGATTCAATGCCTGCTCAATATACCGAAAGACGCCTCGCAACAGCGCCAAGTTGATCAGCACAATGAGTATGAGTTTCCTTTGTGTTTCAAAGACAATTAAGCTCACACCTAATACTGGGATTAAGATGGCAGAAAGATGTCCTAAGACACCAAATATTACTGCAAATATCATATAAATAATTAGTGAGTGTACAAGAGCAAGAAGTTGAAACATCATCTTAAATACGTTTCGTTTAGTCATAGGAACACTCCAATCTCTTTTGTGTTTGATAGTAATGTGCATAAAGCGCATTTTTTTGAATAAGATATTCATGTGTCCCACTTTCTTTAATTTGACCTTCTTCCAAGACAAAGATTTGGTCAAAATTCTCAATCACTTTCAATCGATGGGACACCATAATGATTGTTTTATTTCTCAAATTATGAATCACATCCATAATAATTCTTTCACTTTCAACATCCACATTAGAAGTAATCTCATCCAATAAGAAGACATCAACATCCTTCAACAAAGCGCGTGCTAAAATTAAACGTTGCCGCTCCCCTCCTGATAGATTACTACCGCGCTCTAACACTACACTATCTAATCCGTCATTTTGTTCTATATAATTTAACAACTGTACTTGCTTTAGTACTTCAATCATACGCCTTTCATCGCAGACACCACTCATTTCCAAGTTAGATCGAAAACTTCCCTTAAATACTTCTGATTTGGAGCTCACAAGAGTAATTGAGTCAAAGTAGGATTCCAAGTTAAAATTTTGAATGGATTGGGTATTAACATATAAGTCATCAGTTTTTAATTGACGTGCCAAAAGGGCAAGTAAAGTACTTTTACCCGATCCACTATTTCCAACAAAAGCCACTTTAGTATTGGATTTGATCGTAAAATTGAGATTGGAAAGGACCTTCTTTTCGTTGTAGGCATAATCTAAGTCTTTCGCTTTAATCATTTCAATTTTTTCTAAGATTAATCCGTTATTTTCTTCATGAGTAAGATTTAGAAAATTAAATATTTTATCTGATGCAGCTGCACCATTCATCGCGATGTGGAAGTAGGAGCCCAATAAGCGCATGGGTATGAAAAACTCGGATGATATTAATACGAAAAGGATGAAACTCCCAAAAGAAATACGCTGATGATTCCATTCTATATACGCTACCACAATTGCTAACATCGAACCCCCATAGGCGACACAATCCATTACAGAGATAGAATTGAGTTGCATAATCAAAACACGCATGGTTGCTTTTCGAAAACTCTCAGACTCCTCACGAATCCTTTGATGCATCATGTCATCCATTGAAAAGGATTTTAAGGTCGAAAGGCCTTGCATACTATCTAAGAAACTCGATCCCAAATTCAAGTAGGAGTCCCAGTACTTATTTAATATCTTCTTCGCTATTTTTTGCACAAAAATAATTGAAATTGGAATTAAGGGTACCAACACTAAAAGGATTAAGGCAACTTTCAAACTGGTGAATGATAGTACCAAGAAAAGCACGACTGGACTTATCATCGCATAGAAAAACTGAGGTAGATATAAAGCAAAATATACCTCCAGCTGATCCACTCCTTCTGTTAAAAGTTGTGAGATATTAGAAACATCAATGCGCCCTTGAAAAGAAGTTCCGAGTTGATTTAATTTTTGATACAGAAGTTTTCGTAAGTGAGTTTTAGTGTTATTGGAGGTCTGAACAATTTGCTTTTGGGCAAGTGTATAAAATGTCAACTTTATTAAAAGAAACACACTTAAAACAATCACCCATAAAAGGTAATTATGTATCTTTTGGTCAAACATTTGTTGAAACCCAATTATAATCGCAATACTTGCACATAATGCGATCAGTTTGAATAAAACTACCTTTTTAATATTACTAACATTTTCTGGTAATATCCCTAGTAATTTCTTATCAATCATGGTCGACCTCTTCTTTAGTTTTTATAACTTTTAAGAAATAGATATACTTTAATGACAATAAGGTTATCATAAATATTCTAAAACTTACTGAGTTTACCAAAACAAACGGTACCATCAACATCAAGGTTGCTAGTGTTAAAATACGCTTCTTAACTTTCATTGGCATTGCTTTTTCCTCTATAAAAAGTACCATATGATACATTTCTGTACCTTTGATATATTCATTCAATCGATGAGAACCTCTTAGTGCGAAATAAGAAGCTAATAGGATAAAGGGGGTACTTGGCAGTATAGGAACAAAAAATCCCACACAAGCGATACCCAAAAACAATACTGCAGCAAGAAGGTTTATGAATTTATATAATCGACTCAAATTTTCCACCTAACTTTACACAAATAATATATATAAACAGGAAACTTTTAAATCAGTTTACCTGTGAAAATCTATCAACGCGCCTCAAAAAACATTCGCTTTTTAAAGCTGTATTCATTCTATCATAATCATACAATTTTATGCTTAATCAATAAAATAAAACTATGATACTTATTTTTGGTGGGGTGATACAAGCCAGTTCTGTTGTAAATATAGCATCTTGGGGGTATAGTTTAGTAAAGGAGGTTGTATCAATGACTCTTAAAAATGTTAAGTATTTCTTATTTGAAGCTGTGATTTTTGGTCTTATCTATCTAGCATCAATCCTATTGTTTAAAAATGAGTACCTATTTCAGTGGGCCTTACACAACTGGAAATTTACTCTTGTGTTAACACTTCTACCCTTAATCCTTTTAGGAATGAACTATAAAGCCGCATCCTTTGTCTTATTTCTTGGAATTAGTGGAGGTATCTTTCTAGGAAACTTTTTAGGAAACACTATTAGTGAGCAAAACATATTAAAAATTACAGATGGTATGAGTGCTGAACAGATATATCATCTCAATCATCACCCTGGATTTGAAATTTGGATGCTAAGTGTTGGTATATCATTGATTCTGGGTTTGATATTACAAGTAATAGTATCACGTAAAAGTAAAATTTAGGTATAAAAAAAGAGCGATAACACTCTAGATAAGGTCTTCCTTATTAGAATGTGTTCGCTCTTTTTGATTTTATGCTTCTTCTTTTGTTTCAGTTACTTTTTTCTCGGGTTTAGGTAGAAGATCTTTTCGTGATACATTCACACGACCTCTATCATCCACTTCAGTGACTTTAACTTTAACGATGTCTCCAAGCTTTAAGACATCTTCAACTTTTTCGACACGCTTATGATCAATCTTTGAAATATGAAGCAGGCCATCAGTTCCTTTAAATAGGTTAACAAAGGCACCAAATTTCTCAATACGAACTACTTTCGCATCGTAGATTTCGCCTACTTTTGCTTCTTTGACAATTGCTTCAATCATGCTCATTGCTTTATCAATCATCTCTTGATCAGTATGATAAATTACAACACGACCATCATCTTCAATGTCAATCTTAACATCTCCTGAATCTTCAATAATTTGGTTAATGACCTTACCGCCTTGACCAATTACATCACGAATCTTATCGACATCAATTTTCATTTTTGCAATCTTAGGTGCATACTTAGCAACGCCATCTCTTGGAGTGTCAATAGCGCTCATCATATTTGCCATAATCTCTTGGCGACCAATATGTGCTTGAGCTAAAGCTTCACGAAGCATCTCTTCGTTTAAGCCTTCAACTTTGATATCCATTTGAAGTGCCGTAATTCCATTTTCGGTACCTGCTACTTTAAAGTCCATATCTCCAAAGAAATCTTCCATTCCTTGAATGTCAGTTAGGATCGTATAATGTTCACCATATTGAACCATTCCCATTGCAATCCCTGCAACAGGTGCTTTTATAGGGACACCAGCGGCCATTAAGGCCATGGTACCAGCACAGATACTTGCCTGTGAGGAGGATCCATTAGATTCTAATACTTCAGATACTACACGAATTGCATAAGGAAAATCTACTTCGTTTGGAAGTACATAACTAATCGCTCTTTCACCTAATGCCCCATGACCAATCTCACGACGACCAGGTGCACCCATTCTTCCTGTTTCACCTACTGAAAATGGTGGGAAGTTATAGTGGTGCATAAAGCGTTTTGATTCTACATCACTTAAGTCATCAATGATTTGGGTATCTCCCATCGCTCCCAATGTTGCGATTGAAAGAACTTGGGTTTCACCACGAGTAAATAAAGCACTACCGTGTACTCGGGGTAGTAAATCAATTTGTGAGTTTAAAGGACGAACTTCCTTAGGAGCACGACCATCTGGACGAATATGTTCTATCGCGATTAAACGACGTACTTCATCTTCCACAATGCCATCTGTTACTTCTTTTACAAATTTAAGTGTCTGATTTTTCACTTTGTCTGATTCATACTCTTTTGCTTCAAAAGCTTCAAGTGCTTTAGCTTTGTACTCATCGATTGTATTATAACGATTGAGTTTACCCTCTAAAGCAACTGCTGCACGTAAATCTGTTTCAACTAATTCATTGACTTCATCACGAATCTCTTGAGGCACTTCATAAAGAACGACTTCAACTTTTTCTTTTGCAACTTCTTTAGCAATCTCTAGTTGGAAATCACATAGCATTTTAATATATTCATGTCCAAATAACATAGCTTCTAAGAAGCGTTCTTCTGATACTTCTTGAGCCCCTGCTTCAACCATGTTGATGGCATCTTTGGTTCCTGCAACAACTAAGTTCATAATTGAACGTTGCATTTCTTCGACACTAGGGTTAATGACTAGTTCATCATCAATTAAGCCTACGGTTACCCCAGCAATGGGACCATTAAAAGGAATATCAGAAACACAAAGTGCTAAAGATGCCCCAAACATTGCGGCCATATCTGCTGAGTAATCATGATCTACTGATAGAACTGTATTCACAACTTGAACTTCATTTCTAAAACCATCCGCAAATAATGGACGAATTGTTCTGTCAATTAAGCGTGATGTTAAAGTTGCATGTTCACTGGGTCTTCCCTCTCTTCTTAAAAAGCCTCCTGGGATTTTACCAACGGAATATAGTTTCTCTTCAAATAATACTGTTAAAGGAAAGAAGTCCAGGTCTTTCGCTTGCTTACTTGCTGTTGCAGTAGACAAGACTACAGTATCTTCATAACGGACTAGAACAGACCCTCCAGCCTGTTTCGCAATTTCACCTGTTTCAACGGTTAAATTAGCACCGATGAAATCTAAGCTAAATACTTTCTTATTCATTTTTCCACCTCTGTTATCTAGTACATTTTAACACACTTTTATCTTGTTTACACTGTTTATTGATTATCTTTCGTCTTTGTTAAAGGGACTCTAAAAAAAGAGTCTATTCACTCCCACACTTTCTTTTTAGCAGCTCGCACTAGATTTTACCCGCCATATTTAAGTCAACACAGCATCTTAGAAATATAGTATATAATTTCTAGTGTATGAAATGAGGAGTTTCCTATATTATTATCTGTCTTTAATATTACTTGGACTACCATTAAGCATAAAAAAAGGATTGAAATCTTGCGTTAAGAATTCAATCCATATTTAATATATAACCTCATTACTCAATAGACATCGCATTTTTTTGAAGTTCAATCATGCCATAGTAAACGCCTTGACGTTGCATGAGGCTTTCATGATTGCCCTCTTCTATAATTTCACCTTTCTCAAGGACAATGATTTTCTCTGCATCGCGAATGGTGGAGAGTCTATGTGCAATCATTATGGTCGTGCGACCTTGTCTAATTTTCTCAAGTCCTTTTTGAATCAAACCTTCTGTTTCTGTATCAATGTTTGCTGTTGCTTCATCAAGGATTAAAATCTTAGGATCTACAACAATGGCTCTAGCAAATGCCAGTAATTGCTTTTGTCCAGTAGAAAATGCAGCCCCTTCCTCGATAACAGCTGTGTCATACTTTTCATCCAGTTTATCAATAAAACTATCGGCTTGGACAAATTTAGCTGCTTCCACTATAGCTTCATCGCTAATAGAATCATTAAGTAGCCGAATATTATCTTTTATACTTCCAAAGTAAATAAAAGGTTCTTGTAATACTAACCCCATCTTTTTTCTCAACTCTTCAATAGGATAATCTTTGATTGACACATCATCAATCAAAATATCACCTTCATAAAATTCATAGAAGCGCATCATTACATTGATGATAGAGCTTTTACCACTTCCTGTATGCCCTACTAAGGCTAAGGTTTCTCCAGGGTTGATTGTAAATGAAATATTGTTTAAAACATTATTGTGGCCATCATAAGAAAAGCTGACATTTCTAAACTCAATTTTCGCATCGGATATTTCCGCATGAGCATCCGCATTTTGTCGGGGTGTTACTTCCTTATGATCCATAATGGTATAGACTCTATCTGCTGAAACAATTGCTTGTTGATAGATCGACAAACGATCCATAATTTGGAACATAGGATCAAACAATCTGTAAATAAGTTCTACAAAGGCCATCATCGACCCAATGGAAACAGTATTATGTAAGATAGCTTCTAATCCGGAGATATACATCATAAGCGCTAAACAGATTGCGGTTAAGACATGAATTACCGGTGATAGTAAAATACTATCTATTTTCATGTTTTTAAGGGATGCGTCATAGTATTCGTTATTTAAGTCTGAAAATTCTTGAATCATTCGCTCTTGTTGGTTAAACTCTTGAATAATCTTCATTCCCGAAATACTTTCTGAAAGTCGAGTATTGATTTGAGAGTTCTTTTCACGTGCTTTTTGATAATACTTGGTACTAATTCGTTGATAAATATAAATAAACAATAAACCAATCGGTACAAAGAGAGCACAAATAATTCCTAGGGTTGTATTTAGATTCAGCATTACAATCAAAATACCCACAATCACAATAATATTAATAAGGATGACAGAAAGTACATTCACAAACATATCTTGCACTGATTCTGTGTCATTGGTGACACGACTCACCAAACTCCCTACAGGTGTTTGATCGAAATATCGCATCCCCATATCTTGAAGTTTAACAAAGAGATCATTTCTCATCGTTTGAGTAATACGATTCCCCAATTTATGAAATGTAATAGTACCCAAGTAATTGAACCCAGTATATAAAATACTACTTAGAATAAACAAAGCAATCCAAAATCCAATTTTACTCATGTCAAAATTACCTTTTAATACGTAATTATCAACGATATTTTTTTGGATTAAAGGAGCCATTAAGTCAAATACAACAGAGATTGAAACAAAGAGAAATCCAAACATTAAGGTTTTTTTATGTACTTTTAATGAAGAAACAAGACGCTTTAAAACCTGCACTTGCTTATTAAAAGATAGCGTTCTATTATTCTCTTCCATCTGATTCACGCTCCTTCACTAGTTCTTGTTGTTGGTAAATCATGGCATACCAACCTTTATCCTTAAGTAAACTATCATGCGTTCCACGCTCAACAATACGCCCATTCTCAAGGACAATAATTAAATCAGAGTGACTTAAGGCACTGAGACGATGGGCCAAAATAATGTTGGTCTTACTCTTGCGACTGTTCTTAAGTCCTGATAGAATTAAGGCTTCTGTTTTTGCATCAACTGCTGAGAGTGAATCATCCAAAATAAGAATATTAGATTCCATCAATAAAGCACGAGCAATGGAAACTCTTTGTCTTTGTCCACCAGAAAGTGAAATTCCACGTTCGCCCATCATGGTGTCATACTGCATAGCAAAACCCATAATATCCTCATGAACCCCAGCAATACTTGCAGCTTCAACTACCTCTTCAAATGAAGCATTGGGTTTTCCAAAACGAATATTATCAAGAATTGACATTGAGAATAAGAAATTATCCTGTGGTACATAGCCAATAGCTTGTCTTAGTTGGTGTAAATTAATGTCTTTAATATTTTCATTATTATAGGTAATGGAACCTTCATACTCATCATATTCTCTTAAAAGTAATTTGATAAGCGTACTTTTACCACTCCCAGTTTTACCCACGATGCCTAAAGTCTGTCCCTCTTTTAAGTTAAAGTAAATGGACTCTAAAGCGGGAGTTTCAGGTGTATCAGGATATGCGAAATGATCTATCTTAAATTCGATATCGCCTTCAAAAGCACTCATTGAAATTTTATCAAAATTGACAATATCCTCTTTTATATTCATCAGATTTTCAATACGATCAAATGAAGCATTACCACGCTCAATTGTATTGAAGAGAAATCCAATTGCCATCATAGGCCACAATAGTGTATGAACATAGGCAACAAAAGTTGAGAGTTCTCCAGTTGTGATTTCTCCTGTTTGAATAAAGTAGATACCCGCAACTAAAATCAATACATAAACTAGGGTCACAACAAACATAACCAGCGGATTAAAAAGAGTGTCATAATATGTTACTTTCATGTACTTTTTATAGACATCTTCAGTGACTTCTTCAAATTTTTCAATTTCTTCTCTCTCTTGTCCAAAGGTTTTCGTAACCTTTATTCCAGAGATGCTTTCATGCACGCGATTATTTAAATCAGAGAAAGAAGCTTGAGAAATTTTAAATGATTTATGCAATCTCTTCCCTAATTTTTGAGATCCAATAATCATCAGTGGCATGGGTAAAACTGCAATCAGAGTCATTTTCCAACTGATGTTAAAGATCATCGCCAGCAAAACAAATGTTCCAGTTAAAAGGGCATCTGCAAACTGTAAAACTCCATTTCCAGCAACTCTTTGAATCGCGCGAATATCATTAGTAGCATGGGCCATTAAGTCCCCTGTTCTAAAGTCTTGAAAGAATACGGGCGACATTTTAGTAAAATGCTCAAATAGACGCAAGCGCATCTTTCTCTCTAATCTAAATGAGGTCCCAAAAATAAATAAGCGCCAGAGGTATCTCAAAGCATACACTGTAATAGCAATCAAAAATAGACTTAAAACATAAAATAATAAGGTTTCATGTGTCAAATTTCCGGCTATAATTTTATCGATAATAACCCCCATAATATAAGGCGGTAGTAAATTAAAGAGTGCAACAGCACCAAGGGCACTAACCCCAATGATATAAGCCCATTTTTCTTCTTTAATAAACCATGAAATTCTATTTACTATTTTCATAATCTTTTTCCTTTTATAAAATAAAAAAGAGCATTAAGCTCTTTTTTGTAGTAATTAACTCAAGAATTATTTTCTTAATCCTAGACGTGTAATTAGATCACGATAACGTACCACGTCTTCATTACGTAGGTATGTTAATAAGTTACGACGACGTCCAACTTTCTTTAACAATCCACGGTTTGAGTGGTAGTCTTTTTTATGTTCTTTCATATGTACAGTTAAACGGTTAATTTCTTCTGTTAAAACCGCAACTTGTACTTCGACTGAACCTGTATCGTTTTCGCTACGAGCAAAATCTTTAATGATAGCTGTTCTTTCATCTTTTGTTAACATTGACATAGTTATTTCCTCACCTTTCTTTAAGTCCTTCATAACCGAGCTAGCCGTTTGAGGTACGAACTCCCCAGTCATCAAGCTTATAAATAATACCACATGTGTCCTACAAGTACAATCGAAAAAGCAACTTATTTTACATTAATTTTGAATTTTATTAAATAAACCAGCACTCCAAGGAGTCCAACTTCTACGATGGCAGATGCGATTATTTGTGTCTTATACTTTTTTAATTGATTTTCTACCTGTTTTTTGTCTTCTAAAACTGATGGAACCTCCTTATATATAGCAATCAATCGATCGGCAGTGGCTGATCGATCTTGCATATTAGGGTAATGTTCCAGGAAGTAACGCATGGACTCTTGTACTTCCTGATACTCTTGTTCAAAGTGCGAATTATCAATATACTCACGCAAGGTTTCAATTTGTGGTATTGGAGTGTAAAGAGAGGGACTGATTTCAGGCAAGTGATAACTTGGACTTTCACTATCTAAATAATTTGCAATCTCTAAAAGCTTTAAGTCACTGTTTTTTACCCCTACTAATTCCATACCATATGGGACTCCATCATGAAATC
This sequence comes from uncultured Erysipelothrix sp., assembly GCA_964653415.1. GTDB lineage: Bacteria > Bacillota_I > Bacilli_A > Erysipelotrichales > Erysipelotrichaceae > Erysipelothrix. Next base: position 39,240 of record CAZZFJ010000003.1, on the reverse strand, counting down.
CAATGGGTATATTTAGACCTGGAAATCCTGTTTGTGGTGGAATTGCATAGGAGTACGATGCTACTGCGTTGTAAATTGAGGAACTGAGTGGTTTTAATTTTTCAGCTAAAGTTGGATATAATAAGGCATCAATTTGGTTATTTTCAAAGAAAGTCTGTGCACTTTTGATATTTTGCTGCCTCATGTTTAAATATGCTTTAAAATCTGAAGTTTTCGTATAATCATGATTACAATAATAACCAGAGTAACCCGCTATGTATTGTGTGTATCCACCCGAGTTTATCAAATCTTGCAGTGATTGAATGGGTCCCTCAGTTCCCTTTATATATTGATTAAAGTCATAACAGAAATTACTAGCATCAAAGGAATAAATAATCTTGGGACGTGAGACGTCCACAAAACTTACGCCAGAAGCTTTTAAGATATCAATTTTTTCTTGAACCATTTTTTTAATAAACTGAGGCGCCTTCTCCACTTCAGATACTAAAACACCAATTCTAAGTTGAGACATGTCATAGCTTGTATCATCAGTATTCCCTGACATAATTTGGTAGACTAACTTCGCATCAGCAGCATGCTTTGCCATGGGCCCAACTGTGTCTCTTAGAAATTCGAAATTTATAATCCCCTGATCCGACACACTATCTTTACTAGGTCTTAAACCATATAAGTTATTAGCAGCTGAAGGGACTCGAATTGAAGTTCCTGTATCTGTACCTAATCCCACTACTGCTAAATTACTAGCCACAGCAGAAGCAGTCCCTCCTGATGAGCCATAGGAAGAAATATTTAAATCATAGGCATTGCGTACCAATCCAAACATTGAACTTGACATACCTGCATTAAAAGCAAACTCATCCATGTTGGCTTTTGCTATAAAAATTGCACCTGCATCTCTAAGGTTTTTAACTACAGTAGCATCCTCTTTAGCGATATTTTGCAAGAGTCCTTTTGCACCTGATGTTGTTGGCAAGCCTTTAACATCAATATTATCCTTTACAATTATTGGTATTCCATGTAATTTTGATAATTTTCCTTCATTTTCATACAAAATATCTAAAGCACGTGCTTCATCAAGTGCATGAGGATTTACAGTGATTATTGACTGATACTGCTCGCTATAGGCTTCAATCCGTTCTAGATAAATCTTTGTGATTGTCTCATAAGTGAGAAATCCTGCATCAACATACTCTTGGATTTCTTCAATACTTGCTTCTGAAAAATCAATGACTGCTTCAGTTTGAGCTAAAACACCTTGAATTGACAGAATTAAGCTAAGTAGCAGAATTAAAATATATTTTATTTCCTTTTTCATAGTTTTATTTCAAAGCCCCACTCTTCTAAAATGTAACCATTCACCCGATCTACAAAGACATCCTCAATCAATGTAAAATCTTGACTCTTATATAAGTTTACTGCAGGGGTATTACTGGACGCTACAAAGAGTCTTAAATACTGCTTATTCATGGAGTATGCTACATTTTTTGCACATTGAATTGCCATGGAAGCCAGACCTTGGCGTTTATATTTTGGATTTACAGCTAAACGATCTAAATAAACAAAAGATGCATTATTATCGCTCCATGAAACTTTATCATGACCTGGATTATCCAAGTTGAGAGCAAAACTTGCCAGAATCTCTTTTTGATATTTGAGCACATATTGTCTGTTATTAAGGACATCTTCTTTGACTTCAAAGATAGGATAGTTTTCATTCCAAAACATCAAGCCTTGATGATGCATATCTTCAATCACTGATTCATATAATAACATTAAGCAAGCTATATCTTGCTTAGTGGCTTTACTAACTTCCATACTTATCCCCTTTTTACTTAACATAGACTCTGAGAACTGTCTTTAATTTATCAGAACTTGTTTTTCTAAAATCAGAAATGTAGATTTCTTTATGAACTAAAGTAGTTCTAATTAAATTATGTTGCTTTAAAAATTCATCAATAATTGCAAAACTTAAAGCCTCATCATCAAAAGGGCCACTATGCATCATTTGTACAACTTTTCCTTCAGACACAGCTTCAAATTTTACTTTGTCCAATAAAGGAAGACTCTTCTTTGCTTTAACACGCTTTAAATTCTCATTTGCAAACACTTCATCAACAAAGTCAGGTTGACGGATCATACTTCAAATTGTCCTTTGAAAACCCTAATGAAGGATTCATTAAATCCCAAATACCTTCCAAAGGAAATACAGTGTATTCATAGTAATCCTGAGGTTTAAAGGCTGTCTTATGCACCATACGCACCCCATAACTGAGTGCATATAGTACTTCAATATAAGCACTAAAACTAGCATCATTGGGATTTCCTTCTCCTTCAATTGTATAATAGTTGTAGGTAGGAATATGGGTTAATACTGGACTATTTTTGGGCAGATATATAGCCTTATCACTTTTTCGCCATTCATATTTTTCCATAATCGACTCCTTTAATTATACCCTATTATAGCATAGCTCAATGAAAGGATGATATGATATAATAATATTAGAAACGAGGTAAATTATGAAAAATATTGCTTGGATTGGTACGGGGGTTATGGGTGCCCCTATGGCTTCCCATTTAGCAAACCATCACTTTGAGGTACATGCATATAATCGAACACATGCAAAAGCAAAAGCATTGGAACCTTTAATCACAGCCCACACTTCCATTGAGGATGCGGTAAAAGATGCTGATGTGATATTCACTATCGTAGGTTATCCTAAGGATGTTGAAGAGAGTTTTAATGAAATATTCAAACATGCAAAAAAAGGCGCGATTCTCATAGATATGACCACCTCCTCACCTTCTTTAGCATCAAGACTGTATAAAGAAGGAAAGGCACACGGTTTTAATGTATTAGATGCTCCGGTTACTGGCGGAGATGTGGGTGCTAAGAATGCCAGTTTATCCATCATGGTCGGTGGCGATAAAGATATATATGATACAGTCTTACCTTTGTTTAAAATCATGGGAAAAACCGTTAACTACCTTGGAGAAGCAGGCAATGGTCAGCATGCAAAACTAGCCAATCAAGCTGCAATTGCAGGTGCAATTGGTAGTGTTGCTGAGGCACTTAGTTACGCAAAACTCAAAAACTTAGATCTTAATACGATGCTCGATGTCATTGTTGGTGGGAGTGCTTCTTCATGGCAAGCTGCCAATAACGGCCCTAAAATGATTCAGGATGATAAAGAGCCAGGCTTCTTTATCAAACACTTTGTGAAAGATTTAAATTTACTCTTAGAAGAAAAAGAAAATTTAAAACTGAGTGTAGTTGAGTCTATTGTTTCAATTTATGAAAGCTTGATGGAAGCAGGATATGAAAATTATGGAACTCAAGCCATCATTGACTACTATATAAACCAACTCAAATAAGCTTTAGAGGCAACTGCCTCTTTTTTTATGCGTTGTACTTGTTATTGCTTTGAGCTATGCTATACTAATCAAGAGTGATAATCATTATCAATGGAGGAGAATATGGAAAATATAAAACTTTTTAAACACGTTATCTTAAGTGGTATCTTAATGATAATTGGACAGATTACTGGACAAAACATATTTTTAATCCTTGCGATTGCAGTGGGAGGATATGAAGAAACAGTAGAAGGTATTAAGGATACCATTGAAAACAAAAGTCTCAATGTTGAACTTTTAATGATCTTTTCAGCCATTGGTGCATCCCTTATTGGCTACTATATGGAAGGAGCCATCCTTATCTTCATTTTTGCACTTGCAGGTTCACTGGAAGCTGTAACCTTAGATCGAAGTAAGCGAGAAATTGCATCCTTAATGGAACTACAACCCACTGAAGCCACATTGAGATTGGAAGATGGTTCAACTCAAGTTGTTTCAGTTTCAGATTTGAACCTCAACGATGTCATCTTAGTGGCCGTAGGAGAAATTATTCCTACTGATGCAATGATTATTGAAGGAGCTTCTTCATTAGAAGAAGCAGCAATTACTGGAGAGTCTTTACCTGTAGAAAAAACCATAGGTGATAGTGTTTATGGTGGTACGATGAACATGTCTCATCCCCTTACACTCATGGTAGATACGGATATTAAAGATACACTCATTCAGAAAATTGTTCGTATGGTAGATGATGCTCAAAATTATCCTTCAAAAACGGCACGTTTCTTAGATGAAATGGAAGACAAGTATGCACGAGTTGTTTTACTTGCTGTTGCTTTGACTATCATTATACCCATTATCTTTTTCAAAGAAGATTTTAACTCCGCATTCTATCGCGGCATGATTCTACTTGTTGTTGCCTCTCCATGTGCACTGGTCGCATCAGTTACACCCGCAACCTTATCAGCCATATCAAATGGTGCTAAGCGAGGCATTTTAGTTAAAGGGGGTATTCACTTTGAAAATATGATGGATACCAAAGCAATTGCCTTTGATAAAACAGGGACTTTAACAGAAGGTGTTCCAACACTTAGCAATATTGAATTACTTAAAAATGAGCAAGATATTATTGAAGCTATCATTGCTATCGAACGTTATTCAACCCACCCCTTAGCAGGAGCAATCGTTACAGGATTAATGGCGAAATATCAAATCAGTGAAACTGAGGATGTCAGCTCTGTCGAAGAAAAATCAGGCTATGGTGTTTCGGGTATTTATAAGAATCAACAATATCATGTAGGAAAACTTGATTATATCTTAAACCATAATGACTCATTAGTATCCCAAGCTAAACAATGGGCTAAAGAAGGTCAAAGTCTTGTCTTTGTCGCAGTTGATAATGAGATGGTTGGAGCATTGGGACTGATTGATAAAATAAGACCTGAAGCAAAAGACTTAATCCAGCAATTACAAGCACAAGGTATCCAAACAATCATGATTACTGGTGATAATCAGGAAACAGCGCAAAAGATAGGTAATGAGTTAGGCATTGATCGTATTTTAGCGCAAACCTTACCCGATGAGAAGGCGCAAATTATTCGAGATTTAGAAAATGAATATGAAACTGTAATCATGGTGGGTGATGGTATTAATGATGCTCCAGCACTTGCAAATGCGTCCATTGGAGTTGCAATGGGTGGTGGTACCGATATTGCTATGGAAGCTGCCGATGTTATTTTAGTTAAGAATGATATTCAATCAGTAGGCTATGCTATTGATCTATCTAAGCGATTAAGAAAGATTGTTTTGCAAAACATCATTTTCTCTTTCTCAGTTATTTTAATTTTAGTTATTTCAAATTTCATTGACTTTATTAACTTACCTTTAGGTGTTATAGGTCATGAAGGGAGTACAATCTTAGTTATTTTAAATAGCTTACGCTTACTCAAAAACCCTAAATAAGAAAATCACCTGTGGGTGTACTCATTGTACCTCACAGGTGATTTTTATTGATTTTGACATTTTTTACAGATACCTTCAAATAAGATATCATGAGTCACCGAAATAGCTCCAGTTTCCTTTTCAACTAATTGATTTAAAGCATCTTGATGTTGAATCTCAAGATCCACAACATTATGGCAAACACGACACTTCATATGATAATGTTTGTGAAGATTGTAATCATAAATATAACCCAACTCCATGTCCTTAAGGCGACTAAGGTAGCCATGATCATATAAATAATTTAAATTACGATAGACAGTAGCAATCCCTACTGTTTCATTTTTTCGTTCTAAAGCGAGATACACATCATCTGCAGTCATATGTCTTTTGGATTCTTTAATAACTTCAATGATTTTTTGACGGGTATCACTTAGCTTATTATCTGTCAATCATGTCACCTCATTTCCTAATTATTATAACAACTCCCGCACTATTATACAATTAGGATACTTAGCTGGACAGTTAATTAAACAGTTGAACATAATAATACGTCCCTTCCTCATAATAAACTGAACAAGCCACATAGTGATACTTTTCAGACAGAATAGCATCACGATGACCCGCAGAGTCCATAAAACCATTCATCACAAGAGTCACGGTATTATAACCTCGAGCAACATTTTCACCCATCGCATCCTCATGAACCGTATAAAATGGGGTGCCATCTGGACGTTCATGTCCCATTTTTTCATAAAGTTCTTTAGCTCTAATATCTGCTGGCTTTGATAAAGAATCTAACCAAGCTAATTCATGTAGATTGTGTTCTTTTCTTTCTTTATTGATTGCTTCAAACATCTCTTGTGTCTTAGCTCGATCATAATGGGCTTCCTTAATTAAAATTCTTGAGCTTCTTTTGGCTAAGTCAATCGCAAACACTACAGTTAAGCCTAGGATTAAAATAATCAGTAATGTATTTCGTAGTTTTCTCATATAAACCCCCTCTACAGTTTAGCATATGCTTGAACTTTGAGTCGATTCATTTCTTCAAATGCATACTGACTTAGGACATTTCCTTTCAAATGATTGTACTTATCTGCAGGAAACAGCTTCGAAAAATAGACATGGATTACATGTTGCTTTTCGTTATAACTCTCTTTAATATACATAAAGACCATCGGAGCCTTGGCGCGTCTTAACACTGAAAACATCCCATCTTTAAATTCCAACAGATCTTTTTGGTAAGAGCGGGTGCCTTCTGGAAATGCTAAAACAGAAACTCCATTATTTACATCCGCTACAGCCTTTTTTAAAAGTGTTAAACTTTCTCTAGCGTCATCTCGATCCAAAGGATACGATTGACTCATTTTCATGAAGGTACCTGTAATAAAATTTTCGAAAAGTTCTTTTTTGGCGATAAAGCGAAAACTTTGAGTAATTGCCGCTAAGCAAACGAAAATATCATTATGCGATTGATGGTTACATATAAAAATATAGTTTTGATCTTTATCTTCTTTAAAACCATGGATTTCTACTTTAATTCTACGAAATCCTAAATAATGCTTGGAATAGCGTTTCATTTCTTTCTGAATTTGAAACTTTGATCCAAAACGTCTCAGATATTGCGATTTAATCCAGTAAAAAGGTAAGACTAAAAGTGTTATAAACATATTAAATTTCATCATAAAGTATCACCACTGCCATTGTATAATCACCATCATGAGAAATACTAACCTGAGCATTTTTTGCGATTGGTTTTCCGTTGATATCTTTTAAGATTTCAAAATCCTGAAAATCAACCTCGCCAATACCACATCCAAGCGCCTTGGCATAGGCTTCCTTTGCAGCAAAGCGACCGCATAAAAACTCCAACTTTCGTTTCTCGCTTTTAAGCTTATTGTAAAGCTCTCTTTCAGCATGACTTAAGATACGGTTTAAAAATATTTCATGGTCCATGTGTTTTTTCATGCGGGGCATATACAATAAATCACATCCCAATTGCAAATTTAAGTGTTCCACTCGCAACAACCTTTCCCGCTACAAGCGCTTTAGCTTGTGCAATACCCACTGCTCCTTTGAGTTTTTCCAGTTCTACATGCAACTCCATAGTATCACCAGGTAGCACTTGTTGTTTAAACTTAACCTTATCCATTCCCGCAAAATATGCTATCTTACCTGAAAATTCTTTCTGACTTAAAAGTACGATTGCTCCTGCCTGAGCTAAACTTTCCATAATCAAAACTCCAGGTAAAACATGCTTCTCAGGAAAATGTCCCATAAAAAACATCTCATTAGCTGTAACATTCTTAATAGCAACAATTTGACTATCACTCATCTCTAATACAGCATCTACCAGTAAAAATGGATAGCGATGAGGGATAATTTTTTGAATATCATTTGAATTCATTAGCATTCAGCATCACCATACTTTCTGAAGATTAAAATGGCATTGTGTCCCCCAAATCCTAGGGAGTTACTCATCACTGTTTTGACTTCATGGTGAACTGCTTTATTTGCTACATAGTCCAAGTCGCATTCAGGATCACTTTGTTCTAGATTAATCGTGGGTGGAATCATACCCTTTTCAATGGTTTTTATAGATAAAACTGCTTCAATGCCACCTGTTCCACCTAAAGCATGACCATGCATCGATTTAGTAGAGGATATTTTAAGCTTAGAGGCATGTTCTTTAAATACTGTTTTAATGGCTTCTGTTTCAAACTTATCATTTAAAGCTGTGGATGTGCCATGTGCATTGATATAATCGATGGCCGTATAAGAAATATTAGCGTCCTTGAGTGCATTTTCCATAGCCTTAATGGCCCCCTCACCTGAAGGGGCAGTAATATGATAGGCATCTGAAGTTGAGCCATAGCCAATAATTTCTGCATAAATCTTGGCACTACGTGCTAGTGCATGGTCTAAACTTTCCAAAACTAAAATACCCGCACCTTCACCCAAGACAAAACCATCCCGATTTAAATCGAAAGGACGAGAAGCATTTTGAGGGTTATTGGTAGTTGATAGGGCAGAAAGAGCATTAAAACCCGCTAAGGTATAGGGATTGACTCCCGCCTCAGTACCACCACAAAGCATCATTTCAGCATAACCATGTTGGATATGACGAAACGCATCCCCAATAGCATGGCTTGCTGCTGCACAAGCTGTTGTCACAACCGTAGAATGATTTTTAGCTCCCACTGCAATTGAAACATTACCACTTGCCATATTTGGTATTATCATGGGAATAAACATGGGCTGTATTTTACTATATCCCCCTTTAAAAGCACGGTTCAGATCTTGAGCAAAAGTCTGCATTCCACCCATTCCTGTACCAATAATCACACCTAAATCATCTCCATTATGCTTTTCATAAAGCCCAGCATCTATCATCGCCTCTATGGAAGCATACACAGCATACTGTGAAAATAAATCCTGACGTCGCACTTCCCTTTTACTGAGATATTTTAAAGCATCAAAATCTTGTACTTGAGCAGCTATCTTTACTTTTAGCGCTTCAGTATCAAAGGATTGGATTGTTTGAACTGCATTTTTTCCTGCAATAGCATTGTTGTAGGCTGTATTAACATCATTACCTAAAGGACTTACCAAACCCATCCCCGTAACAACGACTCTTTTTCTCATATGACCAAGCCTCCACAAACATTAATTGTTTGTCCGGTAATATACTTAGCATCATCAGACACCAAAAACTTAACTGCATTAGCAACATCTTGGATATCACCAAAACGTTTTAAACTGATATTTTTTAATATATTTTCTTTAATGTGATCGTCTAATTTCGCAGTCATTTCTGTTTGGATAAATCCTGGTGAAACACAATTTACACGTACATTTCTTAAGGCAAACTCTTTCGCTAAGGATTTGGAAAATCCCACAAGCCCCGCCTTACTTGCTGCATAATTACTTTGTCCTATATTCCCTATTTCACCAATTACAGAGCTAATATTTACTACTGAACCGGACTTTGAACCTAAAAGTTGCCGTGAAAAGTGTTTCACCATATTAAAACTTCCTTTCAGATTCACATCCATTACAGCATCAAACTCCTTCTCATCCATCATCATGATCAAATTGTCTTTTACAATCCCTGCATTATTTATTAAACAAGAAATCGATCCATACTCACTTTTTACCATCTTAGCAAATTTTTCAACCGCATCGTATTGTGATACATCAACTTGTTCTAAAACAAAATACTGGGTCTGTACCGACTTAATAAAATCGGCATGATAATGACTTACATAGGTTCCAATAACAAAGTAACCTTCCTTCTCAAGGGTCTTTGCTACGGCTAAACCGATTCCTTGGGTGGCACCTGTAACTATTGCGATTTTTCTATCCATAATAAACTCTCTTTCAAACTGGGGACATCATACGCATTAAATGTTTCAATGCTATCATTAATTTCTTTGATAAACTTAACTATGGTATTTTTGGGACCAATTTCTAATATATGAGTAACGCCATGGTCGATCATCAACTGAATCGATGCTGCTAACTCTGTGCTTTCAGATATTTGTCTTGAAAGGGTCTCAGCGAAGTTTTCTTGTTGAAACTGTGCTTCCACGTTATTAATAAAAGGAATGCTTGGTTTATTAAACTCAACAGGTTCCAATATTTTTTTTAAAGCTTCACTTTGATTTTTTAAAAGAGACATATGGGATACAGAAGACAGCTTAAGTGCCACGGCTCGAATTTTATGCTTCTTCAAATGGACTAACATTGCATCTAAATCTTCTTTTTTTCCGCCAATTACTATTTGAGATGGAGTATTCACATTACATATTTCAACTTTGCTTCCCTGTAGATGATGACTTACCGTATTTCGATCCGTTCGCAATAAAGCCGCCATACCTGTCTCAAAAGGTGCATATGCAGATTGCATAAGTGCTCCTCTTTGCTCAATAATTTCAAGAGCTGTTTTAAAATCTAAAACTTCACTTGTGCAAAGAGCATTATATTCTCCTAAGGATAAACCCGCCACCATATCCGCTTGAATCCCCTGTTCTTTTAAAATATTAGACAAGGCATAAGATAATGTAAAAAGTGCTACTTGAGTATTTTGAGTTTCAGCAAGTTCTGCTTCGTTAAAGTGTAAAACGTCTTTACCTAAGATTGATTGTGCTTGGTCATAAATATTTTTTACAATTGGATACGTTTTTGCTAAGTCCTGACCCATATATAGAAATTGCTGACCTTGGCCAGCAAATATAAAACCTAATTTCATTGTTTCTCTACATAAGCGATAATATCGCCTACAGTGTTTAATTGTAGGATATCTTCAGTTGGTACCTCTACATCTAATGATTCTTCGATTTCCATAACAATTTCCATAACAGCAATGGAATCTGCATCTAAATCGTCAATGATATGCGCATCATCCTTTACTGTTTCTATTTCAACATCTAAGATATCTGCAATAATTTCTTTAATTTTTTCTTTCATAAATAATCTCCTTTGTTTTACTTTGACTATCAAACTATATAGTTTTTAGAATTTTTTGTCAAGCCCACTCTAATAAGATAGAGCCATAGCTTAAACCTCCGCCAAAACCTATCATAATAATTTTCATTTTCTTTTTTAATAATGATTTTTGATTCATTTCATCCAGTAATAGCGGAATGGAGGCACTGGAAGTGTTGGCTACTTGTTGTAGGTTCATTACAAACTTACTTGCATCTGTTTTAAGGATCTTTGCACCTGCTTCTAAAATTCGCTGATTGGCTTGATGCGCAATAACATAATCAATATCATCCATACTGCATTGATTTTTTTGAAGGATTTCCTTGACTCCTTTACTTAAAGCAGAGACTGCAAACTTAAAGACCTCTGATCCCTTCATTTGAAAATAGGGTTGAATATTTTTATTTCGAGTGACAAATGGGTTTGTATAATCACTGGAGTTTTCTAATGTCAAAACGTCCTGCTTGTCGCTTTGAGAGTGGATTATAGAATCAAAAAGTGATTCATTACATGCTTCAATCACAACTGCCCCTGCTCCATCCCCAAATAAAATGGAAGTACTGCGATCTGTAAAATCCAAAGTCTTACTGTTGAAATCAACTCCTACTACTAAGATGCGTTTGTATATCCCTGCTTTTAGAAAAGCATGAGCGGTATGCATCGCAAAAATAAAACTTGAACAGGCCGCATTCACATCAAATGATGGGATTGATCTTTTTATGTCTAGAACCTTTTGAATACTTGAAGCAACACTTGGGATAAGATAATCTGGGGTATAAGTTCCCACTATGATGCAATCAATGGTTTCATAATCAATATTTTGCATTGCTTTTTTTGCGGCCTCAACCGCCATATGGGTTGTTGACTCTGTTTCAAAGTGACGATTTTGAATACCTGTTCTTTGCTGAATCCAAGCATCATTTGTATCCAAAATGGATTCAAATGACTGATTGGATATTTTTGTAGCGGGCAAATAGGATCCTGTACTAATAATTTTGGCGCTCATGAATCACACTCCCCATCTTCCTAAACTTGTTGTAACGTTCCTTTTGGATACGCGTTGCTTTCATTTTTCGATAATCTATCAAAGTTTTTATCAAGGTTCTTTTTATTTTTTGGACTGTATCATCATTTTCTTTTATTATTTTATCGATAACACCCAACTCTTTTAAATCAAAACTGGTAATCTTCATTATCTCGCTTACCTCTTTTGCTTTAGTGGCATCTTTAAAAAGAATAGAAGCAAAACCTTCAGGTGATAAGATGGAATAGATAGCATTTTCTAACATCCATACTTCATTGGCTACGGCTAAAGCTAAAGCGCCTCCACTACCTGCCTCTCCAATAATGATAGCAATAATAGGAACCGTAAACTCCATCATCTGTAATAGATTTTGTGCGATAGCTTCCCCTTGTCCTCTTTCTTCTGCTTCAATACCAGGATAAGCACCTGGGGTATCAATAAAAGTAATAATGGGTCGATTAAATTTCTCTGCTTGTTTCATTAACCGTAAGGCCTTGCGATATCCTTCAGGATGGACCATCCCAAAATTTCGTTTTATATTTTCTTCAGTACTTTTCCCCTTAACAATCCCAATCACCGTACAAGGGATAGTATTGAGCATTCCCAAGCCTCCTACAATGGCACCATCATCAGCAAAGTAACGATCCCCATGCAGTTCAACAAAGTTATCAAAAATCTTGTGAATATATTCCAAAGACCCCATACGTGTATTGTCTCGGGCAAGTAATACACGATCCCAAGATGATAAGCTTCTTTTTTTAAGCGACTTCAATCCCACTTCTAAATCATAAGTGTCAAAGCCGGATTTTTTAAGGCGCTTGATTTCATTTTCTAATGCGTCTATGTTTTTTGTCATCCTCTCACCTCATGATAATCTAATAATAGAGACAGTGTTTGCTTTAGTTTTTTTCGTGGTACTATTTTATCTACAAATCCATGTTCCAACAGAAATTCTGCTGTTTGAAACCCATCTGGAAGTGGTTCTTTAAGTGTTTGTGCTATGACTCGCGGTCCGGCAAAACCAATTAAAGCATGGGGCTCTGCAAGGATAATATCCGCTAAACTGGCAAAACTAGCACTGACACCTCCTGTTGTGGGATCGGTTAAAACCGCAATGTAAAGACCTTTATTTTTCTGAAATTTACCGACTGCAGCACTAGTCTTAGCCATTTGCATTAAGCTTATAAGCCCCTCTTGCATCCTGGCTCCTCCTGAAGCACTAAAGAGTATCAACGGTTTTTTCTGTTTTTGAGCGCGTTCAAAAGCTCGTGTTATTTTTTCACCCACAACACTCCCCATCGAACCCATCATAAAATCTGGATCCATAATTACCGCAATAACTTCTTTCTTATCAATACTGGCCTCAGCACACACTACAGCATCATAAACACCCAATTGCTTGGATAATCGGTTTAACTTTTCTTCATAACCTGGGAAGTTTAAAGGATCTTTAGACTTCAGTATATGATTAAATACATGAAAGGCATCGAAGATTAGCTGGGCTCTTGTGACAATGTGCATCCGCATATGAAAATCACACTTAGGACAAACGCGATGATTGTCATTGAGTGTCAGCTTATCTACTGCTTCATGACAGTGGGGACACTTTTCATATAAGCCGGATGGAACTTGAAGTTTATGGTCGAGAAAGTCAAAGTTTTTTAACTCATTGACCTTATCTTTCTTGTTTTTTAGATTTCTAAACATTTAATACCCTACTTTCTAAAATACTTTGAATCAGTGAGGTGTCATAGTTATGATCTAAGAACTTTTCATTTAAAAGAACCTCCAGTAAAAAATCTATGTTTGTATCAATCCCTTCAATATCCATTTCCTCTAAGCTGCGAATGGATTTTTCTATCGCCTCATCCCGTGTTTTTGCATGAGTAATAATTTTGGCAATCATCGAGTCATAAAAAGGCAAAAGTGTATAGTTTGCATAGATAAACGAGTCAACTCTAACACCCATTCCTCCTGGAAAATGAACACTTCTTAATAAGCCTGAACTGGGTCTAAAATTCTCAAGTGGGTTCTCTGCAGTAATTCGCAGCTCCAGCGCCACGCCATTAACCTGTAAATCCTCTTGTTTAAAACTTAAAGGATAGGCTTGTGCAATCCTTAGTTGTTCTTGAACTAAATCAATTCCCGATATCATTTCAGTTATTGGATGCTCTACTTGAATTCTTGTATTCATTTCAATAAAGTAAAAGTTCTCATCACGATCCATAATGTACTCTATCGTGCCGCAGGATTCATAAGCCACTGCTTTTGCGGCTTTGATGGACATATCATAGAGTTTTTGTTTGGTTTGCTTGGATAAGTTTACACAAGGTGCTTCTTCTATCATTTTCTGGTTATTTCTTTGAACTGAGCATTCTCGTTCAAATAGATGGGCGACGTTGCCTTTTTTATCCGCTATAATTTGTACTTCAATATGGCGTGGGTTCTCTATAAACTTTTCTAAATACACAGACGGATTCCCAAAAGCTGTTTTCGCTTCTGAAGATGCCTGTAAAAAAGCATGTTCCAAGTTTGATGATTCATAACATAAACGCATACCTTTTCCACCGCCACCAGCACTGGCCTTTATAAGTAAGGGATATCCGATTATTTCTGCATTACGAAATGCATCTTCCACACAGTGTACTAAACCATTTGAGCCAGGAACTGTAGGAATCCCTGCTTTTTTCATGGTCTGTCTGGCTTTATCTTTATCACCCATAAGTTCAATAATCTCAGATGTAGGGCCAATAAACTCCAAACCAACCCGCTCACAAGCACGTGCAAAATCTGCATTCTCACTCAAAAATCCATAACCGGGATGAATCGCATGAGCGCCTGTGTTGATTGCAGCTTGAATGATGGCATTTATGTTGAGATAGGAGTGAGATAAGTGGTGATCTCCAATACAAACAGCTTCATCAGCGAGGTGTACATGAAGAGAGTCTTTATCAACATTCGCATAAATAGCGACAGTAGATAGATTGAGTTCACGACAAGCTCTTATAATACGTACCGCTATTTCTCCACGATTTGCGATTAAAACTTTCTGAATCATGCTATCTCAAAAAGCGCATCGCCAAAGGATACGGCCTCTCCATCTTCAAAAAATATCTTCTTAACCACACCACTATGTGTGGCCTTGATATCATTCATCACTTTCATTGCTTCTAGGATACATAAGATATCCCCTTTTTGAACTAAACTTCCTACCTCAACAAAGGGCGTTTGATCTTTTGAGGGTCGAGAATAAAAAACTCCGACTAAAGGGGCATCTACGGTTTTTGATGTGCTTTGCACTGTTACTGGCTCATCTTTCAAGCTTGGAGCCACCATTTGAAGGCTCTGCTTTTCAAGTTTGAGTTCGAATTTATCGTCTTTATAGTGCATTGAACTGACTTGTGTTTTCTCAAATAATTCCATTAATTCTTTGATTTCTTTTCTGTACATACAAACCTCCTAAAAATTAGTTTGATATTCAAAGTAAATCATAATATAATGGATATTACAAGAAAAAGGAGTACAAAATGAAAACAGAAGCAATGATTCGTGACAATATGATTTTGAATGTCAACGAAGAAGGATTGAAAAAAAATATTGAAGAAGAGATTCAGTTATTACAAGAATTACAGAATATTACAGACAAAAAACTCAATGTACTAGTTATCGGTGGCAGTTCTGGATATGGTCTTGCGACTCGGATTGTGTTAGCAGAGAAATCAAATGCTAAGATAGTAAATGTGAGCTTTGAACGCGAAGCCAAAGGGAGACGCAAAGGTTCATTTGGGTATTATAATAATTTATGGATGAAAGAAAAATATCCCCAAACCATTGATATTAATGGGGATGCTTTCTCTAATGAAATAAAACAAAAAGTGATAGAGGCTTTCAAGGAAGAAACAATTGATTTAGTCGTTTACTCATTAGCAAGTCCTGTAAGAGTCGATCCCATAACACAAAAGAAACATCAGTCCAGTTTAAAACCCATTGGTGAAACATACTCTGGATTAAATATTGATCTTGCGCAAGAATCGTTAAAAATACAAAGCCTATCTCCTGCCAGCAAAGAAGAAATACAGGACACAATCAAAGTTATGGGCGGAGAAGATTATTATCTATGGGCTCTAAGTTTGTATCAAAACAAACTTCTAAGTCAGGATGTAAAATTTGTTGCTTATACCTATATTGGACCTAAGTTAACACATGCTATTTACAAAGATGGAACCCTAGGAGTCGCAAAAAGAGATTTAGAGAAATACCACGAAAAAATACAAGCACTGATTTCACCCCTGGATGGCAAATCATACATCAGTCAATCTAAGGCAGTCATCACCAAAGCAAGTATGTATATCCCTACCATGGCTCTTTATGCAAGTGCGCTTTTTAAGGTTATGAAAGCCAAAAAAACTCACGAAAGCATTGTAGAACATAAGTATCGTTTGTTTAAAGATTATATTTTTAATGATGAATCTGAATCTATGATTCCTTTAGATGCATTTGAAATGGACCCAAAGACACAACATGAAGTTTCTTTATTACTAAATAATGTCAATGAGGAAAACTTTAAAACGCTACTAGATTTTGATGACTTCAAGAAAGAATTCGTGAAAATACATGGATTTTAAACTGATACACTTCAAAAGCATTACTTCCACAAACGATTATGCAAAAAAAATTCAAAACATCAAGGACCCGCTCCTTATTTTAAGTGATACGCAAACACAAGGGCGCGGCCGCTTTAACAAGCAGTTTTACTCCCCTTTAAACAAAGGACTGTATATGAGTCTTGTTTTTAAACCTTTAATTACAATTGATTCTTTACAGAATATGAATATAGCATTGGGTCAAAAAATATCTCAATACCTAAACAGATCCTATTCAATTCAATCACGCGCAGTATATCCAAATGACATCTACATTAAAGAGAAGAAATTGGCTGGAATCCTAACTGAAGGCGTATTAAATGCGTCAAACTATGAAAAAGTTATTGTAGGTTTTGGATTAAATCTCATTCAAGATTGCAATTTTGTTGAAAATCAAGCAATTATCGCTTTAGACCAGGTCTCTTCTATGGAAATAGACAAAGTAAACTTAGCACAAAATATCGCACAAATAATCTGGGAGTGTATTCATGAAGCCACTTAAAACACATCAAATCGCTCATATAAGTTTGAATGTTGCCTTTATCGCAATTGCTGCACAAATAACCATACCAATGGGTTTTGTGCCTTTTACCTTACAGGTTTTTGCATTGTATTTGATATCCATGGTTAATGATAAGAATACAGCTTTATATTCAACTTTAGTTTATATTTTCATAGGCTTCTTGGGCTTCCCTGTTTTTAGCGGATTTAAAGGAGGAATCATGATGCTGTTTTCTCCTACAATAGGATTTATTTTCGGTTTTATTGTTTTAGTATGGGTCAATAATCATTTTAAAACAAGCTTGATTGGATTTATGCTTGCTACTGTATGTCTTTATACACTGGGACTATTGGGACTTCATCTTGTTCTAAAATATCATTTTCATGTCTTACTTCCTTTAAAGAAAAGTATCATCAACTATGCTCTAGTGTTTTTACCTACTGACTTTATATCTTATTTTTTAGCTCGTATTATCACCAAGCGCTTAAGTAAGCATCCGAATGTTCAGTTTTCTAAGAGCCACTAGCTTCTTATAAGAATCACTGTATAATGATATCAGGTGATATCATGAAAGCCTTTTTAGAATCCATTGACTTTGATCAGACCCTTATTGAGCATAGGTATCAGATTAACGCTGGATATTTAGATTGTTACAAAAGACTCTATCAAAAGTATGTAGAACATGGCTTTAGCTTAGCGGAGTTTAAAGCATCCACGGTTCAATTTGAAACACGTCTTTTAAATAACTTGGAAAAAACTCATAAGGCACAATTTATTGAAACGGATATGAAGTGGATCCATTTAATTTTAGATTTTAAGATTTTTAAGATTGGATCCCTTCGTTTTCAATACTTTCCTATGTGCTATGAAGAAATACAACGTGAGGGTGCAGACTGGATGAACTTAAGTTTATCCGATAAAAAGATTTTTTATCCAGGACGCCCATTAATAAACATTCATATCGAAACTAAAACGGATCTGAGCCCATTGGCTGTAAGTACATCTTTGGAGCAAGCGCGTCTTGTTTTTAAAAGATTATTTCCTGAGACATCTTTTGAGGGTTTTGTGATTCGAAGTTGGTTAATTTACCCACCGATGGTAGATTTACTTCCCCCAAACTCAAACATCAACCAATTTGCACAACGCTTTGAAGTTATTACTAGCAATCAAGCTTCTTATCAAGCCTTAAAGCGAGTCTATGATACAGAGGACTTAGACATTATAAGAAAGAAAAGTCAAAGCACAAGCTTACAGCGATTGCTTATAAACCATCTAGATAAATTGGGAGTTGCTTTTGGATTTATTCCCTTTTAATCCCATAATTTAACACCATATTATATTAATTTTGGCCCATGCTTGTTGTATAATGAGATTAATGATTAGGGAGTGACGTAATGAAGAAGAAAAATCTCAAGCCACTTGTGATGCTTAGCTTCGCTGTTTTTATTTTGCTGATGATTTATATGACCTTACCTAAAGTCTATATCAATGCGCAATCCATACATCTTGACGTAGAAGCTTATGAGAATTATATGCCTCGGGAACTTTTTAAGAACTACTTACATAGTAATCCCCGTCTTTATATCAAAACCAATATGGGATGGAAAGAAGAAAGCTTAGATAAGCCTTTAAGAATCCCAGATGAAATGGTTGTTAAATTAGTAGGAAAAGAATCTTTTATCAAAACCAATGAAACAACACTTGAAATCGTGGGAAATGATACAATCAAACCTGAAATTCAGATTCATACTGAAAATATTGTATTGCAAGGTGGTGACAATCTAAAAAACCATCTTGATTTCAAAGTAATGGATTACCGATATGGTTTATATGATTACGAACTGAAGAAACCCGATATTAACTTTGTTGCAACAGAGCCTGGAAATTTCCAGTATACTATAGTTGCCCAAGACTTATCAGGTAATACCGTAGAAAAAGTTGTACAATTTCAAGTAGAAGTAAAAGAGTTAAGTTTAGATGAAAGTGATAACGTTAATGTTTGGCTCAATCCAGCCATTAAGTTACCACAAAGTTTCAAACCTGAACTTGTTGCTATTCCAAGTGCTTATGTTTATCAGGCAAAAAATTTAGAGTTAAGACCTCAAGCTTTAGATGCATTTATGCAAATGCTTGAAGCGATGCAAGAGGTTAATATGAGTATTCAAATCGAAGAAGCCTATACCGCTTATGATACACTCAGTGATGACAATCGTGATTTTCCACAAGGCCACTCGGAACATCAAACCGGACTGGCACTGGATATTCGTGATAAAACTCAAACACATGAGGACTTTCTTAGTTCAGACACATACCAATGGGTTTTAGAAAATGCACATGAGTATGGTTTTATAATTCGTTACCCGCAAAATAAAGAATCAATTACACATTACAGTGCCAATGATTTCCATTTACGTTATGTTGGAAAAAACACTGCAAGCTATATCTATAATAATGATATGACTTTTGATGAATATATTATTCAAAGTTTAGACTAACACCGATTTGGTGTTTTTCTTTTTTTGCAATTGAATTTTTATTCAAAATGAAATAAAGATACTACACAAGAAGTTTCAAATAGCTTTTTAGTGCTATAATGAAGAAAGAAATGAGGTACATATGGTTATACTAGCAAGTGATTACGATGGCACTCTCTTCTTTGGGGAGGGTATTGATCAAAAAGATTTGGACATGATTCATGAATTAAGAAACTTGGGAGGAAAATTTGGAATTGTTTCAGGTCGATCTGTCTCTGCCATTATTGAAGAAACAAAAGAACATCATATTCCATATGATTTTATTATTGGCGTCAACGGTGGATTTGTCTTAGATGAGAATCTAAAGGAAATATATACTTCCTACATCAATAAAGATACCGCTCAGAAAATCATAGCGTTTTATCATGAGGATAAACCGCTATCCTATACATTACATGATGGTTATCGTTTGGCGGTCAATGTTTTTGAAAAGGATTTCGCCTTAAACATTAAAGCAGAATTTACCGATGAAAAGACTTTGCTACAAGATAAAGTCAGTGGTTTTTTCTCTCACTTTAGCGATACTGAAAGTGCAGAGGCTTATGGTAAAAGAATTGAGCAACTCTTTCCAGATGTGAAGGCTCAAGCCAATAAAAATTTCTTGGACATCACTGCATTAAATATCAATAAAGCAAATGGTATTCAAAAATTACTAGATCACTCTCAATGGGATATGCCATTGTGGGTCATTGGAGATGCCAGAAATGATCAGGATATGATTCAAGCGTATTCAAGTTTTGCAATGCACTCAGGCGATGAATACCTAAAAGAACATGCGGACTATGTTGTTAAGAGTGTGGCAGAAGCAATTGAATATTTGCTAGAAAACAATGGTATTTAATTTGCCTAAAATATAAAGTCATGCTATATTTTATTTAGACATAGAGTATATTTATTAAGCCAATTTGGCTTTCTCTATAAAGACTGTGGTCATAGGTATAATATTGAGGTTACTTAATTACGTTTGTTACGTAACAGTGTTATTTCAATAGAGGTATATTAATAGCTAAGGAAGTCATTTCATTTGAACCTGGTGCCTCAATATATACTTATCAAGTGGATAAGAATCCTTACTACAGTCTTTTCTTATAGAAAAAAAGCTGAGATATGAATCCCAATGGACTCACCCAGCTTTTTTATTACAACGATAATTTTTTAAGTATTTCTAAGACAACTTTATCATCTCCAGGCCATGCCTCAAGTCCTTGGGGTCCATGTTGAAATCTTTCATCCCCCTTGCCTAAGACAACCACCGTATCCCCTTTTTGAGCCTCTTTTAATGCATATTCAATTGCATCGTAACGTTTTTCATAGAAAACATAGGGCGTATTTTTAATATTCTGAACCATCTCTTCTTTAATCTCATAGATATTTTCATTGCGTCGATCTTGCTCGGTAATCACAATCAAGTCACAGAATTGATCACTTATTTCACCCATGATGGGACGTTTAGAATGATCTCTTCCACCCGCATTTCCATAGACACAAATTAAACGACCTTGGGTAATCCCTTTTAAGTAGGTGTATATTTTTTCAAAACCATCAGGAGTATGAGAATAATCAACCACAGCATTAAAATCTTGGGATGCATCTATAAAATTAGTTCTCCCTTTAACCAGCGGTAAATCCTTCATGTTGTTTATGATAGTCTTTAAATCGTACCCTTGAACATGGAGCATCGCAATCACTTGCAATGAATTGTAAACATTGAATTTAGCTACCATATTGGTTGATACTGGGTAGATTTGTCCTTGATACATTAAATTATAACGTGTTTCTTTAGCCCCAAGGACAATGTCTTGAGCACGATAATCAGCTTCTTTATCAATCGCAATACTATATTTATGAGGATGTGTCATCAGATTATATAATCTTTGACCATAGGCATCATCAATATTAATAACCATCTTGCTGTTATCACTTAAAAGATCAAATAAATGCTTCTTTGCAAGGAAGTAATTTTCCATCGTCTTATGGTAATCTAAGTGTTCCAAGCTTAAATTAGTAAAGCCTGCAACATCAATAGCTAAAGTATCAACACGATTCATATCCAATCCTTGACTTGAAATCTCTAAGGACACTGCCTCTACTTCTTGATCAACCATATTTTTTAGAATATCATTCATTTCGATAATATCAGGAGTTGTGAGACTGGGTTCTAAAATGACCTCATTATATTCAATTGAAATTGTACCAACATAGCCTGTATTGACCTTCAAACGATTTAAAACATGTCTTAGTGTGCTGGAGATAGTGCTTTTACCATTAGTGCCTGTGACGCCATATACTTCAAGTTTCTTTGAAGGTTCTCCATAAAATAAAGCAACTACACGCTCTAACTCCTGGTTGACATCATCAACCTGAACATAAAAAATACCTTCTTTATGTGCAAGTTCTCTCTTATGTACAATAGCAACAGCTCCCTTTTCAATTGCAGCATCAACAAAGTCATGTCTGTCAACGGAAAAGCCGTCAATACAAAAGAAAATCGAGTTTGGCTTCACAGCTCTTGAATCCGTTGCTAGAGTGGATATCTCAATGTCTAAGTTTGTGTCAAATAATTGATTCAGTTTCATCCTATCAAATCCTTTTTATTTCTATGTTTCATTATATCATAGTCGCACAAAAAAACACTCATCAAGAGTGTTAACGTATGCTAAGAAATGCCTGGGTCCAGCGTATAAGTTCATCCAACATTTTATCGCTGTCCAAAACATGATAGCTTTGAGGGTTAAAGACCCCTGACTCAAAATCAATATTGAGAGAAAAGGTAACCATACTACGAACAGAAGCCATCCCCTGCTCTGCATTTATAAGTCTTAAAGCTTGAATAGCAGCCAATCCACCCAGCCCGCCAAAACTGACATAGCCTACCGGTTTATCATGAAGTTCAGCCATCAAATAATCCAGCGCATTCTTAAAAAAACCAGGAATAGAGCGGTTGTACTCGGCACTAACAAAGACAAATCCATCTAAAGTAGCAAAGCTATCTTTCCATTTTTGAATGGTTTCGCTGTCTTTTTCGCTATTACTTTGTCCAAATAATGGCAGTGGATAATCATGCAATTCAACTAAATGATATTCTACATTAACATCCTTTCGTTGTTGAGCATGCCGGTACACCCATTGTGCTACTTGGTCTGTTGTACTGTGTTTGCGATTACTTGATGATATAATTCCGATTTTCATAAACCTCTCCTTAACTAGCCTAATTTTAGTGTAGTTAGATTTTTACTGCAATGTTAATGCCCATACTAAAAGCCATGGCGCTATTCCACATATTGCTCCCACAATAACATCCTTTAAGTAATGAACGCCTCCATAATAACGACACAGCGCAAGAACAACCCCTAAAAATAATAGAAAAAAACCTAAATAGTAATGTATGCTCAGAAACCCTGTTGAAATCACAAAGATTGAGAAGACATGACGCGAAGGAAAAGAGTTTCCCTCTTTTTCACGCTTCAATATGGGTTCATACGCAAAGCTAGCATAAGGTCTGGGAACATTCAACTTATTACGTACAATTGAAAGAAGGATAAACGAGAATAAGGGCACTAAAAAAAACGCCGGAAATCGACTGTCTTTTCGAACCGCTAAGAATAGAAGTGTAACTGGGTAGAGTACATAGATTAGCGTGGTAATAAGACTATTGAGTTTAATAATTAAAAAGATTTTTCTTGGATCTTTTCTAACTTGTGCATTTAAAATGTCCATAATTTGCTCCCTTCAAAAGAAAAGCTGCAATGATTTATATAGGGCTACACTGCAGCAGCTTTCCTTTAACGAGCCCCACTTACCTTATGAGGTAGGTATAGCTCTTCTAAATAATCGAGTTCTTCTTCACTTAAAGTGACATCCAATGCCAATACTGCATCTTCTAGTTGAGCGATTTTAGTAACCCCAACAACAGGCGCAGCCACCACATCCTGATGAAGTAGCCATGCTAATGAAATCTGCGCCATACTGACTCCCTTTTGCTTTGACAATGCTTCAACACGCTTGACAATTTCCATATCCTGCTTTTGGGTTGCATCATACTTCGCCACTGCAGTTGTATCGCTTTGTGCACGATGTGATTGTGCATGCCATGCGCGGGCTAAGCGGCCTGCTGCTAAAGGGCTATAGGGCGTTAAGGCTACTCCTAAATCCTTAGACAATGGCACTAGTTCTCTTTCATCTTCACGATAAATCAAATTGTAGTGATTTTGCATCGAGATAAATTGAGTCCAGGAGTTCTTTTCCGCAACATATTGCGCTTTTTGAAACTGATAAGCATACATCGCTGAAGCTCCAAGATATAAGACTTTTCCACTTTCAACTAAGTCATGCAATGCTTTCATGGTTTCTTCAATGGGTGTTTTATAATCCCAACGATGAATAATAAGTAAGTCGATATAGTCGACACCCAATCGTTCTAAACTGGCCTCTACTTCTTGAAAGATTGCTTTACGGGATAAACCACCACTATTAGGAGTACTACGCATTTCTTGAAATACCTTAGTTGCGATTACAATATCTTCACGTTTTGCATATTTTTTCAAGGCACTTCCTAAAATAGACTCACTGACTCCATAAGAGTAGATATTCGCAGTATCAAAGAAATTAACACCTAAATCAAGTGCTTTTTTTATAATTTCATGACTTTCTTCTTCATCTAATACCCAATCATGAATCCAATTTTTGGCACCAAAACTCATGCATCCCAGACAAATTCTGGATACTTCTAAGCCCGAATTCCCTAACTTTACATATTCCATTATAATATCTCTCCATTGGATGCTATCACCTGTTGATACCAGTAATAAGAGTCTTTAGGAATACGCTTAAGATCTTTTTCAGAAGCTTCGTCTCGATCAATATATACAAATCCATACCGTTTTTGATAACCATTGAGCCATGATAGTACATCGGTAAAACTCCATGTGCAATATCCCAATACATCCACTCCATCGGTAATTGCATCTTGAATTGCTAGAATGTGTTCTCGAAGATATTCAATACGATAATCATCATGTACTTTACCCTCTTCTAAATGATCAAACTCACCTAAACCATTTTCAGTAATCAGTACGGGCAATTGATAACGCGATTCAATGCGGCGTAAGCCAACTCGTAGACCCTGTGGATCAATGGTCCAATCCCAGTTGGTGGATTCTAAGTACTTATTCTCCATCGTTTTATAAAGGCCTGGTATCCCTGTTTGAGGTGCAGTTCCTTTTTTTCCTGAGTAGTTCGGTTCTCCTTTTTTTAAAACTTCATCCAGTGCCATACTGCTAACTGTCGCTGTACGATAATAGTTGACGCCCATAAAATCAGGCTTAGCAGCTTGTAGTAATTCCATATCACCCTTTTGAATATCTAGATGAATATTGAGATTTTCAAAATATTTTACAATCGTTTTTGGGTAATGACCCCATGCATACATATCCATCCAGAAATAACTCATGGCTTCTGCATTTTCCATCGCTAAAACACTTTCTGGTTTTGCATCAAAGGCATAGTTGGGAGTATATGCATAACTGGGTCCAATCATACCACGGTATTGATTCTCTTTAAATGTTTGAATAACTTTTGCATTCGCTAAATTAGCAATATGATTTGCATGAATTGCTCTTTGTAAATCTTTAACACCTGGTGGGTGCTCTGCAGTTAAATATCCTAGCATGATGAATACATTTTGCTCATTTAAAGTAACCCACGTTTTTACTCGATCCCCCAATCTGTCAAATAGAATGGTAGCGTAGTTATTGAAATCATCAATAATCTGGCGTGATTCCCATCCCTTATAGGCATCTTGAAGTGCTTGAGGTAGATCCCAGTGATATAAGGTAACGATGGGTTCAATATTATACTTTAATAACTCGTCGACTAAATCACTATAAAATGCCAAGCCTTTCTCATTTACCTCACCTTTTCCATTAGGTAAGACTCGCGTCCAAGACACTGAAAAACGATAGGCTTTCAGTCCCATCTCTGCCATTAACTTTACATCTTCTTTGTAGCGATGATAATGATCAACTGCAACATCACCATTAGTTTCCATGTAGGTTTTACCTTCAATTTTGGAAAAGTTGTCCCAAACTGAAACACCCTTACCATCCGCATTATAGGCGCCTTCTATCTGATAAGCAGCCGATGAACTTCCCCATAAAAAACTTTGAGGGAAAGAATCTTTATTTTTGTGTATCATTTCTAAGCCTCCTTATATAGTCTTATCATACTTGATTTTCAGTTAATAGTTAAGTCAATTAATTTATTGGCTTATAAAACATGCTTGCCTAATAAAAAGGTGTTTGATTCGTTGAATCAAGCACCTAATTATTCTTGAGTTTGGATTGTTTTTACAATTTGATAATACAAAGCAGTGGTACTTTTTGCATAAGGAATGTACCAAAAATATAAAGCTAAGAAAAGAACCAGACCTGAAACGACTAATATCATACCTAAAACCGGTATTGATCCTGCCACAAAGATACCTAGGTAGGTTAGAAGTAGTCCAGCATAAGGTCTAAGAAGATACATTAACTCTATATTAAAAAGCATCAATTTGTGTCCGCGTGTCATTTTTACTGATTTCTTCATCGCAATAACCGCATCTTGAGTTTTATCATCTACCATGATAAATTCAGAGAATATCAACATATAGCTAAGTACCATTTGAAGTAACATAGTAACGCTGGGTACAAAGGATAAAAATGAGTTAATGATCGCAATGGTTAAGGATACAATCGCTATGGGAATTGCATACTCAAATGCTGTTTTGATAACGTCTTTCAATTTCATTTTACGATTCTCTTGAACTGATTTTAATAAGGACATCATGAAGCCCCCATTCAGCAAGTTAGAGACAAAACCTGTGATTAAAACCGCAAGTAATCCTCCCGTGTTAAATGCCTCTAATCGAATAATCCACTCAGCACTTGATTCTATATCAGCAGTTTCAAATGCAATCAATAACATTTGAACAAAGACACTGTGTTTCATAACAATACCCAGTGCAAAATTAACAATCCATATCAACATTAAAATACTCGCAAGATTAAACCACTTTCCTTTAATAAATTGTTTGGTTTCTAAAAATATTCTGTGTCTAAACATATAAGCCTCTTTCCAGATATCATTATACCACAGAGAATAAAAAAACTTAAATTATTGTCTCACAATAATTATTATGATATATTGATACTGAAATAATCGTTTTACGATAATAAAGGAGGATTAATATGAAGAAAAACATATACTGGATAAGTATCCTTATTGGTTTTTCCTTAGGCTTATTCTATCAATTGAGCTTACTGCAAATACTAAGTTATCCCATGGGTTTATATATGGAACTTATAAGGACCTTATCACTCTCATCCAGTTTGGGTAATATCTTGGCTTGGCTATTCATTATAAGTCTTTCTTATATACCATTGTTAGTGATACTAAAGATTAAAAGGGAAAAATTCCAAATCGCATTATACAGTTTTATTGGTCTTTTATTGGTGCTATCTATCTACAAGCATTTCAATCCAAGCAATACTAATTTCCCTAATGATTTAAGTTTGTTTGTCATAAATTCTCTTTATCTTGCCACCCTATTTGGTCTATTATATGAAGCCAAGATTAGAGATAGTAAGAACCATAGTGAAATACTGCATATCCTAATCATCGCTACAATTATCCTATTAAGTAGAAATTTCCCTATATATCTTTCTCAAGTCCATGAGATTAGCGTGATATCTTTAATGAATCTTGCAGTAGAATGTTTTCTATTAGTGCATTTATTGCATTTGTTATATTTAATAGATCAGTTTTTATGGGATCGTGATTTCAATTTACTCAGTGACAACTCTATTAGTAAACTTCAGAAAATTGATAAATATGCACACAAAATGTTGTCTTATAGTATTTATGCCACAATATTACTCAATGCTTTTAAATTTTTGATGCTTGATGACTCCGTTCATTTCAACTTCAATTTTCCTGCTATGGAACTGCTCTTCACCAGTATTATTGCTCTGTTCATGCATTTGATTCTACAAGCAGTCTCGGTCAAAAAAGAAAATGAGCAGTTTATCTAATGGCGATTAAAGTCAGTTTAGAACGGGTATTAAAAGATAAGAACATCACTGCTAAAGAACTAGCAGAAAAGATTGGCATTACCGAGGCCAATCTATCACTTTTAAGAACCGGAAATGTTAAAGGGGTACGATTTATGACCTTAAACAAAATTTGTTATTACTTACAATGTGATGTTAAAGATATTTTATATTTCGATGGAGACTTAGAAGATGAGTAAATTTACGAAAATCATGGCTTTGAGTTTTATTCTTTTGGGACTCAGTGGCTGTCAAATAGTTAAACTGGAAGAAACAAGCACTCAATTTTAGGATATCAAATCAGTATTATCGATGAAAAAACCGATAAAGAACTGGATAGTATGATCTTGTACTCAAATGATGAATCAAAACTAAAATCTGATTCTATTGATAAAAATGTGACTCAAGATGTTAAGCTGAATGATTCAAGTAAAAATACCCATATAGAGGTCAATGTAAACTATACGCAAAAAGGACAGATATACATACTGAATCTTGTTTCATTAGATCAAGACAATACGCTAGTATACTCTCAAGTCACTCCTGCAATAAACGATACTAATAATACTAATTTTTCTATGACATACAACCAAGAAAATGAACAGCATACTATAGACTATTCAATTGAAGTTAATGCAAGGTATACTTCACCCTTAAAGTCGATAGAAGTATTTGCGTATAATGATGCGCATGAGTTAACACAAACACTTATACTTAAGAATGAGGTGTCTGCGATTGAAATGGATGCTAAGTTTTATATAGTAGAATTAAACTATGAAGACTTCTTCGAAAAATTATTTGTAGAAGAAGAGGCATATCTTGCGGTTAATGATGAGTTCTTTTTAAGTAGAAGGTATGTTACATTTGAATAAAATAAAAAATTGCTGGCTATGTCCAGCAATTATTTTGTAATTAACTTTAACTTATTATATTCTTTAGTCAACATCACAAGTGCAACAATTAAGACGATACCATCTGCAATTGGATAAGAAAGCCATACACCCATTTCTTTTAAGCCACCATACTTAACAAGAATAATTGCTAATGGAAGGACTAATCCCATTTGACGTAATACTGACATTATTATTGAATGCTTGGCCTTACCTAAGGATTGGTAATAGAAAATCGTAATATAGTACACACTTACAAGTGGAAAAAGCAAAATCATGATTCTGAAGGCTCTCACGGCTTCTTTGATAATAATAGGGTCATCGACAAATACTCGCATAATGTAAGGAGTAAAGACCATGCTAAAAGCCCAAACGATGAATGTAGCGGATGTTGCATAGATGACGGTCTTCTTTAAGACTTCTTTCAATCTTTGGTAATTTTTAGCACCCACATTATATGAAGCAATGGGTTGCATACCAGAAGCAATCCCAAATAGCGTTACAAATAGAAACATGTAAGCTTTTGTAATAACTGCCAAGACAATAATTTCTTGATCATCTGCATATTGTAAAAGTAGATTATTTAGAAAAGCCATTAGAATTCCATCTTCTGCTTCAACAATAAAAGCTGAGACTCCTACCATTAATATGCTAATGATGACTGGATATTTGAATTCAAATCCATTTTTAATTCCCATATCTCTTTTGAGCTTTTGAAGATGGCAATAAGCATAAAAGAAACCTACAATTTGAGACAGCAAGGTTGCTATTGCAGCGCCCTTAACTCCCATTTGCAGTTGCTTGACAAGGACATAGTCAATGGCAACATTTAAAAGTGCTCCTAAAGAGGTACTCATAATTGAAACATAACTTTTACCTAATGAAATCATGATATTCGATATAAAAATTGTAAGACCTAAAAAAGTTGATCCGAAGATTACGATACTTAAGTAGTCATTTGCATAAGATAGTAAGTTTGCACTGGAGCCTAATAATTTCAGTAAAGGCTCAGAGAAAGATACGGTTAGTAGTGTTATTGGAATCATGACTACAAGTACTAAGGTAAAACCATTTCTAATTATTTTTTTAGCTTCTTGTGTATCTTGGGCTCCTCGAGCACGACTAAAGGCAGTAGAACTCCCAATACCAATCATCATACTCAATGCAATGACGATTCTTTGAACAGGGAAAACCAGAGCCAAAGCACCGATTCCATTTGCATCAACAAAGTTCCCTACAAATATAGTGTCGACCATGTTATAAAGCTCAGATACCAACATTGTAATCATTACCGGCACGGATAGTTTCATTAACAGAAGTCCAATTTTTTCTTTTTCAAACATGGATTCTTTTTGTATCATATTTCCTCCTAAAAAAAGCTAACCTAAGAATTTTAACATAAATAATACGCTTAAACAAAGTTAAGACATAATAAAAGGGACACGATTGTGTCCCCTACTGCTTATAAACCTTACACCGCAGCAACGTTTTTTTAAGTATCCTTGAATAAATACCACCTGCATTAACTTTTTAACAATAACACTTATAAATAATTTAATAAAATGTGACATTAACCTTCTCTAACACTATTCGCCTAGAAGAATTGGATACTTATGGATTAAATTTCAGTTAGGATATTAGCCTTATCGATGGCTGTTTGTAGGGCATGTATTTTTTCACTGACCTCTAAATATTTCTCATAGGCTTCCTTAACATCAAACAACATTTCAGTCACTTCAATCACTCCATTATAGGTGACGTTACGTGTACGCTGTTTTTGTTGGGACAAGGTTAAGTACCGATTTGCATTAGAACTTAATTGAGCAATTTTAACTAAAGCATCTGAAATGCTATAATCCTCGATGCCAATACTTGTCTTAATATTAGCGGCATTGATCTTGCGGCGTAAGAAAAGAATCTCTTCTTGTAAAACTTCGATTGCTTTGGTTGTGTGGTTTAAGTTATAATCACTCTCATCCTTATCTGTAGGATCCACATATACGCTAAAGTTATTTTGACTTTCCTCATATACCAGATTATCAATTTGTTGTTGTAACAAGTTAATTTTTTTCATTGCTTCTTTAATTGTCATCATCAATACCTCCGATGTACCACTTTATCACAAGTATAATCGTTAAGTCAAGCGCTTACACTCTTTTAAATATTATCTAAAAGTGATAAACTATAATTACCACTTAACTGGTAATTTTAACCGGTTTTATGTATCCCAATATATTAATTTGAATTTTAAGATAACTATCCATGCCATCTCCAATAAAGTATGGTACGATTCTATTTTATATAAGGAGAAAATATGAGACTCGATAAATTTTTAGCCCATAATGGTTTTGGTACTCGAAAACAAGTACGTCAATTAATTAAAGAGGGAGCGGTATTTGTTAATGATATTGTTACCTTTGATCATGGTACCCTTTTAAAGTTAGAAACAGATGAAATACGGGTTCATGATGATATCATTGATTATGTTCAAAATACCTATATTATGTTAAACAAACCCCAGGACTATATTTGTTCAACTGAATCTGATCAATACCCTTCTGTATTGGAGTTAATTGACAGCTATCGCAATGACTTAATCATTGTTGGACGTTTAGATGTTGATACGGAAGGTTTACTTTTAATTACAAATGATGGTCACTTCTCTCATCAAATATCACATGGTAAAAAAGAAGTTTTTAAAACCTACTATGTTAAATTACTTAAGCCGTTTAACCCAAAATTTACGATGGAAATTGAACAAGGGATTCACTTAAGCGATGGAAAAGCAAAAGCTGCAAAAATCAGACTTATTGATGAGTTTACTCTTGAACTCAGTATCTCAGAAGGAAAGTTTCATCAAGTGAAACGAATGATGCATGCCTGTGATAATGAGGTAGAGTACCTCAAAAGGATTCAGATTGGGAATCTAAAACTCGATGAAAACTTAACACCTGGAAGTTACAGAGAACTAACACAAAGCGAGATTGATACGATTATTTAAAGGAGATTGACAGTGGAACCTATTTTTATTACCCAATGGATTATGAGCATGAATGATAATGAAGTGAAACTTGAGCGCCAACTCATACCACAAGATTTTCCCTTGTCTCAGTATGCCGAATTATCTGAGCCTTATCAATATACGACTTTTTCCATCCACAACAATCACTTTGCCATTTTCTTTAAGAAAAATGAGAATCCAAAATCAAAAATTTACGTTAGAAAAATATGCTTAGAACGAAATGTCAACTTAGATTTATCTTTAAAAGATGAAGCCTATATCCCAATTATAGCAGATATATTCTTAGTGGATGATGCGTATCTATATCATTAAATAGCCAAGTATACACTTGGTTATTTTTTTACATTTTGAAACGATTTATGATACTATTATATATAGAAAGAAGGAATAAAAATGATAAAGCAATCTGAATTAACTCACATTAAAGAATCTACCCATGCGGTAATTCATCCAGTGTACAAAGAGCGTCACGCATGTTCCACCGTATCTGGCATTCTAGATTATGATTTTACGAATCAAATTGACAAAAACTTAGGCGCAGTAACTAAGATTCACACGCTTGGAAAAATGGATTTTAATAATCTGTATTTTGTAGGTTTAGGATATCTAGATGAGGCTAGCGAGGAAAATTTAAAAGAAGCTTTCGCAAAGGCACTTAAAACTATCAAAGAGGATCATATCGTCGTTGACTTAAAGCGTGCTATTACGGATGACATTAGTTTTTCAGATGTAGCTTATGCCTTTACTGAAAGTCAAATCTTATCTAGCTACAACTATAAAGAAAAAAGTGCAACAAGCTTTGAATTAATTGCTAAAGAAGATGTCACAGCAGCAATCAAGGAAGCAAGTATTGTTGCGAATGCTATTAATAATGCTCGGACTCTTGCCAATACACCCTCAAATCTATTAACGCCTTTAGATTTAGAGAGCTATGCTGTTTCCCTATTCTCAGGTGAAAAAGTTGAGATTTCTATTTTAGGCAATAAGGATCTTGAAAGTATTGGAGCTGGCGGTATTTTAGGGGTCAATAAGGGAAGCGATATTGAAGCTCGCTTACTTGTATTAAAATATCATGGTGATGGAGATGCAGATTATACTGCCCTAGTTGGAAAAGGAGTTACCTTTGATACAGGGGGTTATAATCTTAAACCTTCAAACTCCATGGCGAATATGAAATCAGATATGCATGGTGCTGCATCCGTTTTATCCGCATTTGAAATCATTGTGAAAAAAGGATTGAAGGCCAATGTCTTTTGTATTGTACCAACAACTGAAAACATGATTGATGGCAGTGCCTACAAGGCAGATGATGTTCTTACAATGTTGGGTGGAAAAACAGTAGAAATTACCAATACAGATGCTGAAGGTCGCCTCATTTTGGCCGATGCCATTACCTATGCTCAAAATACACTCAAGGTAAACCGTATTATTGATATTGCCACTTTAACAGGGGCTTGTGTTGTCGCTTTAGGTACTGATTTTACAGGAGTATGGTCCAATAACGAAGACTTCTATAAAGAGTTTGAAGGGGCCGTGGAAAAGAGTCACGAACTCACATGGCGTATGCCATTGCATAATGGTTTTAATGAGGTACTCAAAAAGAGTATTGTCGCAGACCTTGTAAACTCTGCAGCCCCAAAAGGTGGTGGTGCTAATGTTGCGGCAGCCTTCTTAGAAGAGTTTGTCCATGAAGATACCTCTTGGATACACTTAGATATTGCAGGTTCTAGTGACACTAAGACTGACCTTCCTTTAGCCCCTAAAGGAGCTACTGGAGTTATGGTTAAAACTTTAGCTCAATTCTTTGAATAATGTGTAGACAAAAAGAATCACATCCTTTGATGCGATTCTTTTTAATTACTTACTGATATTTTTAACGCTATTATTAATCACTAGTTTACCTGTAAAACTTTTACTCTCCATAGTTTCCGTCTTACCTTCTATATAATTAATTAAACGACTTGCTGCTTCTTTACCTAGTTCACTTTTTGGATGATCAATCCCTGTTAAATTGACTTTTGTCATCGTACTAAGAGTTGAATTATCATGACTTACAATTGAAATGTCATCGGGAACTGATAAACCATTTTGCCATATTATATTGAGCATCTCAATTGCAACTTTATCGTTATAGCACACAAAACCGGTAACTGCTTTATTTTTTATAATGGGCTGTGCCTCATCTTTTAATACTTTGAGCAGATTTTCAGTCTCATAAACTAAAACATGTTCCGAATTGTACTTAATCCCAAACTCATAACAAGCCTGGATAAAGCCGCGTAAACGTTCTTTACCTTGCTTATCATCAATTTTGAATACACCACCAATGCGTGTATGACCATTATCAATTAAATATTTAGTTACATCATAACCGGCTTGATAATCATTGAGAGCCACCATGGGAGTATCAATTTCATCATAGCGCGCATTTAACATCATAATGGGAATACCCATTTCTTTTGATTGTAGGTATGATCCGATGTTTGGATTATAGAGGGCACTTTTTGTGGGTTCTACAATAAGACCATCCACATCACGATTCATTAACATCTTAATTGCATTTCTTTCAATGTCGACATTGTTGTTGGTGCTGGTCAAAATCATGGAGTAGCCCGCTGCGGTTAATTCTTTTTCAATACCACGAATAATTGTTGGAAAAATATAATCAGAAATATATGTGGTTATAACACCAATTTCTTTATTCCCATTTTTATGTTTGGCGTCTGCTACAAACGATCCAGCACCTTGTTCTTTATAAATAATACCCTGGTTTTCAAGTCTTGCCAAAGCCGTACGAACCGTATGACGACTCACGTCATACTTCTCTTGAAACTCCAGTTCTGATGGTAAACGATCCCCTGGTTTCATTTCTTGGTCTTTGATCATTTTTTTAATTTCAAATTGTAAATATTCATGCTTACTTTTAAAACTCATGTTATCACCCTTAGACCTATTTTATCACATAAATAGCTTATCGTATAACACTATTGTAAGTAAATTATAGTTCTACTTAATAATTACCGTTTCGACATTAAGCATACGGGTCCAGTCTACAATTTGCTGAGCATTCAAACTAAGTGATGCAACGGTATGATGACCACCGCCATTTGTAATCCACGTTTTAACCCCTTCATGGAAACCAGGTTTTACTCGCCACATTACACGGGCAACTGGAAGATTGGGGGCAGCCTCTGTTGGGGTATAGGCTTCAATTTCATTGATGAGTACTTTAAAGTGTGTTCCAAAGTCTGCAATAGATACTGCAATTCCTTCGCCTTCTGTTCCATCAAAAACAAGTCTCGCTGGATCTGCCTTATCTCCAATAGATAAAGGTGCTACTAAAATTTTGGCTCTATCATGTGCAAAAGTGGGATCAACTTCAAGCATATGTGATTGTAAAATCGCTTCTTTGCCTTTTCCTAATTCATAGGTATAGTCTTCCATAAATCCAGTGGCTTTGTTGTGACTCATAATTTTCATGAAACGATCCAGTGCAGCAGTTTTCCAATCTCCTTCTCCTGCAAAACCATACCCTTTAGCCATGAGACGCTGTACTGCCAGTCCAGGAAGTTGTTCCATCCCGTGAAGGTCCTCAAAGTTTGAGCAAAATGCTGTGTATCCACCTTTTTCAAGGAATCTCTCTAAAGCAATTTCATAGCTCGCTTGTACTTTTACATGCTTTTCCCAGGTGTTTTTATCATAGTCTCCATAATCAAAATCATATAGTGCCTTATACTCTTCAAATAAAGCATTGACCTCAGTTTCAGTAACTTCATCAATCACTTCAACTAAATCACCGATGCCATAATAGTCAACGTACCATCCAAATTGAATTTGAGCTTCAACTTTGTCACCATCAGTTACAGCAACATTACGCATGTTGTCTCCAAAACGTGCTACTTTAATATTGAAACCTTCAACATATGCAGCTGCCATATCCATCCATTGTGCTATTTCTGTATGTACACTCTCATCTTCCCAATAACCCACAACAATCTTGTTATTTTTATTCAGGCGAGCGTTTATATGACCATATTCTCTATCTCCATGAGCAGCTTGATTTAAGTTCATGAAATCCATATCAATAGTTGCCCAAGGAATATTACGATTGAATTGTGTTGCAAGATGAAGTAATGGTTTTTGGAGTAGTTGTGTCCCTCTAATCCACATTTTTGCTGGAGAAAAAGTATGCATCCATGTAATAACACCAGCAACCTCATCACGATAATTAACTTCCTTCATCAACTTTGTAATAGTTTTTGATGTGAGTGCTAATTCTTTTAATACAATAGGATATGAGAAGTTACCACTATCATTCAGTGATTGAACCATTTCCTTTGCATGTTTTTCTACTTCTTTTAATGTATCATCACCGTAAAGATCTTGAGATCCTACGATAAACCAAAATTCTTTATTTCCAACTGTTAACATTTTATTTTTCCTTCCCTTGGCCATAATAGGCGTTTTTTCCATGTTTTCTTAAATAATGTTTGTCTAATATTCTATTAGGTAATGCCTCAACATCAGCATTTAGTTTTTGTGTATAGTAATTCATACGGCAAACCTCTTCTAACACTACCGCATTTACAACAGCTTCCTTTGCATCTTTTCCCCAAGCAAAGGGACCATGACCTTTAAGTAAAACAGCTGGAACATCCATAACATTGAGATTATTTTTCTCAAATGTTTCAATAATTACTTCCCCTGTATTACCTTCATAATCTAGATTGATTTCATCTTGTGTTAAGAAACGGGCACATGGTATCGGACCGTAAAATGTATCCGCATGGGTTGTTCCGTATACTGGAACATCTTCTCCTGCCTGAGCCCAAATGGTCGCCCATGTGGAGTGAGTGTGAACAATACCACCAATCTCATCATATTTTTTGTATAAGGCAGCGTGGGTTTTTGAATCGGATGAAGGATTTAAATCACCTTCAACAACACGTCCCTCAAAATCACAAACTACCATATCTTCTGGTTTCAACGATTCATAAGCAACGCCACTGGGTTTAATCACAAAGACTTGTCTTTCGCGATCTACTCCACTGACATTACCCCAAGTGTACTTTACAAGATTTTGTCTTTGAACTTCCATATTGGCTTCATAAACTCTTCTTTTTAGTGCTTCTAACATACTATCCTACAAGCTTTGTACTGCTTCTCTTTCTATTTCTAAACCTTTAATATATCGTGCTAAGTATGCACGATATTGATTAATATCTTTTTCGCTTGGCTTAATTGTAATGGTCTTGACATCATCAAAGATGACTTCATCAAGATACTCAATCAGGGTTCTGTTTTCTTCTAGCATATATGCAGCCAATACTGCCATACCCCAAGCGCCCCCCTCACTCGCAGTTTTCATCAAGGTGATGGGTGTTTCCACGGCAGATGCTGCAATGAATTGCGCAACTGTCTCTGTTTTGAAAATACCACCATGACCGACAATAGAATCCAAAGCGAGACCTTCATCAAAGAGAATTCTCATACCAATACTTAAAGTTGCAAAGGCACTATCAATTTGAGAACGCATTAAGTTAGCGACGTTAAACTTCGCATCAGGCGTTCGAACTAGTAGGGGACGACCTTCTGATAAGTGTGTTATATTTTCTCCTGAATGATAACCATAGGATAAAATTCCATTTAAAGAATCATCACTTTTTAAAGCTTGTTTAAACAATCGTGTATAGAGCTCTGAAGAGTCAACGGAGAAACCCATCACTTCAGAAAAATCCTTGAATAAGTCTACCCAAGCGTTTATCTCACTGGTACAATTATTGACATGAACCATCGCTACAGGGTCGCCTAATGGAGTCGTTACAATATCTATCTCAGGGTAAACACGGCTCAGCTCTTTCTCTAAAACTATCATCGCAAAAACTGAGGTACCTGCAGATAAATTACCTGTGTTGGGTGCAATAGCATGAGTTGCAATCATACCTGTTCCTGCATCTCCTTCAGGAGGTGCAAAAGGTATTCCGTGTTTCAATGAACCACTGGGATCCAATAATAAAGCACCTTTTTCGCTTAATACTCCCGCAAAATCACCTGCAATTAAAACCTCAGGCATGAATTGTTTTACATCAACATTCATAGATTGTTCTTTTAGTTTATTATTTACTAAGGTGATGCGTTTTTGGTCGTAGTCCTTTGTTGATGGATCAATTGGGAAAATTCCAGATGCATCATTGATTCCAATAACTTTTCTTCCCGTTAATTGCCAGTGGACATACCCTGCTAAAGTGGTAAAAAAGGCGACGTCTTTTACATGTTTTTCTTTATTTAAAATTGCTTGGTAGTAATGCGCAATACTCCATCGTTGTGGGATATTATGCTCAAGATAAAGTGTTAATTCTTTTTCAGCTGCTGCAGTTATGGCATTTCGCCATGTTCTAAAGGGTACAAGTAGCTTGTCATTCTCATCAAAAGCTAAATAGCCATGCATCATGGCACTAAATCCTATGGATCCTAAATTTGTAATTTCAATATTATACTGATTATAGATTTCTTTTTTTATCTCTAAGTATGCCTGTTGAATCCCCAGCCATACCATATCTAGGTCATAGGTCCAAATGCCATCAACATATTGATTTTCCCAATCATATGTACCACTTGCTAAAACGTTACCCTTTTGATCAATTAGTATCGCTTTAATCCGTGTAGAACCCAGTTCTATCCCTAAACTTGTAAGACTCATATTAATGTCTTTATTCATGTAAATCACCTCTTGTCCTTACAAGTTTAATTATACCAAGTTGTACGTATAAGTCAATAAAATATCGACGATTGACCTACTTGTTCGTACATTGTGCACAAAAAAAGAAAGCGCTATTATTTTTTTAAAATTGTTGAGTCTTGTTAAACAAGAGGATTTGCCTTGACACTAAAAAAACGCTACGATTGGAGGACGTAGCGTTTTAGCTAATTATTATTTTTTCTTTTTGAATATATAATATACGAAGTATGCAAGAAGAGAAACGCCAATAGTACCACCTACTACATAGGGGACAATATTTTCTTCCACTTCAATTGTTTCTTCTGGAACTTTTTCATTTTCTTGATCCACATCAAATTCGCCTTTAGAGATACTCAAAATATCATCATCAGTTAATACTTTGGAATCAAAGACCATGACTTCATCCATCAAGCCTTGGAATGGTGTATCCCAATAGTTAACACCTAATGAAAAGACAGAATCTTTTTGCTGGAATATATCAGGGAAATTATCACCTGTGAATACTTTTTCTCCGTTGAGGTAGGCACTTAATGTTTGATCTGAAACAGTAAATGCAATATGAGACCATGTATCTACTGGAACCTGAGTCCCTAAATTGCCATCATACCAATTGGTACCGGACCATACCATTGAGTTTCCTTTTGTAAATTCTCCACTTTCCATGACAACACTTAACCAACTGGATTCATTTTGAGCCCCAAAGAATGTTGTAGTGTGAGTGCTAAGGACCTCTGGATTTACCCATAAGGATACTGAGTAGTTCTCACCGGTGATTAACTCTTTTGGAAGTAAGATACCCGATGTTCCATCTAAGTAGATAGCCTTTCCATCTTGACCTTCAACATAGCTTACAGAGCCATTATCTACATCATGAATAGACTCACCCACTACTGAACCTTCTAATGTTTCATTTTGTGAGTCCATCAGGTTATCTTCAAATTTAAAGATATGTGTTTTTTCTTGATTTCTCTCAAATTCTTCCTGAAGAGGTTTGGTTTCCTCATAGTATTCTTTGATTTTCGA
>CAZZFJ010000002.1:0-77751 GCA_964653415.1 uncultured Erysipelothrix sp. | reverse complement strand
TCAAGTATGTTGCTAAATCAAGTTCAACTCGTAGAAAACAAGGTCATCGTCAACCATTCACTAAATTAACAATCGAATCAATCGAAGGTTAATTATGATAAAAGTCGATATTAGAACCCAAGATCATAAGATCAAGCAAATTGAGATATCAGGTCATGCTTATTCAGGTGAACCCGGATTTGATTTGGTTTGTGCTGGCGTCAGTTCTATTGGCGTAGGGGCTTTAAATGCCTTTGATAGTTTGGGTGATAATTGTACTTTAGTTTTAGAAGAAGAACCGGCTTATATTTCGATAAGCTGTCCGGTTGCTTCAGATAATAATCAACTCATGATGAACTTTCTTCACCAACAACTTAAAACTGTGGAGTTTGTTCATTCTAAACATCTTAAGATTAATGTAAAGGAGGAATCCCAATGAAATTCGTTTTAAATATACAACTATTTGCATCTAAAAAGGGTGTAGGTTCATCAAAGAACGGTCGTGATTCACACGCAAAACGTCTTGGCGCTAAACGTGCTGATGGAGAATTTGCGACTGCAGGGTCAATTTTATACCGTCAACGTGGAACTAAATTACATCCAGGTGAAAACGTCGGACGCGGTGGAGATGATACTTTGTTTGCAAAAGTAGACGGAATCGTTAAATACGAACGTATCAGTCGTACACGTCGTTGCATTTCAGTTTATCCAACTGCTTAATTAAAAATCCCTTGCAGGGATTTTTTTCATTGAAAGGATGAGTACTATGTTTGTTGATAGAATAAAATTGAGTTTAGTAGCCGGAGATGGTGGAAATGGTATGTCCGCTTTTCGTCGTGAACCCTATGTTCCTTTAGGAGGACCTTATGGGGGAGATGGTGGTAAAGGTGGAGACATTATTTTTACATCCACATCCAGTAAATCAACTCTTTTAGAATTACGTTATAATCGAATCATTAAATCCGATCGCGGTGAGAATGGTAAAACCAAAAAAATGCATGGCCGAGGCGGAAAAGATATCGAAATCATGGTACCTTTAGGAACGATGGTTAAAAATGCCGAAACACAACTCGTCCTTGCAGATTTAACTGAAGAAGGTCAAAGCATTGTTATTGCAAAAGGCGGACGTGGCGGACGTGGAAATACTCGCTTTGCTACTTCTAAAAATCCAGCTCCTAATTTCGCAGAACAAGGTTTCCCAGGTGAAAAATTAGAGGTGATTTTAGAGTTAAAAGTCTTGGCTGATGTTGGACTTGTTGGTTTTCCCTCTGTAGGTAAATCAACCTTGCTTTCAGTTATTTCTCGCGCAAAACCAGAGATAGCAGATTATCACTTCACCACAATAAGTCCTAACTTAGGAATTGCATCAAGTCCTGATGGACGTTCCTTTACCGTGGCCGATTTACCAGGACTTATAGAAGAAGCTCATACAGGAAAAGGCTTAGGTCATGTATTTTTACGCCATATTGAACGCTGTCGTGTTTTAGTACATGTTGTCGATATGGGTGCTGAAGATGGACGTGATCCAGTAGAAGACTTTAGTGTAATTAATAAGGAACTATCGCTTTATAATGCAAACTTATTAGAAAGACCGATGATAGTTGCTGCAAACAAGATGGATATGGATGGCGCGAAGGAAAATTTGGTCCGCTTTAAAAAGGCATATCCTGAATATGAAGTCTTTGAACTTATTACACTTGTGGGTGAGGGTACTCATAAACTTTTATATCGTCTAGCAGATATTCTGGATGAAATTCCAAGAGAAGCGATGAAACGCGAAGAAGATATTGTGGTATTTAAATATGAACAACCCCAAGAAAAATTCCATATCGAACGCATAGATAGCAATATGTGGCACCTAAGTGGGGATGCCATTGAACGTTTATTTAGACGATTCAATTTTGAATATGAAGATGAAATGATTCGCTTTGGAATCGCACTCAAGCGCTTAGGTGTTGATGAAGCTTTAAGAGCCGAAGGTGCAAGCCATGGTGATATCATTATTCTTGAAGATATACAGTTCGTTTTTGACGAAGGTATGGTAGAATAAATATAGGTGATGCAATGTATGCTTATATAAGTGGTCATATTGTTTCAGTAAATGAAAACAGTATTATTATTGATAACCAAGGGATTGGGTATGAAGTTTTCACACCTAATCCTTCTATCTATAAAAGAGGTGAAACAGTGATGGTTCACACTTTTCATTATGTAAAAGAAGATGCACAAGAACTCTTTGGTTTTAAAGATGTTAGCTCGCTTGATTTCTTTAAAAAGATTATCACTGTAAAAGGAGTGGGTCCTAAAACTGCAATGAATATTTTAGGAAAAGCTCAATCAACGCAGATTATTGAAGCGATTGAAAATTCGGATATCAAATACTTACGAACCCTTCCGGGTGTAGGTCCAAAAATGGCATCCCAGATGGTTTTAGATTTACAAGGAAAACTCGTTATCAATGCTGTTGAGAAAAAAGATAATGATCTTATGGAAACAGTGTTAGATAGTTTAGTCTCACTAGGATTTAAACAATCTGAGCTTAATCATGTGAAAAAAGCACTTGCAGAAGAAAGTTCACAAGATGTGGATGTGCTGCTAAGAAAAGCCTTGTTGTTGCTTGCGAAATAGGGGGATATATGGAAAGATTACTTTCAGCTGAAAAAATTGAAAATAACTTTGAAGAGATGTCTTTAAGACCTGAAACTTTAGATGAGTACATCGGACAGGAAGATCTTAAACACAATTTAAGAGTCTTCATTCAAGCCGCAAAAACTCGAAATGAGTCCTTGGATCATCTTTTATTTTATGGTCCACCAGGACTGGGTAAAACCACTTTGGCC
Organism: uncultured Erysipelothrix sp.; assembly: GCA_964653415.1. GTDB lineage: Bacteria > Bacillota_I > Bacilli_A > Erysipelotrichales > Erysipelotrichaceae > Erysipelothrix. The sequence continues at coordinate 74,932 of CAZZFJ010000002.1, read as the reverse complement.
TTTATTATTGCTCAAGAGATGGGAACTCAAATTAAAATTACCTCAGGTCCTTCAATTGAACGTAGTGGTGACCTTGCGGCTTTGTTAACCTCTTTGGAGCCGGGTGATGTTCTATTTATTGATGAAATTCACCGTCTTCCTCGCTCTGTAGAAGAAATTTTATATTCTGCAATGGAAGATTTCGAACTCGATTTAATTGTTGGAAAAGATGAATCATCACGCAGTATTCGTTTAGAATTACCCCCATTTACCTTAGTAGGAGCAACGACACGTGCTGGTGATCTTTCGGCGCCTTTACGGGATAGGTTTGGAATCGTTTCGAAATTAGAATTTTATACCAATGAAGAAGTGCAATCTATTGTTAAAAGAACTTCCAAGGTATTAGATACCGAAATTGATCCTTTAGCAGTGGTGGAAATTGCACGCCGTTCTCGAGGAACACCGCGCATTGCAAATCGTCTTTTTAGACGGGTAAGAGATTTTGCTGCGGTTATGAATGATAATTTAATTAACCAAGAGATTGCAGAATTTGCTTTAGATAAATTAAAAGTTGACCATTTAGGTCTGGATGATGTCGATATTCGCTACTTGCTAGGAATTATTGATAGGTACCAAGGGGGTCCTGTAGGGATTGAGGCAATCGCCTCCAGTATCTCTGAGGAAGTGATGACATTAGAGGATGTATATGAACCTTATCTACTGCAAATTGGCTTTATTAATCGTACAGCGCGAGGTCGTGTTGTAACAGCGAAGGCTTATAAGCATTTAAACATTTCATTAGATGAATCATAGATGAGGAGTTTATTATGAAAGTATGTATTGTTACTGGTGGTAGTGGGGGACATATTTACCCTGCACTAACCTTTACTGAATATCTGTTAGAAAATGATTTAGCAGAAGTTTTCTTTATTGGCAATGAGCATCGTATGGAAGCTAGAATTATTCCTCAACTTGGATATAAGTTTCTTCCCATTCGAAATGATGGTCTTCAAGGAAGCTTTTTTGATAAAATATTAGCTATCCTGAGCCAAATGAAAGCAATTTTAAAATCTAGAAAATATTTAAAAGAAGAAAAACCTGATATTGTGTTTGCTTTTGGTGGCTATGTCACACTACCTGTGGTACTAGCTGCGAAAAGTTTAAATATTAAAATTGCACTTCATGAGCAAAACGCATTTGTTGGAAAAGCTAATAAGTGGGTATCTCGTTATGCCCAGGCTATATTTACCTGCTATGAAGATGCCTTTAAGGGCGAACCCAATGCTTATCTTTATGGAAATCCACGTGCTTCTTTAGCACAAAATGTAGAAATTGATCCAAGTGAGTTCAATAGAATCGGTTTAGACCCAGACAAAAAGCAAGTGCTTGTTGTTATGGGCTCACAAGGTTCAGATAGCTTAAATAATTTGTTTAAGCATAATATTTCTTTGTTTGAAGATATCGACTATGAGTTGATTTTTGTTACGGGTCCAATGGAACTGGAAGCCTTTATGGATAATATTGGCCCCATACCTAAGAATGTCTTTATTCAAGGCTTTGTTGATCAAGGTAAGCTTTTACCCTATCTCAAATTAATAGTTGCTAGGGCAGGAGCTTCTACGATAACGGAAATTGCAGCATTTGGCTTACCCTCAATTTTGATTCCAAGCCCTTTTGTAGCAAATAATCACCAATATTATAATGCCAAGGCCCTTTATGATAAGAATGCCACTATTCTCTTTGAAGAAAAAGATTTGAATCCTGAAAGCTTTAAAAATATCATAGACTCGATTCTACATGATGAAGCACGAATGGATGCTTTATCAAAAAATGTTTCTGCATTTGATACACCTAAGGTAAATGATCATATCTATGCTAAAATAAAAGAGGTTGTCTTTAATGAACAGGCGAAGTAAGCGGATTGTTGAACAAGAACCCTCTGTGAATACCATTGTCAAAAAAGAGAAACTTAGAAAAAAACTTGAGAAGAGAAATAGACGCAAAGCTAAAATATCACGTCTATTCAAAATAGTTTTTAGGTTAACAATCATTGTTCTTGTCGCACTTTCTGTCTATTACTTTGATCAATCCAAGTATTCTAGAGTACGTTTGATTAAAGTTAGTGGCAATCAAGTTCTATCGGATGAAGTTCTTCTTGAACCACTTAAAATTAAAGAGGGGGATCGTCTTCTCACTACTTTCTTTAAAAGCTTAAGTCTCAAGGATAATGTACCTGGTGTTGCAAAGCAAACCTTAAAGTTGTATTATACAAAAGGACAGATTAATTTGACTGTCGAAGAATATCCCGTGGTTGCACAGCTTCCAAGCGATAAACCACAATATTTATTAGCGGATAATAGTATCGTAAGTTCAGAAAAAAGTTTGATTGACGCTGTACCACTTTTGATTAATATAGATGAGGATACACTCAAAGAGAATCCTTTATTCGCTCAAAAACTGGAAGCAATTGATTCATCAACTCGTAACAGTATTTCTGAGATAGAACGGATCGATGAACCCCTTGAGGACTTGTACTTTAAATTCACTATGAATCATGGATATTTTGTCTTTACTAATGTTAAAAGTATTTCTATGATGGACTATTATCCTGATATTGTTTCGGGAATTCAAAGTGGAAACAAAAAAGACAATCGTTGTATTTACTTGTTAGACTATCAACACACAGATGAAAATCAAAGTGCGGTAGCGAAACCCTGTAATTAAAGAAGTAGATATATAAATTAAAATATGAGAAAATAAAAACAGGAGGAATTCTTATGACAATTGAGAAAAAAAATATGTATGGAAGCATAAAAGTCTCTAATGATGCTCTTGCAATGCTTGCAGGTGGTATTGTGAGTGAGTCCTACGGGGTTGTCGGTTTAGCATCACAACAAATCTTCAAAGATGGTTGGGCTGAATTATTAAAAGGAGAAAACTTCAGTAAAGGCGTTTTTGTAAATGAAACAGAAAAAGGCCTTATACTCGATCTCTATATTATAGTGAGTTATAATGTAAAAATTTATGAGGTCGTTTTAGAAGTGCAGAAAAATGTAAAATATATGATGGAAAAAACATTACAAAAAGATGTAGCTCAGGTGAACGTTTTCGTTCAAGGTATAAAGGTGGTTAAGTAAAATGGAAATAATTAATGGTGAGATGTTTTTAAAAATGTTAGAAAATGGCGCCAATAACTTAGCTAACCAACACCACGAAATCAACGCCTTAAATGTTTTTCCAGTACCCGATGGAGATACTGGAACTAATATGAATCTAACATTCACAAATGGTATTAAAGAAGCCTTTGATTTAGGATCAAGCCATGTTGGTGAAATATCCAAAAAGCTTTCTAGAGGTCTTTTAATGGGAGCTCGAGGTAACTCCGGAGTAATCCTGTCACAAATCTTTAGAGGCTTTGCGCAGTCTGTAGAAGAAAAAGAAGCATTAAATGCAAAAGATTTAGCTAGCGCATTTCAAAACGCCACACAAACAGCCTATAAAGCAGTTATGCGTCCTGTTGAGGGCACTATTTTAACGGTCTTGCGAGAAAGTGCACAATATGCTGATGACTGGATGCATCTTAATCCAGAAGCTGATTGTGAAGCTTATCTAGCATACCTTGTCGAAAAAGCCCATGAATCCTTAGCTTATACACCGGAACTTTTACCAGTTTTAAAAGAAGTGGGTGTTGTGGATAGTGGAGGAGCTGGTTATTTAGCAGTTCTTGAAGGGTTTTTAAAAGCTGTTAAAGGCGAAAGTATTGAGGCTTTAGAAGTATCAGAACAAGAACATGTATCAGCTGCCGATATGGACCATGATGAGTTTGGCTATTGTACAGAATTTATCATTCAACTAGATGAAAAATCAAAATCTTACAATGAACTGATGTTTAAGCGCGAGCTTGAAAAGCTTGGAGATTCCATAGTGGTTGTTACGGATGAAGATCTAGTCAAAGTTCATGTTCATACCTTAACCCCAGGAAATGCTTTAAATTTAGGCCAAAAGTATGGCGAATTTTTGAAACTTAAAATTGAAAACATGAGTGAACAACACCATTCCATTATGGAAGGTGATGCTAAACATGCTATTAAGAATAAAGCAAAAAAACCACATGAAAAATACGCAATTGTATCTGTAGTTGCAGGTGATGGAATTGTGGGACTTTTCAATGAGTTACGTGCTGAATATATCATCAGTGGTGGTCAGACAATGAACCCATCTACTGAAGACTTTATTGGTATTATCAAAGATATTGATGCCGATCATATCTTCATCTTACCAAATAACTCTAATATCATCTTAGCGGCTAACCAAGCTAAAGATATACTAGAAGATCGTGATATTCATGTCATTGCATCAAAATCCATTCCACAAGGTTTAGCTGCATGTATTATGTTTAATCCTGATGCTGATGTAGAAGAAAATATTGAGGAGATGCTTGAAGCAATCCAATCAACAACTACTGCAGAAATAACCTATGCAATCAAAGATACTGTTTTTGATTCTGTTGAAATTAAAAAAGATGATTTCATGGGAATTGTTGAAAAAGACATTGTTGTTTCCAATCCCAGTCGACAAGTCGTTTTAGAAAAGGTACTTGAGACCTTAATTACAGACGATAAAGAAATTGTCACTGTTTTAGTAGGAGAAGATGTTGATGATGATGAAATGCACCAAGTGGAAAGTTTCATCGAAGACAACTATGATGTAGAAGTAGAGATTCACCGTGGTAATCAACCAGTGTACTCTTACATCTTAGGTGCTGAATAAAATACTAAAAAGGGCAATCATTTGCCTTTTTTTTAAAATAGGAGATTCACCATGAAGCTAACTCAAAAACAACAAGCAATTCTTGATAGCTATGCTTATCAAGATCCCATAGATTTTTTGAATCTTGTACCCAATCGCTATGAGAGCCTTTTTCCAAAGCCACAAAGTGAATGGGTAGTGGGGGAGCTGGTTATTTTTAAAGCTGATTTAATATCAGATTTTAAAGTTTATCGTTACGCTAATCGTTCTCAAACTTTTTTTCAGGTTTTATATCATCAAAATATCGTTAATATAAAAATTTTTAATCGCGCATATCTAAAAGTAAAGGATTATCAAGAAAACCTAGTTATTGTAGGTCATGTTCAGGAAAACAACGATGTAGTTGCAAGGAGTATTACCAATCAAGAACTAATAACACAAGTAGGTATTTTTCCAATATATCCCTTAAAAAACAGTATTAAGCAGTATGAGATTCGCCGACTTATGGTCAAAATTCTTAAAGAAAATACGATTGAAAATCAAGTACCTGAAAGTTTTATTTCAAGATACCGTTTAATGTCGCGTGAAGATGCATTGAATCAAATACATAAACCCAAAAGTATGAAACATCTTTTAGCTGCCCAAAGAACTCTAAAATATGAAGAATTATTACGCTTTCAATTGCATAATGCACTCAACGCCTATGATACCAGAAATGGGATATCAAAATATATAGACAAAAATCTCTTGAAAACCCGGATTCAAAAATTACCATACTCACTCACTGCTGATCAAATAATTAGTTTAGAAGATATCAATCAGGATCTTACTAGCAGTCAGAAAATGTATCGCTTACTTCAAGGTGATGTTGGTAGTGGGAAGACCATTGTTGCGATGTTATCGGCTATGTCCGTTATAGACAATGGCTATCAAGTAGCATTTATGGTTCCTACAGAGATTCTATTAAATCAGCATGTTGAAACTTTAAAAAAGCTTTTTCCTGAAGTTCGTTTCGCAGTCTTATCGGGCAGTACAGAACTCTCAAATAATGCGCTTGATAAAATAGCGGATGGTTCAATTGATTTTGTATTAGGTACCCATGCAATGTTTCAAGATCGGGTTTGCTTCCATAATTTAGGTTATGTGATTATCGATGAACAGCATCGATTTGGTGTATCTCAGCGCCAAAGCATGATTGATAAGGGACAGAATGTCGATGTTTTAATGTTGTCGGCAACGCCCATTCCACGATCACTTGCCAGTAGCATTTACTTTGATCTCCAAGTTTCAACAATAGCATCTTATCCAAAGCATCGCAAAAAGACCCAAACGTTTTTTATTAAAGAGAATTCTTTACGTTCAATTTTAGATACCTTGAAAGATAAGTTAGCTCAAAAAGAGCAAATTTATGTCGTATGTCCTTCCATTGAAGAATCTAAAAGACTTAAAACGCGCAATGTATTAGATATCTATGAATCTTTAAAAGAACCTTTTCATGACTTTAATTTGGCCTATATACATGGGAAAATGAGTCCTGAAGATAAGGAAAAAGTCATGCTTGATTTTTATAATCAGAAAATTGATATTCTTGTTAGTACGACTATTATTGAGGTAGGGATTGATGTACCCAATGCCAATACTATCGTTATTTACAACGCTGAGATGTTTGGTTTATCCACTCTACATCAACTAAGGGGTCGGGTTGGACGTGCTGATAAGGCGGGTTTATGTTTTGTGCTAAGCTCAATGGAAAATGAAGAAGTTGTTCAAAGACTGAATTTATTTACGGAAACTCAAGATGGTTTTAAACTTTCATTACTGGATTTAAAAACACGTGGTATGGGTGATTTATTGGGTGAACGACAAAGTGGTTTACCAAACTTTATTTTCTCCAACCTTGAAGAAGATGAGAAAATTTTAAAACAAGCAAAATTGGATGCAATTGAAATCGCAAATAATTTAGATAACGCCGATTTTTATCGTATTGTCAAGAGTACTCAAGTTGATTAAATCGTGTATAATTAGAGATAGGTGATAAAAATGACATTATGGGAACTCTTGGACAATTTAGGAGTAAAAGTTAAGAATAAAAAGCTAATATTAAATGCCTTTGTACATGCATCGTATGCTAATGAGCATGATACTTTTAGTGCGGATAATGAACGTTTAGAGTTTATGGGCGATGCTGTGTTACAGATTTTGGTATCTGAAATGTTGTATACTCAGGAAAGCGAGTTAACCGAAGGTGAGATGACTTTATATCGTGCACGCTTGGTTAGAGAAGAAGCTTTGGTTGATTATTCTCGTAAACTCCACTTAAATGATTATCTAATGTTAGGAACAGGCGAAGAAATGAGTGGCGGAAGATTACGAGATTCCAATAACGCAGACCTTTTCGAGGCTTTTGTAGGAGCTATTTATTTGGATTCTGGGTTAGAAAGTGCCCGTAAAGTTTTGGATCAAGTTATTTCAAAAGACTTATCTCAAATTGATATCAACACTATCACAGACTACAAAACGAAACTTCAAGAATATGCTCAATCTGATCGTAGGGAATCCGTATCCTATGAAGTGATTGACGTGAAAGGTCCTTCCAATGCCCCTGAATTTGAAGTAGCAGTCAAACTTGATGGTCTCATTTTTGGTATAGGGACTGGAACATCAAAAAAACGTGCAGAACAACAGGCCGCTAAAAATGCCTTTGAAAAATTAGTGAAGTAGGAGGAAGAATTGAAAACAATCTTAAAAAAACTGAATTTAAAAGAAGCCTATCTACCACACTTTGACCAATCAGAAATAGTTGAAGCCACTTTCCATAAAAATAATGAGGTCTTGAACCTATGCATTAAAGTTAAAAATACGCTCCCTTTTGATGTCTATGCCCACTTTTTACATCGCTTAAAATTGCATCTTAAAGTATCGGTCCAACTAAATGTCCAAAGCGAACATAATGGCTTAGACTATTCCAATATCTTAAAGTATTTTGATTACTTCGTAGATAATAGCAGTCTTCCAAGCTTACTAAGAACCCAACTTGGAGATCGTGAAGATGCTTTAGTTATATTCTGTCATGATGAACAGAGTTCACTCTTAAGAGAAAATGATATTTTAAAACTGCAAAATAAATTTAATCAAGTAGGAATTAAAAGAAAAGTTGTCTCAGAAATTATAGCTGAAGCAACACTACCTGAAGCTGAGGTCGTTGAGATGCCTGTCCAAAAGAAACTTGATTCCTCAATTCATAATCACACTGTAAGCAACAAAGGGAGAGTTTCCTACTCTGAGTATCAGGAAATCCCTTTGGGTAAATTGCAGGAAGAAGCGTTTAATATCAGTGTTTCAGGAGAAATCTTTGATGTTGATGTCCGCGAATTTCGAAATGGTACGGGCTATGCAGTTACTTACTATTTACATGATGGTCAATCTGCAATTGTGATTCGTCAAAGTTATAGTTCCAAAAAGGCTGAGAAATCAGACTTCCTAAAAAAGGGGAGTTTCGTACGTTTTTATGGTGATTATCTATTTGAAAGCAGAAATTTCTTTGAAGGTTACTACTTGAAGTATCGTCGTTATGAAGAAATAGAACCCTTATTTCAACGTTTTGATCATGCATTAGAAAAGCGTGTCGAATTTCATCTACACAGTAAATTGAGTGAGATGGATGGAGTAAGTGATGTTACTGATTATATTAAGCAAGCATTTCAATGGCAACATCCAGGCATCGTTATCACGGATCATGGTAGTGTTCAAACCTATCCCAAAGCATATTCCGCTTTAAAGAAACTGCGCAAAGAAAACCCAGAACAAAACTTTAAGTTAGCTTATGGAGTGGAAATGAATGTTGCAGATAGGGTGCTTCAAATTGTTCAACATCCTAAGGGTCAAAATATCCAAGAAGCAAGCTATATCGTCTTCGATATTGAGACAACAGGTTTATCAGCATTTTATGATCATATAATAGAGTTTGGTGCAGTTAAAATTGAAAACGGTCAAACCGTGGCCTCATATCAAACTTTCATCAAACCACCTGTATCCATTCCTAAGTTTATTGAGAACCTAACTAATATTAGTGACTTAGATGTGAAAAATGCACCTTCTATTGACGATGCGATTGATCCCATACTTGATTTTATTGGAGATAGTATTTTAGTTGCACATAATGCCAGCTTTGACGTAGATTTTATGAATGAAATCTTAAGACGCATGGACCGAAAACCGTTAGACAATACAGTTATTGACACCTTAAATTTGTCTCGTGCACTTTTTAAGAATCGTCGTTCCTACCGTTTGGGTGGTATTGCTCGTGCTTTGAAAATTAATTACGATGATGGGGTCGCTCACCGTGCAGATTATGATGCCGAGATTTTGGCAGCTGTTTTTTTCCATATGAAACGCATGGATGAAATCTTATCACTTGAGACAGTGGATGAGTTAATGAATTTATCCAATGATGGCTTTGTGCAAAATAGAAAAACTCATATGACTGTCATCGCCAAAAATCAAAAAGGTTTAAAATCACTTTATGAGCTGATCTCACTCTCCTATACAAGCTATCTTTCTGCATCAGGCACTGCTACTAAAACCAATGAAGTTGTAGCAGAACCCCGTATCATAAAAGAAGAAATTGAAAAAAGAAGAGATGACCTCTTAATTGGAGCTGGCTGTACTCAATCAGATATATTTGAAATCGCAATGAATAAAAGTGAAGCGATGTTGGATGAAGCCATTCAGTTTTATGATTTTATTGAAATCATGCCTATGACGATCTATGAGTCCTTAATAAGTAGGGGCGCTTTACATTCTAAAGAAGAAATCCAGCGCGTTATTTTAAGAATCATATCCAGTGCGAAGAAACATAATAAAATTATTATTGCTAGTGGAAATGCCCATTACAATCACCCAAATGAAAAAGTAATTCGTGATATTTATATTCATGCCCAAGGGATTGGGGGGACACGTCATCCACTATATCTTTATGATGCTAATAAGCGAGCCAATACCAGTGCTCCTGATCAACATTTTAGAACTACTGAGGAAATGCTTCAGGAGTTTGATTACTTAGATGAAAAACAACGCTACCAATATGTAGTTACTAATACGCAAGCTCTGCTTGATTCTATAGATGATGTAACACCTGTTAAAGAGAAATTATATACTCCCAGTCTTGATAACTCAGATCAACTGCTTAAAGACCTTGTATTCACCAATGCATACAAACTATATGGAAATCCTTTACCAAAAATAGTTGAAGAACGCATTGAATTTGAGCTCAATTCTATCTTAGGCCATGGTTTTGGTGTTATTTACTATATTTCCCATTTACTTGTAAAAAAATCGCTTGATGATGGATATCTTGTGGGTTCGCGTGGATCAGTGGGTTCCAGTTTAGTCGCAACTCTATCTGAAATTACAGAAGTAAACCCCTTAGCACCACACTATGTCTGTAAAACATGTCATTTTAACCAGTTTTTCCTTGAGGGAGAATATAGTTCTGGTTATGATTTGCCAGAGAAAATGTGTCCAAACTGCCATACTCCACTCATTCGTGAAGGGCAGGACATCCCCTTTGAAACCTTCTTAGGCTTTGAAGGAGATAAGGTTCCTGATATCGATTTAAACTTCAGTAGTGTCTACCAAGAGGTTGCTCATAGTTATACTAAGGAGATTTTTGGCGAAAAATCTGTTTACCGTGCCGGTACTATCAGTACAGTTGCAGAAAAGACTGCATTTGGTTATGTATTGGGTTACCATGAAGAAACCAATCAAAACTCTGGTAATCGTGCTTGGTTAACTTACCTTGCATCAAAAGCTTCGGGAGTAAAAAGGACCACAGGGCAACATCCCGGTGGAATCATCGTAATCCCAAGTGAGATGGATGTTCATGATTTCACACCCTATCAATATCCCGCCAACAATAAAAATTCAAAGTGGCTCACTACTCACTTTGAGTACCATGATATTGAAAGTAATGTTTTAAAATTAGATATCTTAGGCCATGTGGATCCAACGGCCATGCGTATGTTAGAAAAGCTTTCAGGTATTGATATTAATACGGTACCCATAACTGATGAAGAAACGATCTCTATATTTTCAAGTCCGGATGCTTTAGCTGTAGATACGCGATATTATAAAGAGAAAACAGGGGCTATGGGGATTCCAGAGTTTGGAACACCTTTTGTACGAAAAATGTTAGAAGCTACTAAACCCAAGACCTTTTCAGATTTAGTTCGTATTTCAGGTCTTTCTCATGGAACCGATGTTTGGAATAATAATGCAGAAACATTAATTGAAAATGGCTTAACCTTAAGAGATGTTATTGGTTGTCGTGATGATATCATGGTTTACTTAATGCTTCATGGTCTTAAACCTAAGATGGCCTTTGACATTATGGAATCAGTACGTCGTGGTCGTGGCTTGACATCGGAGTGGGTCGAAGCTATGCAAGCCAACAACATCCCCACATGGTACATTGATTCCTGTCGTAAAATTAAGTATATGTTTCCAAAAGCCCATGCGGTTGCTTATGTTATGATGGCCGTTCGAGTGGCTTGGTTTAAAGTCCACAGACCCATTGCTTATTATGCTGTTTACTTTACATTGAGAGTCACTGCTTATGAGGTTGAAACTACCACACAAGGTATTGAAGCTATTCAAGCGCGACTTCAAAATATTCGAAGTCGACTCAGTAATTATGATTTAGCGAAAGATGTGACAACTAAAGAACGTAACTTAATTGATAGTCTTGAAGTGAGCTTGGAGATGTATTTGAGAGGGTATAGTGTATCACCCATTGATTTATATCAATCCCATGCGACTGAATTTATCATTGATCCCAAAAACCCTAAAGCCATCATTCCACCTTTTAACGTGATTGATGGATTAGGCGATAACGTTGCAAACTCAATTATTGAAGCAAGAACCGAAAGAGAATTTATTTCAAAACAAGATCTTATTTCCAGGACTGCTCTAAGTAGTACTTTGGTGAAGCGGATGGATGATTTAGGAATTACCAAAGACCTTAACGAAACCAACCAACTATCCCTTTTCTAAAGAGTTGCAATAAATATATAAGCATTGTATAATAAAGACAGATGGAAACAAGGAGTGGTGATCGCCACTCCTTGCTTTACGTTCAGGAGGTATTATGGAGTCATATATTAAGGTATTTACACCCTTAGTGGACGCTTTGGATATAGAAATTATCCAGGTCAAAAAAATTAGTAATGATCTATTGGAAATCATCATTGCTTACAAAGATCGTACAGAAGCAATCGATCTTGAAACCAGTGCCAAGGTAGCACAGGTCCTTGCAGAAGCTATTGATTATGAAATAGGTTTGGATGTCAGTTCGCAAGGTGCTGAACGCATGATTCAACCCCAAGACTATGAGTCAGTTTTAAACCAATATGTATTTGTTAAGTTTAAAGACCCTAAACAGGGTATGGATCAAGTCAGTGGTGAATTGAGTGCAGTCCATGATACTTCTATTACGATTAAATATAGATTTAAACACACTTACAAAACAGTAGATGTAGAAAGGGAAAATATTGAACTGCTTCGAACCGCAGTTAAAATTTAAGGAGTAATTATGAAATTAGATGATATTGTTAAAGCGTTTAATCAACTAGAAAGTGAACGAAATCTTACAAAAGAATTTGTAGCAGAAGCTTTAGAGGAATCTCTTGTTAAGGCTTATCGTCGTGAAATCGGAGTACCCGATGCCTTAGTTGATGTTGATATCGACAACGATTCAGGACTCATTCGCCTTTTCCACAAATTTGAAGTGGTTGATGTTGTGAATGATGATGAACTTGAAGTATCTTTAGATGAGATTGACGCTAAAGGTTTAGAGGTTGGAGATTTCTACCGTGTAGAGAAAGATGTAAAAAATCTTGGACGCGCGGCAGTTACCTTAGCCAAGAACGTTATCAAGCAAAAAATTCGTGAAGCTGAAAAACTACAAGTATATAACGAGTATTACCGTTTACTCAATGAAATGATTACGGCTCAAATTGAAACTGTAGAAGAAAAATATATTGTACTTGATTTAGGAAAAGCATTGGCAATTATGCCCCGTGCTGCGCAGATGCCCAATGAGTTTTACACTGAAGGACAAAACATTAAAGTGGTTGTCACAGAAGTAAATAAAGAATCTCGTGGAGCGCAAATTTTAGTTTCACGAGCAACAGATATGTTAGTACGTCGTTTGTTTGAAATTGAAGTACCTGAGTTTAAAGAAAATCTTGTGGAAATTAAAGCAATGGCCCGTGAAGCAGGGGATCGCACTAAAGTTGCAGTCTTCTCTAACGATCCAGATATTGATCCTATTGGTGCCTTTATTGGTCATCAAGGATCTAGAATTCTTGCAGTTAAAAATGAACTAAGCGGTGAAAATATTGACATCTTCGAATGGAGTGACAATATGATTGAACTGGTTAAAAATGCATTGAGCCCTGCAGAAGTAGTTGCAGTATTTGAAAATCCTATTAATAAAGGATTGGTTGTTGTTGTGGAAGATGATCAACTTTCATTAGCAATTGGTAAACGAGGAAAAAATGCCCGTTTAGCTGTTCGACTAACAAAAGAAAGAATTGATATCAAATCAGTATCTGAAGCCGTTTCAGAAAACCTAGACTACATGGCATTGATGGCAAGTTATGAAGCTAAATTATTGGCCGAACGGTTGAAACCAAAGGCTGTTATTGAACCCGTGGTTGCAGTAAAACCTGAGGGTGATGAGCCTATTGTTGAGCTTACTGATGAACTTGTATCTGAAACTCTTATTGAACCTGAGGTTGAAATCACACCTGAAGTTGAAGAAGAGCTTGAAGTTGCACCTGAAGTTGAAGTAGCGCCTGAAGTTGAAGTAAAAGTTGAAAAAGTAGAAGAAACTCCAACTGATTCAAAACCAGTTGAAGAGCTTGCTACAAAACGTAAACGTCCACTACTGAAACCAAGAAATGAAGAGTTTGTATCTAAATTTGAAGAAATTGCGGATGCAAGTCGAAAAGAAGATGAACAAGCGTATAGAAGACGCAAACGTCGTTTCGATCGTGAAGAAGAAATTGTCAATACTGCAGAGTTGCTTGAAGAAATGGAATATGAAATTGTTCCAGAGTATACAGATGAACAACTTGAAGAAATTGAAGCCATTACACAAGGTTATGATAGTGAATGGTATGATGAAGATATTGACTTTGACGAGTACGATAGTTATTACGACGAAGACTAGGAGGATGATACAATGACGCGTAAAATTCCGATGAGAAAGTGTGTTGTTACACAGGAAAAGCATCCTAAAAAGGATTTAATTCGCATTGTATTAACACCTGAAGACTCTGTAGAAGTGGATCTAACAGGACGTTTAAATGGTAGAGGAGCTTACTTGTTTTTAAGCGAAGAAGTTATTTTGAAAGCAAAAAAAACAGGCGCTCTTAACCGATCCTTAAAGACACAGGTTCCCGATTCCGTGTATGAAACACTTTTAAATTTAGTTCATGAAAAATAAAATTGCCAATACCTTGGGTTTAGCAATGCGTGCTGGAAAGATCGTAACGGGCGATGAACTTAATGATGCCATTAAGAAGAATAAAGTAGATTTAGTCTTTATTGGCAACAACGCATCCGCAAGAACTCAGGAAGACCTCCAAAAACTATGTGGATATAGGGACATTCCTGTCCTGATGATCCTAACTAAAGAGGAAATTTCTGCATCCATTGGAAAATTTAACCGAGTCGCACTTGGTATTAAAGACCCAGGATTCAGTCAATTAATAAAATCTTACTTAACAGATAAGAGGTGAGGGTATAAGTGAGTAGAAGAAATAACAAAAATAGAAACAGAAATAGAAACACCCAAGCGCCAAGACCGCAAAAGGCCGTCGTAAAGGTGACTCATATTGAGTATACGGATGGAATCTCCGTAAAAGATTTAGCGGACAAACTACATAAAATTCCAAGTGATATTATTAAACTTTTATTTATGATGGGAACGGTTGTGAATATCAATACATCCCTTGATAATGATACAGTCGAACTTATTTGCATGGAATATGATGTTGAAGCAGAACGTGTTGAACCTGTAGATGAGTTAACACTTGTTGATGAAGTTGAAGATAAAGAAGAAGACTTAGAAAGTCGTCCACCTATCATTACAATTATGGGACATGTTGACCATGGTAAAACAACCACGCTGGATACAATCCGTAAAACAGATGTTGCGGATGGTGAAGCAGGTGGGATTACACAACATATTGGTGCCTACCAAATTAAACGTAGAGGCAAACGATTAACTTTCCTAGATACCCCAGGGCATGAGGCTTTTACAGCCATGCGTGCTCGTGGTGCTAGTGTTACAGATATTGTTATTGTTGTTGTTGCAGCAGATGATGGTGTGATGCCACAAACACGTGAAGCTATTGACCATGCCAAAGCAGCGAAAGTGCCTTTAATTATTGCTATTAATAAAATTGATCGCCAAGGTGCAAACTTTGATCGCATTTATTCAGAACTAGCAGACTTAAATGTTATGCCTGAAGAATGGGGTGGAGATACTGTTTTTGTAAAAATATCTGCAAAAACAGGTGAAGGTATTGAAGAGTTGATCGACACTATTATTTTAGCAGCTGAACTTGAGGAACTAAAAGCAAATCCAAATCGTGAAGCTGTTGGATCCGTAATTGAAGCAAAACTTGATAAGGGACGTGGACCTGTTGCAACACTTCTAGTACAAAATGGAACCTTAAAAACAGGGGATCCTGTTGTTGTGGGTACCACTTATGGTCGAATCCGTCGTATGACTGATAGTAATGGTGTTGAACTTGAAAGTGCAGGACCATCCATGCCAGTTGAAGTCATTGGATTACAAGATGTTCCAACTGCTGGAGATCCATTTAGAGCCTATACCAGTGATAAAGAAGCCAGAGTGATGGCTGATAAACGAAATATTGCTCGAGTAGAACAAGAACGTTCTACATCCAGTGCATTAAACTTGGAAGATCTCTCAAAACAAATTGCTGAAGGAAATATGCAAGATATTAATCTTGTTATCAAAACCGATGTACAGGGATCTGCAGAAGCCTTAAAAGCCAGTTTAGAAAGACTCACCTCTGATGAGATACGAATTAATGTTATTCGATCCACAGCAGGTACAATTACTGAAAGTGATGTGTTACTTGCAAGTGCATCCAATGCAATCATCGTAGGTTTCAACATTCGACCTACAGCTGCAGTACGTAACTTAGCTGAAGAGAAAAAAGTAGATATTCGCCTCTATAGTGTTATTTATCACGCTATTGAAGCATTAGAATCTGCAATGAAAGGTATGATGGCACCAGTCTTCAAAGAAGTAATCTTTGGACAAGCTGAAGTGCGTCAAACCTATAAAGTATCTAAGATTGGTACAATTGCAGGATGTATGGTTACAGATGGCAAGATGGTTTCTGGCAGTGATATCCGATTAATTCGTGATGGTGTTGTTATTTATGAAGGAAAAATGTCATCCTTGAAACGATTCCAAAATGATGCAAAAACAGTAAACCAAGGATTTGAATGTGGAATCACAATCGCAAACTATAATGATATTAAAGAAGGCGATATTATTGAATCGCATGGAGAAGAAGAAGTCGAACAGGAGGATTAATCTTATGAGCGTTAGAAAAGAAAGAATCGAATCAATCATTAAAAGACAAGTTGCAAAAACAATTACCACAGAACTTAATGACCCCGCATTAAAATTTGTGAACGTTACTGATGTAGAAGTCAGTGATGATTTATCGCATGCTAATGTATTTGTGAGTTTTCTAAACGATGAGGATAAAGTTAAAGGCTTAGAAGTACTTCAAAGATCAAAAGGACTATTACGTACTGTTGTAAGTAAGTCTATTACAACACGACGCGTTCCAGAAATTCATATTAAGTTAGATGAGTCTAGCGAACGGGGATCAAAAATCGACCAAATTTTAAGTAAAATAAAAGAAGAAGCTTAATGTTTAAAGAGAATTCATACTGAATTCTCTTTTTGAAGCTTTCATTGAAAGAGTGAGAATGATGGATGGAATAATTTTCATCAACAAAAAACAAAATATGACATCCTTTGATGTCCTGCGTATACTAAAACGAAAATATCAAGTAAAGCTTGGACATAGTGGTACTTTAGACCCTAATGCAACCGGCCTTTTAATGGTGGCAATTAATAAGGCCACCAAGGCTCTAAATTTCATGGAAGCCAATGATAAAGTATATACTGCCACATGTCAAC
Organism: uncultured Erysipelothrix sp.; assembly: GCA_964653415.1. Taxonomy (GTDB): domain Bacteria; phylum Bacillota_I; class Bacilli_A; order Erysipelotrichales; family Erysipelotrichaceae; genus Erysipelothrix. The sequence continues at coordinate 57,945 of CAZZFJ010000002.1, read as the reverse complement.
TGGGTTTAAAAACGGATACCGGAGATATCTGGGGTGAAACCATACAAAAACAAACTCCTAGGGTGATTGAGAGTCACAAATTAAAGGAAGCGCTTGAGTTTTTCACTAAAAGACAAAAACAACGGGTACCCATGGTATCTGCCAAGAAAATAAATGGTAAAAAATTACTAGAGTACCATCGAGAAAAAATCCCTGTGGATACCCAGTATACTGATATTGAAGTGTATGATATTGAGCTCATCAATTTCAATGACGATACTTTTACAATTAAAGCACATGTATCAAATGGAACTTACATGCGTACTTTATGCGAGGATATTGCAGAATATATCGGGGAAATTGGAACTATGAGTGCGCTTGAAAGAAGCTCCATCGGTCGCTTTACTTTAAGTGATGCCTTGGATTTGGATTATTTACCTGAAGAATTGGATCCAATTCCTACAAAAGATGTCATTGCCTTAAAACGCATTGAAGATAAAGCTTTGGCCCAACAAGTTTCATGGGGTCAAAGAATTCAATTAGATGTAGAAGATGACTTAGTTTTAGTTGATACCGGTGAATACTTCGCAGTCTATGAAAGAGAAGAGAGTAATATTTTTAAAAGCAAAAGAGGTTTATGGTAATGAAAAGAACTGTAGTAAATTCAATTGGTCAAATTGGTCTTAGAAAAGACAGATCCGTTGCATGTATTGGTTTTTTTGATGGTTTACACTTAGGTCATCAAGCCTTAATCAACGAAACAATGAAACTTGCAAAAGAAAAGCACTTGACTAGTATGTTAATTACCTTTAATCCCGATCCATGGTCAGTGATTCATAAAAAATCAAGTGTAAAACATATCACACCCCTCAAACGCAAATTGGAATTATTAGAGGAGATGGGTTTTGATGAAGTTGTAATCTTAAAGTTTGATCAAAACTTTTCAAGTTTGTCACCTGAAGATTTTGTCTACAAGGTTTTAATGGGCTTAGGAATCAATGACCTTGTGGTGGGTGATGACTTTAAGTTTGGTTCAAAAGGGAAGGGTGATGTTCACCTACTTCAAAGGGAATTTCAACATGTCCTTTCAACTCATGTAATTGACATTCAATATGATGAGAAAATCAAGATTGGCTCGACACAGGTTACACAAACCATTTTGAATGGAAAAGTCGATAAAACTGCAGAACTTTTAGGACGCTACTATCGCATCAGTGGAATTGTTGTGGATGGTGCTAAGCAAGGAAGGGAAATTGGTTTCCCAACCGCTAATCTACATATTTATGATGAATTTGTTTTACCTAAGGTTGGGGTTTATGCTGGTTACACCATTGTACAAGGAATTCGATATAAGAGCATTGTTAATATAGGATATAATCCCACAATTAATACACAAGAAGAAGTTGCAATTGAGACACATATTTTAGATTTTGATGCTCAAATATATGGAGAAGTCATTCATCAAGAATTCGTATTTAGAATTCGTGATGAGCTTAAATTTGATAGTGTAGAGGAATTAATTGAGCAAATGAAAGAGGATGAAAAGTTAGCACGTAAGAATTTAAAATAGAAGATACATCTTCTTTAGTTTTAAAAAATTTAGTGTTATAATTTATCTAGGTGATAAAATGAAAGATTATTTATTGATTCAATCAAAAGATGAAGGTTTAGGGCAAATTGCTATTTCAACCAGCGTCATTAATGAAATTATTCAAACCGCAATTGATCAAGATAAGAACATTTTCTTAGACGAACTGCGAGGTTTAAAAACCGCGCCTGCGATTGAATTTAAAAATAATGTACTTGAAATTATATTAAAAGTACGAGTTCAGTATGGTCAAGATGTTGAAAAATCTTGTCATAACCTACAAAAAGAACTTATTAAACAGCTTGAATTAATGGTAGATTACCGCAATCCAGTCATTAATTTCAATGTTGTCGGTTTTAAATTTGATTAGAAGCAGAAACACTGCTTCTTTTAATGTGGAGGCGCTATGAGCAGAAGAGAATTAAGACAAAATGCTGTGTCTGTTATATACATGTATTTAATGACACAAAAAGATATTGATGAAATACTAGAGGATAATGAATTTTCTTCGTCAATTAGTACATTCATCCACCCGTTACCCTTAGATAAGGAACTTTTAGATGCTTGCTATCGTGTTCAAGAACGTGAGTCCATTTATATTAGAGTAATCGATTCAAAAATTAAAAAAGGATGGCGCTTTGATCGTCTAGGACGCCTAGAGCAATCCATTTTGCTATTGGCTATGGCAGAGCTGGAACAAGCATTTCAAGATAAAGCTATTATAGTAAATGAGGCTGTTAATTTAGCCAAAATGTTTGCAGATGAAAATTCATATAAACTTATTAATGGAGTTTTAGATTCACTATGAGTCAAAAAGATACTTTATCTGTAAGTCAGTTTATTTCAATGATAAAAACCGTGGTTAACTATGAACCACAATTTCAAAATGTCGCCGTTGTGGGAGAAATTTCTAATTTCACTGCCCATAGGAGTGGACATTTTTATTTTAATCTTAAGGATGAAAAGGCAAATATCAAGGCCATTATGTTTCGTTCTAATACATCTTCTGTTAAATTTAAACCACAAAATGGAGATAAGGTTGTCGTTGTAGGTTCCTTAGATGTCTATGAGGCAGGGGGAACAATTCAACTGTATGTCCGAAAGATGCAACGAGATGGTTTGGGTGATTTACATATTGAGTTTGAAAGATTAAAAAATGAGTTATTTGAAAAAGGATATTTTGAGGAAGCACTCAAGAAAAAACTCCCCTTATACCCAAAATCTATTGGTATTATTACTGGAAAAGATACAGCTGCCCATGCCGATATGGCTCGCACCATTCAACAAAGATGGCCTTATGCTAAAGTCAGTTATTATTTCTCCTTAGTTCAAGGAGAGTATGCAAAACAGGACTTGGTAAAAAACCTACAAGAAGCGGATGGTAAACATGATGTACTCATATTAGCGCGCGGGGGAGGCTCTATTGAAGACTTATGGCCATTTAACGAATTGGAAGTCGTCCTGGTTGTTTCTGCTTTAAAAACGCCCTTAATTAGTGGTGTAGGTCACGAAACAGATACAACACTTGTAGATTATGTCAGTGATTATCGTGCCGCTACTCCCACTGCAGCAGCTGTTGCTGCAACACCATCGCAAGTAGAAATTAAAGAGAGTCTGCGAAATTATAAAAACCAATTTTATAGAAGTACAGTTTTAACTTATCGAAAACATCAGACAGAACTTCAGTCACTATTAAATATGCGAAGCTTTAAGAATCCAAACACTCTTTTAGATCGACATTATATGCGACTTGATTTGATAAATTCCAAATTATTAAGTCATACTAATATTTTCAGTCAAACTAAAACTGAAATAGAAAGAAAGCGACACCACTCTCAGACTCAAGTTAATAGACTTTTAACACAACATAAGCATCAACTTGAAAAATACCAAAATTATATACAGAATCAATCGGAACAACATTTTTCAAAAAGTCAATATGAATTAAAACGAAGCAAAACACAATTGATTCAACTTATCAATAAACGCTTTAATAAAGAACAAATGCTTCTACATAATCTCTATCATAAATTTGACTTACTCAACCCCTTTTCAATTATGAAACGTGGTTATGGAATTATTAAAGATGATAATCAAGTCATACGATCAATAGAAGATATAAAAATAGGAAGTAATCTAAATATTCAAATCCAAGATGGATCCATCATGGCAACGGTCCATGATAAGAAAGGAAAAAACCATGAGTAAAGATTTTGATTTTGAACAAGCTATGAACCGCTTAAATATGATTTCACAGGAGTTAGAAAGTGATACTATTGCATTAGATAAAGCGATTGAGTTATTTGAAGAAGGGTTGGAACTATCCAAGAAGTGCCAAGATACACTAGAAACCTATGAGAATCGTGTCAAAGAACTTGTGATTAAACACCAAGAGGACCAAGAATGATTGAAAAATTTGAACAGTTATTAGAACAAGAGATGAACAGCCTTTTACCATCAAAAGTGACAGAAGCAATGGCCTATTCACTTCTTGGTGGAGGGAAAAGAGTTCGTCCACAACTGATGTTTCATTTATTAAAAGATTTTGATGTCCATTCAGATCAGGCTCTTTATGCTGCAGCAGCATTAGAATGTATTCATACTTACTCTTTGATTCATGATGATCTTCCAGCACTGGATAATGATAGCATGCGTCGTTTCAAGCCAACAAATCATATAGTTTTTGGTGAAGATATTGCGATACTTGCTGGGGATGGTCTTTTGACTCTAGCTTTTTCTTTACTTGCAAAAGCTGAATTAGATTATCGTTACTTTGAAATATTATCAAGAAATGCGGGTGTTCGTGGCATGATATTAGGACAAGAAATTGATATCAAAGATGATATTGATTCCTTAGAAGATTTGAAGGAATGCTATGCTTTAAAAACGGGTGCTTTATTTTCTTCAGCTCTAGAGATGGCCCTTTTACTTTCCAATCAGGAAAAAAGGCTTGCTGATGCCCAGACACTCGGAGAAAACCTTGGGATGATATTCCAAATTCAAGATGACTTATTAGAGGTCTTATCGGATAGTAACGTTATTGGAAAATCAACAAATTCTGATGTTGAGCGAGATATCGCTACGATCAGCAGCTTCTTATCTATTGATGCTTCGCAAGCCTTAATGGATGAATTGTTTCAGGAGTGTTTAAATATCATTGATTCCTTCAACTTTGAAACAGAATATTTTAAATCTTATATTAAGAGTTTGAACAAACGCTCTCTTTAGATTAAGCATTTAATTATCTAGTAGTCCTATGTTATAATAATGTAAGAGTTATCATTACTTAAAGGAGGAGCTCATGTCTTTATACAAAAGCCTTAACGCGATGAATTTTAAGGAAAAACAGGATTTAGTAGATTTACTGTCACGTCAGTTTATCAAAGATCCTAAACTAAGTCAGGAAACTGTAGTTCAAAGTTTATCAACTTTAGAAACAATTCTAAGTTTAAATGCAAGTTATGACTTCAATAAGACAAATCTAATCATTGATAATGAAATCAAATATTATGTGCAAAAAGCCCTCGAAGCCTATTTTCAAACTAATTTGAAGTATATTTATTTATCCAATCATCCTAGCGATGTTTTAGGTGTATCCTTAGCTATTGCACTGGAAAGTAATCTACAGACTGTGGTTCTTTTAGATGATTTTTCTATGAACTATGGTAAAAGCTTCGAATCTTTAATACAAATTAATAACTATAAACCTAATATGAGTATTATATTCTTTGATCCCTTAGGATCTTTATTTAATGAAAAGCCTGCAGCTAACTTGTGGATTAATTCTTTGAGAATGAGTAACACTTATACAAACTTTAAAAAGGACCTAAAACACATTTTATCCAACCCTGTTGGAATGCCTGTATTAGAAACTTTATCAAAAGTTAAAGAAGGTTTTAAAGGCGTTCTTGTAGAGCCCTCAGTTTTTTCTCAATTTGGTTTTAATTATCATGGTCCCTTAAGCGGTGAGGGGATTGCAGAAAAATTAAGAGTCTTCAAAAACCTTAAGGATCTAAAAGGAATGCATTTAATCCATATTAATTCCAATCTTGAATCCTTAAAGAATCTTAAACTTCCCAGTTTTAAAACTGAAGATGCACTGCCTGAAAACTATATGTCTTACTTAGATGCTATTGATGCAACATTAAGTGAGTACTCAGACATTCTGGTCTGTGCCGATATATCTAGAAACAAAGAGCACTTAGCTGAATTTGCAATTAAATTTCCAGATCATTATTATGTCAGCACAGGTACAATTCAATCTTTTATCGATTTTGCGAAAGGCTTATCGATGCTAAATAAACGTGTTGTATTTGTAGTTAATTCATATCAATTTAAACATGTCATTCCATTGGTTGAAGAGCAATTAAATAATGCACAGAATCTTCTATTTATTTTAAGAGATTCAGGCTTAAATGATCGTGGAAATCGGATAAAGCAAGGTGTTTTTGATATGGGCCACAGTGCATTAATCACTAATAATATTTACATGGGTAAAGACATTAATGAGGCAGTCTCCATATTAAGAACTTTATTAAATAAAGATCATTTTGATTTAAGTATTCTACGAATCCCATCAACAAGTGAGGCATTTGAAAATGATAGAGATGAAATCGATTTATCATGGGATACGTATGAATTTTCAAAAAATCCAAAAGCTGTCATTATAAGTTATGGACCCAGTTTCCAGTCTATTTATAATAAGATTAGAGTGAATCATTTAGATTATTGGCTTGTGAATGCGAAAAGTGTCTTTCATGTTGATTCGCAATTGATAGATACGATTAACGAAATGCAAGTTCCTGTAATAATTTATGATTTAGAAGATATCTATCATACTTTATATGGGGTTCTAAAGCCGCTTCTAAAAACAAAGCAACTGTACAATTACAATTTGAAACATACAGATTTGAATCTAAAGCCCAAGGATTTAAAAATGAAATATCATTTAAATGTAGAACATATTTTAAATGTTATAGAATAGGTGAGTTATGTTACTGAGTTTATATATTAAAAATTTTATTCTAATAGAAGAAATTAATCTTGATTTATCAGGAGATTTTAATGTGTTTACTGGGGAAACAGGAGCTGGTAAATCGCTTTTTGTGGATGCCCTAAACTTTGTATCAGGAGAAAGAAGTACAGCTTCAGTTGTGGGTCCTAAAGCAGATAGTAGTCTTGTTGAGGCAGTTTTTTCAGTTGAAAATAATCCAAAGGTTCAAAATGAACTGGATGCAATGGGTTTTGATGTAGATGAGCAAGGCTTACTTGTTTTTTCACGCGAAATGAATAGAAATGGACGGAGTATTGCCCGTATCAATCGTCGTGTAGTAAGCTTAAAAGAAATTCGTGGGATACTCTCATCCTTAATTGACATCCATTCCCAACATGATACTCATACTTTACTGAATTCAAAAAATCATCTTCACCTGCTACAAGCATATATCAAGGATGATACACTGTTGCTTCAGTATCAAGATTGTTATAATAAATATCAAGCTAAGTTAAAAGAGATCGCTGCACTTCATGAATCTGTTTTAGATGATGAGGCCTTAAGCTATGCAAGTTTTATCTTAAATGAGATAGAATCTTTAAATCCAAGTGTTGAGGACTACGAAACTATCGATAAATCATTAAAAGACTTAGAAAACTTTGAGAAGAAAAAACAAGAATTAAATACTATGGAATCTACTTTACGTTATCAGGATGATGTTATCGGTAAATTACATAGTCTTTTGCCTTTGTTTTCAAATTTGGAAGAACTTGAGACACAATTTAAGGATATTTATTATCAACTTGAGGATCTTACTTTGGAAATTTCACGACTCAATGATGGCTTTTTATTTGATGAGTATGAGTATGAGGCTTTAAACACACGAATGAGCCAATATACTAAAATGATTCGCAAGTATGGTAGTTTAGAAAAATTATTATCAAAGAAAGAGGAACTTGAGACACAAATTCAAAAAGCTAAAAATTTCGAAAACTACAAAATTGATCTTCAAAATGAATTAGATGACATTTTAATTTCACTAGAATCCAAAGCTAATGCATTAAGCTTACAAAGAAAGAAAAATGCTAAAGCATTAGAAAAAGTTATTATTAAAGAGTTGGCTGATTTAAGTTTAGAAAATGCGGTTTTTGAAATTCACTTTGAAACAGTAGACTATAACAATCAAGGATCGGATAAAGTTCAATTTATGATCAGTATGAACAAGGGAATGCCCGTTGCTAATTTATCCCAAGTTGCAAGTGGGGGAGAGCTTAGTCGCTTAATGTTAGCTCTTAAGGTAGTTTTTTCTCAAATGGATGAATCCACTACTTTGATATTTGATGAAATTGATACTGGAGTGAGTGGAACTGTTGCTTTTAAAATTGGTCAAAAGATGCGCCAAATTTCAAAATCTAATCAAGTTATAGCAATTACACATCTTCCAGCAGTAGCAGTTTGTGCACAACATCACTATTTGATTTCGAAGATCATGACAAATGATGCAACTAAAACTCAAGTTGAGTTAATGTCCAGTGATAAACGTAAGGAACACTTAGCTATAATGATGATGGGTGTTTTAAATGAGGATTCTATGAACGCTGCAAGCCATCTTTTAGAAGAAGGTGCTAAATAGTGTCGGCACGAGTGATTTTTCATATTGATATCAATGCTTTTTTCGCTAGTGCACATCTAATAGAAGATCCCAGTCTTCAAGGAAAGCCTGTTGTCGTATGTCGTGATGTCCAAGGTTCAGTTGTAACAACAGCTTCCTATGAAGCGCGCTCCTATGGAATTGGTAGTGCAATGCCACTATCCCAAGCAAAAAGACTCTGTGATGATTTGATTGTAGTAGAACTAGATTTTGAACTTTATACCGAGCTTTCTGAAGCCTTTGTAGAAATCATACAGTCTTATTCCCCTTATGTACAACAAGCTTCTATTGATGAGGTATATGTAGATGTAACCGAGGCTATAAAAAAATATACGAAACCCTTAGATCTTGCGATTGATATTCAAAATCAAATTCTTGAGGAGTTAAAATTACCAGTCAGCATTGGTGTTGCACCCAATAAGTTTTTAGCTAAAATGGCATCTGATATGAAGAAACCTATGGGTATTTCCATATTGAGAATACGTGAGATTGAAACTAAGTTATGGCCATTACCCATTGAATTAATGCACGGAATTGGCAAAAAGACCGTTCCTAAACTAAAAAATATGGGTGTTCACAAAATAGGGGACTTAAACAAAGTTTCTATGGATGAATTGCGTATTGTATTAGGTAATAGAGCCCAAGTTTTTATTGACTATGCAAATGGTAAAGGATCCAATCAATTGGATCTTAATAATACAACGAAATCCCTTGGCCAATCACAAACATTTTCATCTCCCATTTATGACTATGAGGAGTTAAGAGAGAAGATTGTGCATGAAATTCAGGAACTAGAACGTCGCGCCAAAATGCAACAATTAGTAGGCAAGACAATACAGTTTTCAATTCGTTTTGAGGATATGAAAACAAATAATCGTTCAGTAACCCTTGATAATTATTTGAATGATCAAGCTACAATTTTGGAACGCGTTTTATCACTTTATTCAGAATTCGAATCGGATGATCACAGTGGCGTTACCTTTATTTCAGTGGGACTTGCAAATTTAAAAGAAGTTGAAGATATTGAAGAGCAATTAAATCTTTTTACTATTAGTAAATCTTTAGACACAGATACAATGATATCAGAACTTAACCAGGAGTTTGGTGGTGTTTTTAAACGAGCCAGTAAACTTTTAAAGGAGTCTTAATATGAGCAACCTACGTAAAGTATTAAAAGATTATATCTATTATATACAGTATACAGAGCCTAAGTCTTCATTAACTGTTGAAGCCTATAAAAATGATTTAAATGATTTCATAACGTATCTAGAAGAACATGATATTAACGATTTTAAATCTATTACCTTTGATATTTTATTAGATTATACAAGTCAGTTGGAGCAAACATTCGCAAATACAAGCCAAAGAAGGAAAATCTCCTCATTAAAAAGTTTCTACAAGTATCTCAGTCAATATGGTATTGTAGATCATAATTTAACCTCGTTTCTACAAGGAAAGAAAAAAGTTGAGCGTTTACCACAAACCTTAAGTTCTGATGAATTGAAGCAACTGTTTTCATTTCCCAAAGAGAAACTCAAGGATTATCTTGATTATGCTATCCTACAAGTATTATTTAGTACAGGGATTCGCGTCAGTGAATGTGTAGATTTAACTTTCTCACAGATCTTCTTTGAGGAAAGATGGCTTAAAATAATAGGGAAGGGTAATAAAGAAAGAATGGTTCCAATCTCAAAAGAGGCCATTCGATCTTTGACTTATTATTTAGATATTATCCGTCCTCAGTTTGAAAAGAATAAAATGAAGCATGTATTTCTAAGTCCTAAAGGACAGCAAATTACTCGACAATACATTCATACAATGATTCAATATAGACAACAACAAACTGGTTTAAATAAAGTGATTTCCGCTCATACATTGCGTCATTCTTTGGCGACTAATATGTTGAATCAATCCGTTGATTTAAGAGTAATTCAAGAAATATTGGGTCATAGTGATATTAAAACAACCCAAATCTATACTCAAGTGGATAATCAAACTCTTAAAAAAGAGTATGATAGTTTTTTAAAGGGAAATTTCAATGAAAAAGGAGATGGTTCAAATGAAATTTAATCGAATAATCACAATAGTTATGGATTCTGTAGGTATGGGTGCAGCATCCGATGCGAAAGCATTTGGAGATGAAGGCTCTGATACTTTAGGACATATAGCACAAAGTGTCAATGGCTTAAAAATGCCAGCTATGGAAGCCTTAGGACTCGGAAACCTACACAATGTATTAGGGGTAGAAAAAGTGTCAAAACCAAAAGCCTACATTCAAAAAATGGAAGAGGCATCCAATGGGAAAGACACCATGACTGGCCACTGGGAGTTAATGGGTTTAAATATAGATAAGCCATTTCAAACCTTTACTGACACTGGATTTCCTCAAGAACTATTAGATGAACTAACAAAGTTAACAGGACATGGAATCATAGGAAATGTTGCTGCAAGTGGCACAGAAATATTGGATTCATTAGGCGAAGAACATATGCAGACTGGTAAAATGATTGTATATACATCTGCCGACTCTGTGCTACAAATTGCTGCACATGAAGAAACTTTTGGCTTGGAAGAATTATATCGAGTATGTGAAATTGCCCGTGAACTGACCATGCGTGATGAATGGAAAGTGGGACGTGTTATCGCAAGACCATTTATAGGAACTGGTAAAGGTCAGTTCACAAGAACTGCTAATCGTCATGACTATGCATTAAAACCTTTTTCAAAAACAGTCTTAGATGCCCTTGAATCCGAAAAATATGATGTAATATCGGTAGGGAAGATAGTTGATATTTTTGACAATGAAGGAATAACGGAATTTCATAGAACAAGTAGCAATTTTGATGGGATGACAAAAACCATTGATATTGTTAAAAACCAGAACTTTAAAGGGCTTCTATTTGTAAATCTAGTAGACTTTGATGCTCTATGGGGTCATAGACGCAATCCACAAGGATATGCAAGACAGTTAGAAGAATTTGATACACAACTTGTTGAACTATTACCTCTAATTCAAAGTGATGACTTACTGATCATTACTGCAGATCATGGTAATGATCCAACATTTTCTGGAACAGACCATACACGTGAAGCTGTACCAACATTTTATTATTCACCCAGATTCACAGATCAGAAGCAACTTGAATCTTCTACAACCTTTGCGGATGTAGGGGCTACAATTGCCGATAATTTTTCAGTTAAAATGCCAGAATATGGAACATCCCGATTAAAGGACTTAAAATAACATTATACAAATCTTACATAATATACATTATGCGCAGTACTTCATAATACATTATATATAACTAAAAACGTATCTATTTCGGATACGTTTTAATTTTTGAAGCTCTCTTTCTTAATAAAATACTCATTACTCATCTTTTCTCTAAGTTCCGTTCTATTCCAGCGTTTTAACTGCGTATCATGTGCTGTGTATTTGCTGATAAAGCGCCTCTTGCTGGGTATTGGTATTACTTTTACGAATCGACAGCCATTTGTCGTTTTATTAAAAGAATTACTTACTTGATAACAACTTTGATAGTTTCCAGGAATTCTGGTATTTACATTACTTGATAGTAATTCAATATTGTCTGTAATATTACCATCAAATGCATCCAGTGCACTCACTTTAAAAAATGGATCATAATCCTCATATTGGTTAATCTCAATATGTTCTGCGAAAAGTTTAGGAATGGATTCCTTTTGTCGCACTCTAATAATCATAGGATTACCCATATAGTTTACATGTGTACTGGGTATATGGGCATAGATGCTTGAGTCTTTGGATTCTATGGCCCGCATTCTATTATTGACACAACCATAGGCTTTGACCCCTACTTTGAAATATGTGATTTTGTCATTGTAGTAGTTAATATCGTAAATATGATTAAACTGAGAATTTTGCATCATGTATAAGCTATTACCATAATTATAGGAACAACTTTTCCCCAGATTAATATAGTCAGATAAAGGACTGGGGCCACTTCTTGCTACTAAATCACTCGCAAAGACTTGAAGTCTGGTATGCCTAAAATCACTTTGAATAATAAAGTCTTTTTGTTGATAAGAAAACTGCGTCTCCCCTTCTGTTAGGTAAAATAAAGGTATTTCATACGATTTATGACTTTGTTTGGCATTCATCTTTAGGTAAATTTTGTAATCACTATTCACTTCAAAGCGGTTTAACGGTATCTCAAATCGAAATCCAACATTTTTATGATCATAGTTACAATTTAGGCTATTGAGTACAGAATTATTACATTTTGGATGACCTCTATATGACATTTGCTCACTCAGATCATCATTTTTAAGTGTCCCTTGTACTTCAAATGATGTTGATTGTGAAACTAGGCGCATCGTATAAGTATGGGTTTCTTGGCCTTTAAAATGCTGTGTAGAGGGCATAGTTGCCCAGCCTTCTATCACGATATTATCATTTGATTTGTAGACATTGAGCACTTCGTAATTAAGCTTATTTCGCTCCACAATTTGATAATTGGAGAATAAAGATAATGCGAATAAAAAAACACTCACTTTTTTTAAGATACTATCACCTCAATATAAAGTAAGTGTTTGAAAATAGATGTCCTATTAATCTCTTCTACTATTTCGTATCGAAATAAAACGTAGTAGGTTCAATGCAGTTCCAACTACAGCAGCAACATAAGTTAAAGCTGCAGCAGTCAACATTGACTTGGCACCATCGTGTTCTGATGTTCCAACAATCCCTAGATTTTCAATATTAGCTAAAGCGCGTTTTGATGCATCAAACTCAATTGGCAGTGTAAGAACTTGAAAAGCAAGTACTACCATTAACATAATGAGCCCTAAATCAAATACCCACCCCATTGATCCATCAATCATAAGGATTCCAACAACAATAAATAGATTTGATAGTTGGCTTGCAATAATTGAAGGTTTTAAGATTGTATTTCTTAGTTTTATTCCTACATAGCCTGTATCATATTGAATTGCATGACCCACTTCATGAGCAGCAACTGCTACAGAGGCCACAGAGGTCCCATTATAGATATCAGGGGATAGTGCTATACGTTTGTTGTTTGGGTCAAAATGGTCCGATAAGACGCCACCACTTGATTGTACAACATCAACGTCATAGATGTTATTTGATTCTAAAATATATTTTGCTACATCAGCGCCTCGCATCCCTTTTCGGGTGCTAATTTGTCGATATTTATTGTAGCTTGATTGCACATAAGATTGAGCAAAAAGCGAGATTACTAGTGCGAGTATTGCGAAATAAAAACCCATAAAATCCTCCTATTAAAAAAGGAGCAGAAAGCTCCTAAATAATTTATTTTACTAAATCTTTTAAAGCTTTTGAGGCTTTGAAAGCAACACTGTATGTTTCATCAATACGAATTTTTTCTTTGGTACGTGGATTGAATCCATCTCTTGCTGCACGGTAACGTACTTCAAACTTACCAAAACCTGCTAAATCAACAGTCCCTTTGTCTTCTAAAACTTCTTTAACTTCATCGATGAAAGCATCAACGAATTCAGCTGCATCTTTCTTTGTTATATCTAATTTATCTGCTAAGTTATCGGCGATTGCCTTTTTATTTAAATTTTTAGTACTCATAATATTCCTCCTAATGTATTAAAATGATACCATTATCACTTATAAAGTGCAAGCTATTTTAACTCATGTTTTAAATCGCGACCCATCAGCTCTTTAATAGCTTCTTCAGGACTTTTCGAGTTATAAAACACTTCATAAACTTGAGTAGTGATTGGCATTTCGATGTTATTTTCTAGTGCAACATCATGCACAATCTTTGCTGCAAAGACTCCCTCAACTGTTTTATTGTAGTTCTCATTGTAAGTTTTTAGACCATTATCTTTACCTACAAGATAACCTGCTTGGAAGTTTCGACTATGTTCACTGCTTGCAGTTACTACCAAGTCACCTACTCCACATAATCCAAGGAAGGTGTCCATTCTACCCCCAAAATAAACGCCGTAGCGTGTCATTTCAGCAAGACCACGAGTAATAAGAGCAGCACGAGCATTATCACCATGACCAAGGCCTTTAGCGATACCACTGGCCAATGCAATCACATTCTTAACTGCAACGCCAATTTGAGCGCCTATCTCATCATCATTAGTGTAGACTCTAAAGCTATCATTTGAGAATAAGTCTTGAACGACACTGGCAGCTTCTAGGTTTTTTGAAACAGCGTTCACAGCTGTCAATTGGCCAGTAACTACTTCTTCAGCATGAGAAGGACCTATTAAACTCACCACAGCTTCTAATTTTTCAGCCGGAATATTCTTACGAATGACATCCATAAGGTATTCATGAGTTATCGGATGAAAACCTTTCGCAACATTGATTACGATTACTTTTTTATCAATAATACTACTGATTTTTTGACAAACCTCTTCAATCGCAATGGATGGAACTGCTAAAAGAAAAACATCCATATTATGAAGTTCATCAAAAGATAAACTCGCTTTAAGGTTTTCATTTAACTTCACATTCTCAAAGTATTTTGAGTTCATTTTGTTATTTTGGATATCAAGGATTTCATCCTCACTCTTACCCCAAATCAAGACATCATGATGATTATTGGCTAATATATTTGCCAATGCCGTTCCCCAGCTTCCTGAGCCAATTACTGCTACTCTCATGTGTTTCCTCTCTTTCTGATCATAATATGAATCGGTGTTCCTTCAAAGTCAAAGGCACGTCTAAGTGAGTTTTCCAAATAACGAACATAAGAAAAATGCGCTAATTCTGGATCATTCACAAAGATAATAAATGTCGGCGGAGCAACGCTTACCTGAGATGCATAAAGAATACGTAACTGACGTCCATTATGTGCTGGTGGTGGTGTAAGCATAACAGCATCTTGGATTACTTCATTAACCACACTAGTTGCTATACGACGTTGTGAGTTCTCATAAACTTTATTGATTAAAGGTAAAATTGTATGCACACGACGCTTCGTAAGTGCAGATACAAATACTACTGGAGCATAATCTAGATAGATAAATTCATCATAGACTTTTTTCCTTACTGTTTCCATTTCAACTTCTGAAGTATCTACAGTATCCCATTTATTATATACAATTACGATTGGTTTGCCTGCTTCATGTGCGTAGCCTGCAACATGCTTATCCTGTGCCCTGATTCCACGTTCCCCATCAATTACAAATAAGGCTACATCGGCTTTTTCTATTGCACTCATGGCACGTAAAACAGAGTATTTCTCAACCTTTTCATAAATTTTTCCACTACGACGAATCCCTGCGGTATCTACAATTACATAGTCTTCATTTTCATATTTAAAGGGAGTATCGACCGCATCTCTTGTAGTTCCTTCGATGTCAGAGACAATAACACGATCTTGATTGATAATAGCATTAACTAAACTACTTTTACCAACATTAGGTTGACCAATAACACAAAAGCTTAGCGCTTCATGATGGTCTTTTTTAGCCTTAAGCGGTAATCTCGAAATTACTTCATCCAGTAAGTCCCCAATTCCAATACCATGTTCTGTACTTGTTGGAAATGGAGTATCAAAACCGAGGTTATAAAACTCATAGATATCTGCCACAAACTGCAAATCATCAACTTTATTCGCTACTACAACCACGGGTTTATCGGACTCACGCAATAAACGTGCTATATGATAATCATCTTGAGTTAAGCCCTCCATTGCACTTACAACAAAAAGAATCAAATCCGCCTCATCAATCGCAATATCAACTTGCATTTGAATTTCTTGTGCGAAATCTTGATCTTCAAGCTGAATACCACCGGTGTCAATAAATCGTAAATCTTTAGTTAACCAAGTGGTCTTTCCATAGATTCGATCTCGTGTAACACCCGGTTCAGCATGAACAATGGATTTTCTTTCTCCAATTATCCGATTAAAAAGCGATGATTTACCAACATTGGGTCGGCCAACTATCGCTACAATTCCATCTATCATATTAAACCTCTATCTTTGATAATGCTCATAATCAAATCAACACTTTCATCAATTGACAAATGAGTTGTATCAATTTCTATTGCATCATCAACTTTCCTCAAAGGAGACTCCTTACGGTTAAAATCTTGCGTATCACGCGCTACCAAATCATCATAGATGTCTTGATAATCTACCTCAAGTCCTTTTTCGACCTGTTCATAAAAACGACGTTTAGCCCGTACAGAAGCATCTGCATTTTGAAATATTTTTACTTCAGCATCTGGAAGAACCACTGACGTGATATCTCTTCCATCCATTACAAATCCTTTTTTCGCAGCAATACTTTGTTGTAGCTTAACAAGTTTTGTGCGAACTGCTTTATATTTTGATATTAGTGAAGCAGCTTTAGAAATTTCTTCACTTCGAATCACGTAGGTAACATTTTTCCCATTTAAGAAAACTTGGCCTTCGCCTTCGAGTTCTATGAGCGTCTGTTCTGCAAGTTGTGAGCAGGCTGCTTCATCATTTAAATCAATATTCTTCTTTATACAATCATATGCGATTGCACGATACATTGCCCCGGTATCAATGTGTGTAAAATTTAGTAACTTTGCTAATCTTTTTGCAATAGTACTTTTGCCTGAGGCGCTGGGGCCATCGATTGCAATATTAAACATATAATGCTCCTAATCTAATTAACTCAATAAGAAATATTTAATCGCAAAAGCAACAGCTAATACAATACCAGCTAATGCGACCGTTAAGATTGCATTGACTGCACGGTTTTTCTTAACTTCCTTGCCTGTTACAACAGAAGAACCAAAATCATCATGTGCTGAGAGTTTATTCTCGGTCACAAATTTTTCTTTGTTGCCTACAACAGCCATTTCTTCCATAGTTTTGCCAGTCAAATCAATGGACTCAAGATTTTCTCGCTCAATTTCACGTGTAAGTGCAAGAAATTCTTGGGTAATATCTCTTTCTTCTTTATTTTGATCTGCGATAACAATTTTCTTAGATCGGTTTCTTGGGAAATTCAAACTATCTTTATTTTGATCAAAATTAGGTTCAACACTATCCTCTAAAGCATTCATCTTCTGCAAATAATCTTCCCAGAAAGGATCAAAGTTTTCTTCATATTCAAAGTCATCGTCTACTGAATTACTCTTATTGGGATTTAAACGCAGTGATTCTAAATCAACAGGATCTTGTTTAAAGATTTCCTCCGCCTGAGCTTTTGATTCTTGTTCCAGTTCCAAGTCGAAGGTACGAATATTTGCAAAAATATCATCTTCGATAGGTTTAACCATAGGTTCAACTGCCCCTTTTGCCATAAAGTTACCACTTTGTAGGGAATCAATTAAAGAATTTGTATCGATAGTTTCTTCCTCTAAGGGTACCTCAGCCTCAACTTCATGAGGTGATGCATCCATAAAGAAATCATCAAAAACAGGTGATTCATTATTAACTAAATCTGTATTGTTTGTGACTGACTCTAACATCTGATCAAAGTTATATGCTTGAGAATCATGAATAACATCTTCAATTTTATCATTGACTTCTAAAGGTTCCGATGGAGCCACAACACTATTAACGGTTGCTTGTTCAAAAGCTTCCAAATCCTCTAAACCAAGTGGTGCCTCTTTGGTACCTAATGTAGGTTGGTTTTGGTTTTGTGCATTGATTTCTTCTAAAATGTTCTGCTCTGTATCTTCAACTAGACGGTTCCCTTTTTCAATATTATAGGATTTAACTTCATCTAAAAAATCTTTCAAGTATTCATTCTCAAAAGTTTCATATTTTTTTAAATCTACTTCTTTAGCACGGTTTGGCTCGTAATTAGGGTTGGTGTCCACCATATTCTCAAAGGCTTCATCATCAATCTTATTGAGTCTATTAGCATACTCTGATAAGGCGTGATTCTCAACATTGTGATTCACCTCATTTGACATCTTTTCCCTTAACTCTTTATAGCGCTCCATACGTGTTTTCATAAATTCCCTCACCTCTATTAAAATTATAGCATAATTAAGCCGACAATCTATCTAAAAAAGGATAAATAGTCGCAAATATAAAGATTAATACACTCGTTTTAATGATGTTAAATGGAATAAATGTAGAAACAATCATACTCCATCGAATTTGTTGTGGAATTTGGTATATCGGCATTGCAATAAAGTAGTTAAAAACATTGATTGATACAGTCACAACAAGAATCGTAAGCACATAAACTAAGAGACGTTGGTAGATATTTTTTGGTTTAAAAACTACCAATGGCATCATTAGAAAAATAGCATAAACGAAATTAGTAACCTCTCCAATCACTTGACTGTTTCGCAAGAATAGATGGATGATATTTTTTATAGCCGCAACTATAATTCCAGGTACAATTCCCATAGTATACCCAGCTATGACTACAAATAAATCGCTGAGATCAAATTGTAAAGGATCAACTATTTTAAACTCCCACATAAAGAACAAATAAGATAAACCAGATAACATTGCTATCATCACCAAATTACGAGTAGATATTTTTTTCATATAATAACCTCCTGCAAAAAACATCACTCAAGGCCATTATAAAAAAATGCT
Organism: uncultured Erysipelothrix sp.; assembly: GCA_964653415.1. GTDB lineage: Bacteria > Bacillota_I > Bacilli_A > Erysipelotrichales > Erysipelotrichaceae > Erysipelothrix. Next base: position 39,199 of record CAZZFJ010000002.1, on the reverse strand, counting down.
TCTTTTATCCAGACTATACTGTCGCCACTGGAATCTAACCAGTTCATGTCAATTGACGCGTGGGGTTTACCACCGGTCGGGATTTTCACCCTGCCCTGAAGTATTCCCTTCTATTATAAGGTATAAATAGGAAAAAGACCATTAAAAAAACGGACTTTACACAATTGCACAAAAAATATAAGGTTGCACTAAATTTACTTGAAACGATAGCTTTACTTAAATAAAAAAGTATCCATTGGATACTTAATTTGCGCGACCTGTATATTTTCCATCTGTTGTATTTACAACAATTTTCTCGCCTCTATCAATAAAAAGTGGTACGCGGATTTCAAATCCTGTTTCTAATACTGCATTTTTCTGTGCATTATTTGCTGTATCTCCTTTTACTGCAGGTTCAGCTTCAGTTACTTCTAGAATGACTTTCTCAGGTAACTGAACGCCTAGGACATCATTTTGATACATAATCACGGTAACATCTTGATTTTCTTTCAAGAAATTTATTTCCCAAGCTAGGTTATCTTTGCTAAGTTCTAATTGTTCATATGTTTCTAAGTCCATAAATACAAGCTCGTTACCTGCATCATATAGATACTGCATTGTTTTCTTATCGATATGAGCAACACGAATCTTGTCACCACCAGTAAAGTTTAATTCTGTGATAGAACCTGTGTGCATATTACGAACTTTAACTTTTACAATCATTTGACGCATAGCAGTTTTATTTTGTGATTGTCCTAGAACTTGATATAAATTATCTTCATGAATAATGGCCATACCATTTCTTAAATCATTTGATGAAATCATTGTTTTTCCTCCTATTAAGACTATTTTATTATAACATATTTAAAGGCATAATTAATATCTCCCGTTATCAAAATATCACAAATATCATCAGTGCACACAAAATCAACCCGATATTTTGACTTCACTAAAGGTGGAGGAACCGTGGGTAGGTGCTGTTTTAAGTATTTTAAAGCTTCTTTTTCAAGCTCAAGATTGCGATTAATTTTTTTAAGGTAACTTAAGTCATTCAGATAATCTACTGTCTTTGTTAAAGACAAAAGAAACCAACTCGTAAACAAAAGGTAGAATACTAAAACATAAACTAATACAGATCCCTTCTTATCACGGTAATAATATTTCATATTCTTGTCCCCTACTTTTAAACTGAAGTGATCTACCACAGTTCCACGACATTTCAGTCACATTTTGAAGTAATATCTCATATCCTGGAGACTTAACAATCCGATTTCTATCAAAATATATCTCAAAGTCATCTAATACTAATAAATCATGTTGGCAACTCACAATATTAGAACGGATTAGTAATTGCTTTAGTTGAACCTCAAACACATCAAGTTGGCTAATTTTTTGTAAATCTACTTTAAGCATCAAACTAAGAATGCTTTGAACAAGAACTAACATACTGAGTGAAAAGAAAAGGCCCACTAGAACTTCAATTAAAGTAAAAGCGCGTTTGATAAGCAAATCTCCAAAAACATTACAAGTAAGTTTACTATTTGAAATAGAATTATGAATGCCACCAGAATTTCCAAAATAATAAAACCTTTACTCACATTCATACCTACCCATCCCCAATTGAAATACACAGGTCTTATCTAAAATTTTAAGTGTTTGTGCCTTGTTGATATTACCATTTTCATTGAAATGTAGATTTTTAGTGTAATGACACCTTTCCTTTAAAGCCATGGCTTTAAGTAAACAGCTCTCAGGGTGGATATATGTGTTGTCAAAAGGAACAAGTCGGCTGGAAAATATCATAAAGTTTAACGTTACTAGCATCATTACAATCAGAAGTTCAATGATGGTAAAACCTTTATTCATGGGCCTGACCATTGGTAATTTTGATAGTCTTATGGTTGTTACACTGACTCTGACGCTCGCTTAAGAATTTGGCGGAGATAAGTTCCTGAATCGATGTTGGAACTTTGTCATACTTTAAACGATACTGAAGTATTGCTGCATCCACTACCTTTACTTGAGCAGCACAGCCTTTATCATCAATAACTTGTGTTGTTTGCGTTATATTGGGCATCATCAATAAAAATAGTACAACAATAGCCCCCATAACAATAACCATTTCTAGTAAAGTAAATCCCTTTTGATTCATAAAATCGCCTCCATCATTGACAAGGGTTGGAATAAAAAAATGTAATAAATGATGATCATGAATAGTATATAAAGGTACACAAATGATTTAATTACGAAGATTAAATTCTTAGCCTGAGCTTTAATAACATCTAAAACCAAATTGAGATAGTTTTCTAATGAATCCTTTAGGTTTTCAGTATAGTACCCATCTTTCAAATAAATGATGAACATAGGATCAAAATATGACAGACTAAATCCATCAATTAGCCCCTTCCCTTCAATCAGTTGTGCTTCAACGTGATAGGCTAACCATTTGATATCAGATATCCCCTCAGATTTTTTCATCATCATTAATATTTCTTGTGTATTTAGTCCTTCTTGAAGTAGATATCTATATACAAAAGCAAAACGCATGCTGATATAATTACGTATCAAATGCATAAAACGAAAGTGATGAAAGCGAATATAGAAAATAGTTTTAGTATTCTTTTGAATTAGAAAAAATATCAAGATGATAAAACTAAGAATCAAAAACATTTGGATGTACTTAATGACCCATACGGTACGATATAAGATGTTTAGATATCTTGTTTTTATTGAAAAATCAGAAAGCATCTCTAAGATACTAGGGGCAAAAGGATGCACAAAAAATAGTGTCAGTATAAAAGATAAGACAATAAGAAAACTAGGATATAGAAGACGAGAACCCAATTCTTGTTTAAGCTGTATTTGAAATGAATCAAAGCGTAGATAGAAATTCAAATTTTGAACCATCGATGCTTCATGAATGATTAAGTTTGTTAAGCTTGCAAGGTAGGTTTCCAGTGTGTCAAATGGAAGGTTAAAAATTGATTTTACATCATCAAAGTTAAACCTTTGTTTTAAAATATTATGGATCGCCGGAGCATAGAGTTTATACCGTGAACGATTTAAGTATTGTTTAAGCTTGGATTTCATAATAATTTTTTCATTTCATGCTTTTTTAAAACTTCAAAATGAAAATACAACTCCCCTTCTTTTTGAATAATATCTTGAAATACGATACCTTGCAAAACGTATTGTAATTCAAAATCATTTAGTTGTAAGTCTTTTAAACGTAATAATACCTCATCAATATTTCCAGCGTGTAAGGTACTTACAATTAAGTGTCCACTCAAAGCAGCCCTTACCGCTTGTTGCAGCTCCATAGCGCTACGAATTTCACCAATTACTAAGATATCTGGGTCATGCCTAAGGAGTTGAGAGATATGGTGATTCAGCTGTGTATCCTTGCATTCAATTTGAATCATTTGTTCATAGTATTTTTCAATCGGATTTTCCAGCGTAAAAATTTCTTTTTCTTTAAGTTCATTTAAGCCAGCAAACATGGTCGTTGATTTGCCAGCACCTGTTTTACCGGTAAATAAAACTAGACCATGGCTTTCTTGTAAAAATTGACGAATACTCGTAATATCTTTTGGCATAATACCACATTCATCTAAATTTTCGATGGGTTTAATATTTAAAATACGTAAAACACCATGACTGCGATTATAGTTTTCGAGTACTGCAAAGCGAAGATAAAATAAGTTATAGTCTACAATATATGTGAAACTACCGGTCTGTAAATTTGTAAATGATTCTAAGGAAATATTCGCCTTTATTTTTAAGTGTTTGTAAAGTTTAGTGGTGTTTCCTCGAAATGTTTTGAATTTAATTTTATGCCTTCTTAAAATTATCGTATCTTTTATAGGATCGATATGAATATCTGTGATTCTATTTTCAATGACTTCTTTCATTAACTGATCAAAGTACATAGTTATCTGTTCCATACTACTAAATAGCACGCTTTCAGTTTTAATCCTTAGCTAATTTCACGATAGATAAGTTCTATAGATTGCACTAAAAAAAGCTCTTTACAAAAAAGAACTTTTAAAAGCAGTTTATAAGATATGTTGAATAAAGGGGTTGTATTTAATCTCTGTACTGAGCTTAGTTATAGGGCCATGTCCTGGATACAATATTAAGTCTTGATTTTGATAGCTATCAATAAAATGACAAATACTATTTATCATTTCACTTTGAGAACCCGTGGGTAAATCCATTCGTCCAACAGAATTTTTAAAAATGAAATCACCACAGAAACAGTGATTTTCAAGTAGAAAAGAAATAGAGCCATGGGTATGACCACTTGTTTGAATCACCTCGAACTCAAAGTTTTCCAGTTTTAATATCCCTAGATCAATAGGCGTAAGTGCTGAATGAATGGATACAGCTTCTGGAATCATCGTCGAGAGATTGAGATTGGGGTCTTTTAGCCAAGCTGTTTCACTATGAAATACGTAGACTGGACAGCTTTGTTTTTTTACGATAGCATCAATTCCACTGATATGATCAAAATGGGCATGGGTAATTAAAATAGCTTCTACTTGATATCCTTCAATGGCTTCATACAATTTTTTGGGATTACTATCTATTTCTAGGCAAGGATCAATCACAATCATCGATTTTCCTTTTGAAATAAAGTAAGTATTAGAGGATGCATATCCACTTTCGATTTGATTAATTTTCATAGAACCACTCCTAAAAAAGAAAAATACACCTTTAGGGTGTATGCTTCTTATCGTTTTTCTTTATGTAATACGTGTTTGCGCTCGCGTGGGCAGTATTTTGTAACTTCCATACGATCAGGATGAAGACTTCTATTACGTGTTGTGATATAGTTTTCTTCGTTGCAACTTGTACATTTTAATGTTACTTGATGTCTCATAATAAACCTCCAAACTTTAAGCGTTCTAATTATAACACAAATTATCTTGAATTCATATAAAGATCTGCAACTTTCGGTGTTATTACCTTACAAATGTTTTCATAGAAACCTGGATGATAATATGCACCACTGTGAATACAGCTACTTGCGATCTCTGGTTCCTCAAAAGGAGCAAAGAAAATAAAAGCATTATTAATCATTGGTTTGCCATATGCACTGTACTCAGCAGTCCCAGTCTTACCAGCAGATGTATAGGGTTTGGATCGATAAGGTCCACAATCCCCCATATATGCGCACATTCTTAGACCTTCTCGCACTCTAGCAAGACTGTCTTTACCAGATAATTCATTTAAAATATTGGATCCATTGGAAACCAATATAGAATTATCCGTACTATTTCTAACTTCTTTAACAAAGAAAGGTTGAAGTCGATAACCATTGTTGGCAATGGTTGAAACATATTGATTTAATTGCATCGCATTATAGTTATCATACTGCCCAACAGCAAACTCTAAAAGTAAGCCTCCATTTTGTGTTGACCCTTTAAAACCAAGTTCCTCACGTGGGAAGTCGACCATGGTTTCAACACCTAAACCAAATTGTCCAAAGTAGTTTCTTAACTTCGCGAAGGTATCTTCAATCGGTTTTGAAAAGTTTAAAGGACCATAAGGAATGTAAGTGCCACCTCCCATTCGTATTGCGACCATGAACATGTAGATGTTGGATGAACGTTGCAGTGCCGTAACATCTGTCACATTCCCCAAGGTTGTCCATGATACACGGGGTTGGGTTCCAGCAATATGCAATGGGGCATCCTTAATGACTTCACCTGGCTTAACGACACCTTCTTCTAAGCCTGCATAGACTGTTGCACCTTTTACAACTGAACCTACAGGATGCGCCTCTAAAAGCACGGCTGCAGGATCATTGTATAGATTGCCTTTACTATCTTCTCGAAGTCCAACAATCGCAAGGATTTCTCCAGTCTGTGGATGACTTAGAACAAAATCTATCCCGTGCATATACTCTCTTCGTGCTTGGTCTTTGATTCGATTCCATTCATTTTGAATGATAGTTTCAATTTCAGTTTGTAATTTAAGATCAATGGTTAAAATTAAGTTATGACCTTTTTCACCCTTTACAATAGGAATATTTTCACCCGTTGTTGGGTCAATTTTATATTCTGATTTAACTCCTGATAAATATTGTTCATAAGTATACTCCAGACCACTAACACCAATTTTATCATTGGTGGCATATCCTTTAGCACGCATATAGCTCAACTTTTCGTATGGGATATCATGAATGGACCCAATAATACCCTCTAAGCCTTTTGGCCCAACATAATTGCGTTCCCATGTAGTCCCCCAGGAAAAGCCAGGGAAATCAACTTGATTTTCAGATAAGTAAGAGATATCTTCATCGCTGGCATTTTCTAAGATAACAGCAGCATTCCTTTGAGTTTGAGTGTTCATTTTAAGATAAATAATAAACGCTTCTTTTTCAGAATCCGTTAAAGTCTCTAAATGAGCTGAAGTTACTCTTTGCAGTTTTATACGATCGGCTTTCTCGCTGTCATAATTAATTTCCTTTAACTCTTCAACACTTATCAACTCTTCCCCATTATTATTAAGAAAGAGCCATAAGTCTTTAAGCTCACGTTCCATCAAGTTATGCTTTACCTCATAACGACTGGCAAATTTAACTGCAAGATCCCATTGATCTTTCATTGTAAGGCCATAGTTTGTATAAAAATTAATGGTATTGATGGGCTTATTGGTTACAATCAACTCACCATTTCTGTCATATATCTCACCACGGGCAGTTCCTTGACTTACAGGAGTCACTTCCTTTGAATTCACTAAGTTTTGATAATGTTCAAAGTTGACTATTTGAATGTAATAGAGTCTACCAATCAGGGCTGTGGCCACTAAGGCTATAGACAGCATTAAAAGGAGCAAACGGCGGTTGGTAAGCTTTAAGACATCCAATGCCATTTGCAAGTGTTTACTACTTCCTTTATAGTTACTGCGTCTAAAAAAATTCATTTTTATTCTACTTTCAATCTTTCATTACGTTTTTTAGCACGTTCTTTTTTCTGGCGTCTGATATCTTTTTTAATGACTTCACGACGATTTTTTTGCATTAATTTTTCAATTTCAGCCTTATGTTTTTTCTTATATCCTGGTTTTACTTTAACTTTTTTTCGTTTCAATTTGGAAACTACTTCCGGATCCAGTTTCTTTGTTCTTCTCTCAAAATTAAAGAATGCACGAGCATCACTAATTTGTCCATTAACAACGCGCTTAAATTTAAAATCAATGTTATTTTGAATTAATCTTGAAATGGCATTTTGATCAGATTCGTCGACTAGTGAAATACAGATTCCATCGCGACCTGTTCTTCCAGTTCTACCTGCTCTATGTGTATAGAATGATAAGTCATGACTGGGGATATTAGCATTCACAACATGAGAAATTTCAGGTAAATCAATCCCCCTTGCTGCAAGGTCAGTCGCAATAATATACTGAACTTGTCCGCTGCGAATTCGTTTGACAATTTGTGTTCTTTGTCGGTCATTAACATCTCCATGTATTTCTACACTACTAATACCATACTCACGTAGATAACGGGCAATGGAAGATACTTGATCTTTAGTATTGGCAAAAACGATTACTAAGGAGGGGTTTATCGCAGATAAAACTTCTAATACTCCCTCTTCAAGGGTTAAATGTCTTCTTTGAACGAGATAGTGTGCAATATTGGGTTGGAAACGTTCTTCCTCGGATTCAATTCGAATGGGTCTTCTTAAGTAAGTATTAACAAAATGATTCAATCCATTAGGTAAGGTAGCACTGAATAACATAAAACGAGTACTATTTTGGAATCGAGATGCAATCGCATCAATATCCTCCACAAAACCATAATCAAACATCATATCCATTTCGTCAATAACCAGAGTTCTTACTGTATCAAGTCTTAGCGCTGAAGTAGAAAGAACATCTAAAAACTTACCTGGTGTTGTAACGACTAAATGAGGTTGGGTTTCAAGACGTGGTATTAAGCGTTTATTGTCCATTCCACCGATGGCTAATTCAATATTAAACTCTGGTGCTACCGTCTTAATTTCATGACTAAAGTCAAAAATTTGCATGGCTAATTCTCGAGTTGGTGCTAAAATTACCGCTTGGAAAGTTTTGGATTCAATATCGATTGTTTCTAATATTGAAAATAAGAAAGAGTGAGTCTTTCCAGAACCAGTGGGTGCTAGAACAATCAAATCTTCTTTTCTTGAAATTTTATCGAGAACATCTTTCTGAACTTGAGTCAATTCTTTGAAATGATTCGCCTTCATAAATTCTTTGGTGATTTGTTTCATAGGGTCACTCCTTTAGTTATTAAGTATTTCTTTAAGAGCTCATATCGCGATAGAAACTTCGTGTTATGCTCTAAGATTAAAGTCATTTTCTCATATTCATGTGTTAAATAAGTGAGATATTCTTTGTTTTCTGTGTGTTGTAAAACAGGACCTAAGTAAAGATCACTTTCAGAAAGTAGTTCTTGTTTTTTAACAAGTTTTAAAATGGTTATAGGCCTTTTATTATCATAAAAGAACTTTTCATCTACTATCTTAAAGCCAGAGTTCATGAGTCCTTTTCTAAATTCGTAGATCTTAGTATTTGATTGTACGATGATTGAGTGATGCGCTTTAAAATCAAAATGATTTAATATATGCAAGATTGTCTCAAAACCCATCCCTGCAATAACAAAACTATTAGCATCTTGGTTGAAGTCTTGTAGACCATCCATCTGCATGGTCATAATCCTGTCACTCATTTCATACTTTTCAATGTTAAATGCTGCAAAGCGTAAGGGACCTGATGCAATATCAAGTCCATAAGCTTTCTTACATTTATTTTCTATAATTGCTTGGATCAACAGATGTGCATGATCCGTACCAACATCAACCAAAACTTCACAAGGATCTACTAGATCAAGTAAGTTTTGAAGTCTTTTTGATAACTTCATTAGTTGGATTCCATAAAATCACGAAGGCGCTTGGAACGTGTTGGATGTTTTAATTTTCTTAATGCTTTTGCCTCAATTTGGCGAATTCTCTCACGAGTAACGTTAAATTCTTTACCGACCTCTTCAAGAGTGCGCGTTCTTCCATCTTCAAGGCCAAAGCGCAATCTAAGAACCTTTTCTTCCCTTTCGGTAAGTCCTTGAAGAACCATATCAATCTCGTCCTTCAATAATTGGTTATTAGCAAAGTCACTGGGTGATAAAGCATCTTTGTCTTCAATGAAATCTCCTAAGTGAGAGTCGTTTTCTTCACCAATAGGGGTTTCAAGTGATACTGGATCTAAGGCGATCTTTTGAATTTCGCGAACTCTTTCTGGTGTCATATTTTCCATCTTTTCAGCGATTTCCTCAGCCTCTGGTTCACGACCCAACTCTTGAACTAGTTGTCTTTGGATACGAGTTAACTTGTTAATGGTTTCGACCATATGGACGGGAATACGAATGGTACGGGCTTGATCCGCAATCGCTCTTGTGATGGCTTGACGAATCCACCATGTTGCATAGGTTGAAAATTTATATTTTAAGGAATAGTCAAATTTCTCAACAGCACGAATTAGACCCATATTTCCCTCTTGAATTAAATCCAAGAACAACATCCCACGACCTAAGTATTTTCTCGCGATAGAAACCACAAGACGTAAGTTCGCTGAAATGAGTAAGTCTCTTGCTTCTTGACCATCTTGATAAGCATTTAGAATGTTTTCAACATAAGCTAAGTTAGCTTCATCATTTTGATAATGGGAAACTAGGGTTCTTGCAAGTTCGTCCATAGGAATTTTTTCAAGAACATCTTCTTCAATATCTTCATTAACACGGTCTTTGTAGATATCACGCAACATACCAGCAGCCAGTTCGCCTTCATGAGCACGACGTGCAATTTCAAGTTCATCATCCGCTGATAATAGATTGGTTCGACCAATTTCTTTTAAGTACATTTTAACAGGATCACTGATTCGGATTTCATTTTGTGAAGTCAGTTCATTATCATATGAACGTAAGTCTACAGTGTTAAGAGATTCATCAAATGGACCTTCGCCCTCATCCTCTTCATCTCCTAAAAATTCCTCATTATCGTCAATAAAGTTAGCTTCTTCTTCATCACTTAAAGTAATATCATTTTCATTTAACCATTTGAAAAGGCCATCTGTTTCTTCATCAGTTAGTTTTAGGTGTTGAGTTTGTTTTTCAACTTCACTGTTTAATAAAACACCCTCTTCCTCATAAATCTTTACCAATGACAATTTTACGGAATCTAAAGTTTTTACTTTCATAATTTACTCCTAGTATTTTTCTTCTTAAGCAGTTCGTCCAAGAGTTCAATTTTCTCTGATAAATCTTGGGTTTTTCTAATTTTTTTCATTGTATTTTTTGAGTCAAATTCACTCATTTTTTCTTTAATCAATGCAATGTTTTCTTTAACGATGAGCTCATCATATTTTTTTACGACCAGTCGATCAACAATTTCAAGAAAAAATCGTCTCATATCTTCTGAAATACTATCGCTAATTAAATCAGCCAGTTCTAAGGTATTGTGTGTGCGATAATGATTTTGAATGAGCAGTGCAGCTTCATTGGCAATGGGTGAAGGTAAATAACCCAACTCTTTGCTGTAAATGAAGTTTGCTTCCTTAGAAAATAACATTTGGTTTAAAAGCTCTAATTCAGCACGTGATATATTTTGAGTTAAGGAATATTGCTGTTCCTTATAGTTAGTAGTATCGTGTGTATGAGGGTATGGTTCCACCCACTCAGGATAATTTGGTTCCTGATAACTTTCTTGGGCTGTTCTCAGTTGGCTTTTTAAGACTTCTACGTCAAATTGTGTTGCATCGGCCAGCTTACCAAGATAGTAAGTTTGACTTAATAAATCAACACTTTGAAGATATGGTAGAAAGAAATTGACTAATCTTTTCTTATTGTCAAAGGATTCTGTGCCATAAAGACCTCTACCATAACTTAAGAGAAACTCATACCATTCTAAAGATGCGTCTAAGCCTTTTTCAAGAGCCTGACTTCCCTCTTTTCTAAACAAATCATCTGGATCTAAACCTGAGTCGTTGTACCAGACTTTTAAATTGAGTCCCGCTTCAATTATTTTACTTCCTATATTGAATGTTGCATCATAGCCAGCCTTATCACCATCAAAAGCTAAAATAACATCACTGGTATGTCGCTTGAGTAGTTGAATTTGCTCTGAAGACAAATTAACCCCTAATGTAGCAACAACCTCATCAAATCCTGCCATATGAAAGGCAAAGACATCAGTAACCCCTTCAGCAATAATAATGCGATCAGCATGACGATACTTAGCTTTAACCTTATCTAAGTTATAGAGGTGATGGCTTTTTACGTAAAGTTCTGATTCACCTGTATTAATATATTTAACTTGATTATTAGGGTTTAAAGTACGAGCACTAAAGGCAATGACTTCACCGTGTTGATTGGCAATTGGAAACATAATACGATTATAAAATACATCTTGTAATTTATTATCGCCAAAACGTAATACATCAGCCGCAATCATTTCTTCATCAGTATAGCCTTTGGCTCTTAAAAAATCTGAAATAGCATTTGCACTTAAAGCTACCCCCACTTTAAAATAATCCAAAACCTCATCACTATAACCCCGTTGGTGTAAAATATCCAAAGCAGCTGTTCCATCGGATGTTTTGAGCTGGTAGCTCGTAAAATTTTGAACTTCCGAAAGCAGCATTAACAAGCGCTCTTTACGTTGGTTGATAGGTTGTGGTGCCGTTTGTTCAAAAGAATGCATGTCTAGATTAACAGCTTTTCCTTGTTTGATTACGGCTTCTGGAAAGCTTATTTTTTCATAATCTTGAATAAAGGTAAAAACATTCCCACCCGCATTACAAGAAAAGCATTTATATATTTGCTTCTCTTGATTGATTGACATGGAAGGATTTTTATCATCGTGAAAAGGACACAACGCAACATAATTATTACCTTTTTTATCGACATTAATATAGTTAGCGATGGTCTCAACAATGTCAGATTTGTTTCTTATTTCGTCAATGAGTTCCTTGGGAATGCGTGACATAATACCTTCCTATCTCTTACTTTATAGCTTTTTTAATAATAGAAATTGCTTCATCAACACTTACTCTTTTTTGTGTCATAGAATCACGTTCACGAATGGTTACTTGCTGATCTTCTAAAGAGTCAAAATCAAATGTAATACAATAGGGTGTTCCAATTGCATCTTGTCGACGATAACGTTTACCAATACTTGCAGTTTCATCAAATTCTGTTTCAAATTCTTCAACCAATTGTTCCCAAACCTTGCGTGCATCATCCGACAATTTTCGTGAAAGAGGCAGAACAGTTGCTTTTACAGGTGCTGTTTTTGGTGAGAAATGCATTACGATTCGAGAGTCATTTTCGAGCTCTTCCTCATCATAAGCTTCACACATCAACGCTAACATTAAACGTTCAACACCTAAAGAAGGTTCAATAACATATGGAATATATTTTTCGTTGGTTTCCGCATCATGATATTCTAAGTTTTGCTTAGAGAATTTTTGATGTTGGCTAAGATCATAATCTGTTCGATTGGCAATTCCCCAAATTTCATCAAAGCCCCATGGGAAACGATACTCTATATCTACAGTGCCTGCAGAATAGTGGCTCAATTCATCAGCATCATGATCTCTAAAGCGTAAGTTTTCTTGTTTTAAACCGATAGAAACTAAAAAGTCCATAGCAAATTGCTTCCAATATTCATACCATTGGTTTGCTTCTTCAGGTTTTACAAAAAACTGAAGTTCCATTTGTTCAAACTCACGCGTTCTAAAGATAAATTGACCAGGAGTAATTTCATTTCTAAAGGATTTACCAATTTGTCCAATTCCAAATGGTAATTTTTTACGCATGGAACGTTGTACGTTCTTAAAATTGATAAAGATTCCTTGGGCAGTTTCTGGACGTAAGTAAACTACATTACTACTTTCTTCTACAACACCTTGGAATGTTTTAAACATGAGGTTGAATTCACGAATGGGCGTGAAATCATGTTTACCACAATTAGGACATGGAATTTTATGTTCTTCAATATAGGAAGACATTTCTTCTACACTCATGGCACCTGCATTCACTTCATTGTTTGTAAACTCTTCAATGAGTTTATCTGCACGATGACGTGTATTGCAGTTTCTACAATCCATTAATGGATCATTAAAGGTGGCTAGATGACCACTGGCTTCCCATACTTTAGGATTCATTAAGATTGCGGATTGTAAACCAACATTGTGTTGATTTTTACGAATAAAGGCATTCCACCATAATTCTTTAACATTGTCTTTTAAGTTAATACCTAAAGGACCAAAATCCCATGTATTCGCAAGACCTCCATAAATTTCTGAACCTTGAAATACAAATCCTGAAGTTCTCACATGACTGACTATTTTTTCAAATTCAAATTGACTCATTAAAAAGCACCATCCTATTTCTAAATATTAATAGATCAATTTCCAACTGTTTAATCGAATACCTTCATAGTACTCTAAATACTGAATCAGCAAGTTGGTCAACTCATTCAGATTATCAAACTGAGCAATAATGTTAATATCAAGAGATTCACTTACAAATAAGTAACGAATCAACTTGAGCATATCCAAGGTCACTATACTATTTCCTTTACGATATTGTTTACTCACAAATCCACCCTTTTCTATAGAAAAATCCGACACTAATGTCGATCCACTTACAGCACATCTTTCGACAATGGGTGTAATACCCAAAATTTGAATAAGACGTGCTAGAAAAGCAAGAATTTTCGCTGGTGAGAGAAACTCAAAGAGGCTCGATGTTTCTTTTAACCAAAAATCATGATGTGACATGTCATAAAATCGTGTCAGAAGTTCGGTATACAAAGACATCCAGATGAGCCAATCATAATCATTTCTAAATGACTGATAACTTTCCAGTAACTCACCATTTTGAATTCTTTGTAAACTATTTTCACGATAATCAAACTGAATCTTTACTTTAGTGAATTCTAAACCCAAACTTGTTTGCTTTGCTTTAGGGCGATGATACCCTCTTAGCACATAACGTAGGAGTCCATACTTCTCACCAAAAAAGAAAACCATCGCATCAAATTCACGATAAGGTGTATTGGATATAACATATCCAATATCTTGATTACTCATCTTCAATCTCTATATAACCCAATTGATTTAAGAGCTTATCTTTATTTCTCCAATTTTTCTCTACTCTAACATGACTCTCAAGGAAAATCTTTTCTCCAAGAATCATTTCAAGTTCCTCACGTGCAGTTTGTCCAATTTTTCGAATCATACTGCCTTGCTTACCAATTATCATTCCTTTTTGTGAGGGTCTATTCACAAAAATAACAACATTAATGACTAAAGCTTTTTTATTACGGGTCATTTTCTCAATCGCAACCGCCACTGAATGTGGTAATTCTTCTTCTGTAAGATTAATGATTTTTTCACGAATAATCTCTGAAATAATAAACTGTTCTGGATGGGCTGATACAGCATCCTTAGGATAATACATAATCCCATCTTCAAGATAACCTAAGGTGACATCAATTAAGGTATCCACATTATTGTTTTCTGTTGCAGAAAGTGGAACAACTTCTGCTACATCAAGCTTATTACGCATTTCAACAATTCTAAGGAGCAGTTCATCTTGAGTAATCTTATCAATTTTATTAAGAACTAAGATAATAGGTGTTTTCACATGGCTTAATTTTTCAATTAAAAAATCATCCCCACCACCCAAAGGGATACTCGCATCCATCATATAGTAAATTAGATCCATCCCCCGAAAATTAGAATAAGCAATTGCATTCATGCGACTCCCTAATTCATGTTTTGGTTTATGAATCCCTGGTGTATCTGTAAAGATAATTTGATAGTCATCCTCCGTTAAAACACCGATGATTGCATCTCTTGTTGTTTGTGGTTTATCCGTAACAATCGCAATCTTTTGCTTTATCAGTTGGTTTAATAAGGTTGATTTCCCCGCATTAGGTCTTCCAACTATCGAAACAAAGCCTGATTTAAATTTTCCCATCAAGATCCTCTTTCCCAAAACTTAGGGGTAAAAGTTCTTGAATACTGCTCGTAAGTTCTTCTCTTCCATTTGAAAGGTAGATAGGAATATCCTTATCAATTAACTCGGACAATACTTGACGACAAATACCACAAGGTGTCACCAATTTTTCACCATCACTTACGACTGCAACCCCTAGGATATCGTCCTTGCGATAGCCTTGAGAATAACATGCGAAAATTGCACTTCTTTCAGCACAGTTTGTTGCACCAAAGGAGGCATTTTCAACATTTACACCTGATATGACACGATTATCTTTGGTCAACATACTACAACCAACATGATAATTTGAATACGGTGCATAAGCGTTTTCCATCGCTTCAAAAGCGGCATTTAATAATCTATCTTTCATACAAGATGCCTCCAAAAGATAATACCTGCAACTACAACTGCATAAAATGCGGATAGCAATACTGCAGCTGCAGCAATATCTTTAATTTCTTTAACGTGTAAATCATACTTTGCGACCAAGAGGTCACAAACATCTTCAATTGCTGAATTTAGAAACTCAGTAATAATAACAAAAAAAATCGCATTAATGACAAACATCCATTCAATAAATGAGATGTTCAAAAAGAAAAATATGATAATTGACATAATTGCTAAAATAAACTGGACTAGAATGCTGCGATCATAGCGAATTCCCGCCCATAGTCCAACAAAAGCATTTTGAAACTTCCTAATAAATCTTTTAATCAAATCGTTCAGCAAAGCCATCTAAAATCTCCTTTTGCAAGTCAATCATTTCTCGCTCTTCTGTTTCATTCATGTGATCATATCCTAAAAGATGTAGATAACCATGGACAGTTAGGAATAAAAATTCACGTTCTAGTGAATGTCCATATGCCTCAGCTTGTGCCTGACAAGTTTCTGAAGCAATCATGATATCCCCTAAAGATCTTACATCCTCAACGACACTTCCATCCACAAAACTTAATACATCTGTCGAGCGGTCAATATTTCGGTAGTCTTTATTGTATTGACGAATCATTTCATCACTCATAACTACAATAGAAACACTGACATTTTCATCTTGATTTGTAAGTTTCAAGGTTTTTCTTAAGAGGGGTTCTAGTTTTTCTTCAAAACCATCCCAAAGGCTGTTTTTTGTTTCGTTTATAAATGTTATTTCCATAAGCACACTCCATAGATATTATAACATAAGACCTCTGTTTTGAACACTCATTCACAAAAAAAGCAAGCTTTTACTTGCTTAATATAATGTAGTATCTGGATCTAAATTAATTGTGAAACAGGTCCCTTTATTGAGTTCACTTTCAACTGTAATGGTACCATCGTGGGCTTCAATAATTGATCTTGAAATAGAAAGACCCAGACCTGTATTTTTACTATAACTTTCTCGATGATTATCTCCCCTATAAAATCTATCAAATACATGGGGTAAAATAGCTTCATCCATCCCTGCTCCGGTATCACAGAACTTAATAGTCCAATTTTTAGATGTAATGTCACAATCAATCTTAATCGACTTGTCTTGTGCATAATTAATCGCGTTGTTAAATAAATTTGTAAAAACTTGACTTAATCTGAAGTGGTCCCCTACAATCATTACATTACTTGGGCAATTCAAGATAACATCAATGTTGGCACTGTGTAATTCACGACGCTTTTCATAGATTAAACCATCAAAGAACTGTTTTAAATTAAACTCTGTTTTCTCTAGATGGAGCTTATTTTCCATAATCTTAGATTGCAATAGCAAATCTTCAACAATTTGCTCCAAGCGAGCTGCTTCAATTTGAATTCTTGCAAGAAACTCAATTTGCGTCTCTTCATCATCAAAATCAAGACGATTTAATACTTCACTCATACCTTTAATCGAGGCAATAGGTGTTTTAAGCTCATGGGATGCATTCGCAATAAATTCCTTCTGCATTTTTTCCCCTTCAAGAAGTCTTGTGACATCCTGCATTATAATCATACAACCATTATATCGACCTTTTTTTAACATAGGGATGGATAATACTTGGTAATTCACATCCATGAAAGTTTCTTGGCGAATGAATTGCTGTTCATTTAAAAAGGCATCGAGTAATAATCCTCTAAAATTAGACTCAATACGCGGATCATAAACATTTAAAGCATCGACATTTAGGATACTATCAAATTTCTTATTCGAGACATCAAACTCACCCCGTTGGTTTATGTAAACGAGTGCTGATGGAATAGATGCAATTAATTGCGTCATTTTATCCTCTGTTTCAGTACGTTTTTTCTTAGATTTACTTTCAATATCAAGAACTTTTTTTTCCATTTCCTTGTCAGATTCCTTCATGAAAAAATAGTTGATAAAAAGGATACCTAATAAAGCCACAGCAAAAATCAACATTTGAATTTGACGTGTTTTGGCAACCCACAGACTTAACCATGCGGATACTAAGAAGATTACAACTATAAATTTATTTTGCTTTTGCAACATAACCTACACCCCTTAATGACTCTATCGTAACATCTGCGTCCTGAATTTTAGAACGTAACTTAAATACATGAACATCGACGATGCGCGTATCACCATCATATTCAAAATTCCATATTTTACTTAAAATATCATCTCTAGATAAGACAACATCCTTATTTTGTAATAAATAGATTAACAGATCAAACTCTTTTCTTGTTAAATCGATTTTATCATCATTGACATAAACATAATGCATATCCAAATCAATTTTAAGATTACCAAAGTCTAGATTTCTCTCTTTTTGAATATCTTGAACTCTTCGTAAGTGAGCCTTAATTCTAGCCCCTAATTCTCTAGGAGAAAAAGGTTTTGACATGTAATCATCTACCCCTGCTTCAAAAGCGTCAAGGAGATCTTCTTCAGCATCTTTGGCTGTTACCATCATGATGATGGCTGTTTTCTCATGACTTCGATAAGCTTGAGTTACTTCAATGCCAGACATTTCTGGAAGCATCCAATCAATAACTATCAAATCAAAGTCGTTTTTTAAGGCAATTTCTAAGCCTTCTTTTCCTGTTGAAGATGTGGTCACTTGATATCCTAAATTACTCAAATCATACTCTAACAATCTTCGAATACTAGCATCATCTTCAATGATTAATATAGATTGACTCATTATATCACCTACTTTGCAAAGGCCTCTAATATTTTTATGACAAGTGGATGTCTTACAACATCACTATTTTTTAGATTAACAAATCGAATTCCTTTTATATTTTGTAATTTGTTATGGGCAACTCTTAAACCTGATTCTTGATGAGCAGGTAAATCAATTTGAGTGAGATCTCCAGTTACAATCATCTTAGAGTTTCTCCCTAATCGCGAAAGAAACATTAACATTTGAGCTTTGGTTGTATTTTGAGCCTCATCTAAAATAACAACCGCATCATCTAAAGTACGACCCCGCATATAAGCTAAAGGTGCAATTTCTATAACACCTGATTCAATGTATCTTTCAGTCCGTTCTGAAGATAACATATCATCTAAGGCATCATACAGCGGTCTTAGATATGGATCAACTTTTTCTTTAAGATCTCCGGGTAGAAAACCTAAATTTTCACCTGCTTCAACTGCAGGTCTTGTGAGTATAATTTTCTTTATTTCACCTTTTTTTAACATGTCTACTGCTAAAGAAACTGCAAGAAAAGTTTTCCCAGTTCCAGCAGGTCCAATTGCAAAGGTTAAATCGTGTGTCAAAATACTATCAATGAAAAATCGTTGTCCTAAACTTTTAGCACGTATGGGTTTTCCTGCAAAAGTACGGGTTATAATTGCATCTATTGCCTCTAAGAATAATTCCTCTTTATTGGCATCAACAGCAAGCTTGATTTTTTCTATATCTTCAGAGTCTAATTTCTTATATTTTAATATAACATCAAAAACAACACGAATAAGACGTTTTGTTTTCTGTACTTGTTCCTCTTCACCTGTAAGAGTAATTTCTGTTGGATTGTAATTGAGCTGAACATCATATAAATTTTCAATTAATTTGATATGACTCTCTTCAACGCCACTAAACACTTGTAAGTGACCATTTAAGTCAGCAAGTTCGATTGTTGTTGTGTACAAATACGTCACTCCTTTATATCTATAATACATGAGTTCACATAAAAAAACTACAAAAAAGGAGTTGAACATATCAACTCCATTTATAATTAGCGTCTTTTTTTGCGTTTTGCTTTTTTAGCAGCTTCCGCTTTTAATTTACGTTTAACTCCAGGTTTAACGTAGTACTCTCTTTTGCGCGCTTCAGCAAGGTTTCCATTGCGAGATACTTGACGTTTAAAACGACGTAACGCGTCATCTAAACCTTCGTTCTCTTTAACTACAATTCTCGACATGACTAGCCTCCCTTCTGATGCAAGCATTTAAATTATATCACTAAAGAAAAATAAATCAAGAAATATTTTCACTATTTTATCATCAAAATTAATGGGTGATTTAGTAAGTTGTCTTAAAATTCTCACCTTGCATTAATTGAACACCACCTGATGTGCCAATTCTTGTAGCTCCGGCCTCAATCATTGCTTTAACATCATCAATATTGCGAATTCCACCTGCTGCCTTGACCTCAGCTTGATCTTGAACCACAGATTTCATTAACTGAACATCTTCCACTGTCGCTCCATGGGTGCTAAATCCTGTAGATGTTTTTACAAAGTCTGCACCTGCACTGACAGCCAATTTACAAGCACGAATTTTTTCTTCTTCATTTAAAAGCGCTGTCTCTATGATGACTTTTAAAATATTCTTATTGCAGGCTCTTTTGATTTGAGATATTTCATTGAGTATCTCAGCATCTTTATGGTCTTTTAACGCTCCAACATTGATAACCATATCAATTTCGGTTGCACCATCTAAGATGGCTTCTCGAGCTTCGTTAACTTTAGTTTCTGTTGTGGTCATTCCTAAAGGAAAGCCTACAACAGTACACACCTTAACATCAGTTTTCTTTAGATTTTCCACACATCTTTTTACATAACTTGGGTTTACACAAACACTTTTAAAATCGTAGGTACAAGCTTCATGACATAATTGATCAATATCACTTTGAACTGCATCCTGTTTTAATAAAGTATGGTCGATATATTTATTTAATTGCATTCCTCTTCTTCTCCTTTTTTTGGAGTCTTTTTTGCTGGCGTTGATAGCGTTTCAAAAAGGGTTTTGAAACACATTCAAGAGCAACTAGACTGTGATGCAAAGCATCAATGTCCCCCATAATAATCCCTTGCGCAATCTTCTGTATGGCTTGTGCATTGGGTTGTGATTCCTTATAAATAGGAAATCTTGTGAAACTGGATTTCGTAATTAAGTAAAAAACTTTTATTAAATCATCATACAAAACAAGTGCATCCGTTGTTTCTATTATGGTCTCACAATGTGTGAAACCATGACTCAAAGGTAAATTACCATAAGTTTCTACAGGAATTAAATGATCCTTGAATTCATGATATAGTTTAAAAAATTGTGGTTTTTCCAAAATGGCTGTCTCAGTTGCATAGAGTGAATTCAATAGCGTATCAAAAAATGGCATATAAATTGTAAAACCTTCATAATTAAAGGATTTCAAGTTTGAAATGGATTGATCCAACTCTTTTAAAAGCAAATCATTTTTTTCATAAAAACTGAGATGATCCCACATATCAAATAATTCATTTCTAAGTTTTTCATAAGTGGATTCAAAAAAAACTTTTTGTTCTAAAGATTGCTTAAAAACAGAGAGCTTAAGGATATCTGAATCTTGATTCAAATCATATTTTAAGCGATACACCTCTTTTATTTTCTTTAGGCTTTGAATCCGTTCTTTAGGTTGCTTTTGTTTATGATATTTACTTAACATAATACCTCTTCTAATCCACTTGCGTTAATATTGCAACAGCCAAGGGCGCGGTTTCCGCACGATAGATTGTATCACCTAGGCTTGCTGCTTTAAAGCCAAGAGCTAAAAATAACTCCCGTTCTTTCTCACTGAAGCCACCTTCAGGTCCAATAATTACGCATATATCATCTGCTTCTTTTATTAAATCAATATAGTGTGGATGACTGGCAGTATCCCCATATATATTGAGTGTCTTGAGTTCATTTTCTAGTTCATTTTTATTGATAATTTTCAACACTTCCAAAGGATATTGCCTATAGGATTGCTCAGAGGCCTCTAATGCTATCATATTGAAGCGTTCTAGTTTTCTATTCTCTTTGTTTCCATAGCCCCTAACAACGCCATGATCAGCGGTATATAAGACAAGCTCATCAACTCCTGTCTCAGCTGCCTTTTGGATCATCCATTCGAGTCTTTCATTTCGTATCAATGATGCAATAATTTTTAAGTGACGTTTCTTTTTGGGAAATGTAATGCTTTCCAGAATTTCAAAATCATGAAATTCTGTATCCTGAATCTTTGCGATGACTCCTAATCCCAACGCATCAACCAGTCGCAGTTTATCACCTATTTTCATACGTAAGACATGTCTTACTTGATGAACTTGATCTTTTGAAAGTTCAATATTATGAATATCTTTTATATAGAACTGTTGCATTTTACTTCTGAGCGTAATTTAGGAGTTTCTTGATTTCAAAAGGTTTAAGTTCGCGATATTGGCCAATATTTAAATTATTCATATTTAAAGGACCAATAGAAAAACGATGCAATCTAACTACAGGATAGCCAAAGCTTTCCATCAACACACGAATCTGACGATTCTTACCTTCATACAAAGTCAAATCAAAAGCTGAACGATCTTTTTCCTCAATATAAATGAAGTTTGAAACACGCATGGCTTGATACTCTACTCCATTAACGGTGAGTCCTTTTTCTAATGATTCTGTGACTTTAAAAGGAAGTTTGCCTTTGACACTGACACGATAAGTTTTATCCATGTCATAACTTGGATGCATCATCTTTTGTGCAAAATCACCGTCATTGGTCAAAATGAGTGCGCCTGTAGTATCCATGTCTAGGCGGCCAACAGGATAAATACGACGTCTATCATCAATTAAGTCAACTACTTTGGGGCGATCAAAAGGATCATTAAGTGTCGATAAGACACCCCGGGGTTTATTGATGAGGTAATATACGAGGGGTTCTTTCTCAAATAGGGGTTTATTGTTCACTTCAATAAAGTCAGTAGGTGATACTTTAACCCCTTGTTCCCTAACAACTTCACCATTTACTTTAACTTTACCTTCTTGAATTAAGTCTTCTGCTTTTCTTCGGGATGCTACTCCGGCTTGTGCAATGACTTTTTGTAATCTAGTCAATTTTGAATAATCCATTTTCTTCTACCAACTCTTCTAGTTTAATTTCAGGGAGCTCTTCAAGTGATGTAAGTTTGAAGGTATCCATAAAACTTTCTGTTACTTCATATAAAATAGGACGTCCAATGGATTCGGCACGTCCTGCCTCTTTAATTAAATCCAACGCTTCCAATCTGCGACACATCATATCGCTATTAACGCCACGAATTTCTTCGATTTCTAATCGCGTAATGGGTTGTTTATAAGCGATTATTGCTAAAGTTTCTAATGCAGCTTGCGAAAAGCTTTTACTTGTATTGATTTCAAGAAACTCAGTGATTAAAGCATGATGTTCTTTCTTGGTAACAAGTTTTAAACGACTACCAAACTCAACACACTCTAAGGCTGATGATGCATCCATATAAGTTTCTTTAAATGCTTGTATAAAATCTTTGAAGTCTGCATCTTCCATATTGAATTTTTCCTGTATGTCACTTTTGGCAACTCCTTCTTCACCAAAAGCGAATAACAGGGCCTCTAATTCTACTTTTTTATCCATCTATATAACCCCCTTGAGGTAAACTGTTTCATCCTGATTTGACATTAATAATTCACCAAGTTTAATCATATCTAAAATCGCTAAAAAGGACACCAGCAAATGATGTAAATTGGGCGATTCCATTAATAAAATGTCTAAGGATACTAGTTTCTCTCCTAAAAAACGTGTTCGAAGTGTAATCATACGATCTTCAACTGAAAGTTCTTGTCTTTCAATTGAAACATCTAGTGGGTTACTCATTTTATAGCGTGTCATCACTTTTTGCATCGCACGCATTAAATCATAAGCTGAGTGATCATATTGAACAGATTTGTCGACTTCTTTTTTTAAATCCGCAAAAAGATTCATCGAGCTTGGTGTGGTGAAGTGAAGCATTCTTTCGTTAAAGCGCTGCGCTAAACTCAAGCTGACTTCTTTGTATCGTTGGTATTCTATTAAACGACGGACTAAATCTGTTTCCTGTGTTTCTAAATCTTTAGCATCAAATTTTGAGGTATCACGAGGCAAGAGTCTTTTGCTCTTGTATTCAACAAGTCCTGCTAGTTCACTGATATATTCACTAGCAACTTCAAGCTTTTGCTCTTCAGCCTGGTTAATGAAGGCAATATACTGATCGGCCAATTCCACTATATTCAACTCAAAAAGATCAAGTTTTTTATCCTTGATCAGATAGAGCATTAAATCTAAAGGACCCGAAAATTGATCCAGTGTTACTTCAAATTGCATCTAATCTACAATAGCCTCAATAAGTTTAGGGACTTCTACAATATCATCACTAATGATAAAGCAGTCTCTAAACTCTTGCTCTAATGCAGGATCAATGGGTGTTGAACTTTGTAAAATCCCAAGAAGCGTTCCTTCTGCAACAGCATCGCCCATCTTTTTATTTAAGACTACACCTGCTTTAGGATCGATACGGTCATTAACTTTTGCTCTACCAGCCCCTAATTTTACTGAAACATTTCCAATTTCAAGTGCCTTAGTATCAGCAATATATCCAAGCTTATCAGCAGTAACATTGAGTTTGTATTTTGCATCAATAAAGCTACCCAAATTGTTCAAGAAAGCTAGGTTTCCACCTTGAGCAGATATCCATTTTTTAAACATATCAAAAGCTGCACCCGATTCAATGGATTTTAAAGCTAAATCATATGCTTCAGTAAAGGTTTCTGCTTGTCCACCATGAACTAACATATGTGCTGAAGCTACAAGACAAATCTCTTTTAAATCTTGAGGTCCACCATTTTGCAAGGTTCTAACTGCTTCATAAACCTCCAGTGCATTCCCTACTGTTTCACCTAAAGGCTGATTCATATTAGTAATTAAGGCTGTAACTTGACGTCCAAGATTTTTTCCAATAGCAATCATTGTTTCAGCTAATTCTTTAGCTTCATCAATAGTTTTCATAAAGGCACCTTCACCATATTTTACATCTAAAACTATTGCATCAGCTCCACCAGCAATTTTCTTAGACATAATGGAAGCAGCAATAAGAGGTAAGGATGAAACTGTCCCTGTAACATCTCTTAAAGCATAAAGAACTTTATCTGCATAGACTAAGTTATCGGTTTGTCCAACTAACGCAATGTTAATATCATTGACTTGCTTTAAAAAAGCATCTTGGCTTAAGGAAACATTAAAACCTGGAATACTTTCAAGTTTATCTAAAGTACCTCCAGTATGTCCTAAACCACGACCACTCATCTTGGCAATCTTACCACCACAACTTGCGACAATAGGTCCAATTACAAGAGAGGTCTTATCCCCTACACCACCGGTAGAGTGTTTATCAACCTTAATCCCTTCAATCGAACTAAGATCTAATCTCAAACCAGAATTTACCATTGCTTCGGTAAGGTAACTGGTTTCCTCCATATTCATACCATTTAAAGTAATCGCCATTAAAAGGGCTGAACTTTGGTAACTGGGAACTGTTTTCTCCTTAATTCCTTGAATCCAAAAATTGATTTCCTCTTGTGTTAAGACAAGTCCGTCTCTTTTCTTTCCAATAATCTCAACAAATCTCATTTTTCTGCATCCTTTCTTTCATAAGTAATACATTTAAAAGTATCATATACTGTTTGATTTTTAATCGTAAAAATATTTTCATCAATATCAGGGAAAAATGTATCCCCTATTACATCATTATCTAAGATAATAGATAAAACAATCTTGTCGGCATAATCCATCGCTTGAGCATAGATTTCTCCGCCACCTGCCACTACAATTTCTTCATTACTATCTTTATAGGATTCAAGGAAAGATTTTAAATCATTAATGTTGTTTTCATCATCATTTTTTCTTGAAACAACATAAATTTCCCGTCCTTTTAACTTCTTAGGTAAGCCCTCAAAGGTTTTTCGTCCCATCACAACTTTTTTACCCATGGTATAGTTTTTAAAGTGTTTTAAATCTTCAGGGTTGCGCCAAGGCATAACACCTTTTAGTCCAATAGTTCGCTTCTCATTGATAGCAACAATCAAACTAATCATTAGACTGCAACCTTTCCTACAAGGCGAGGATGTGGATTGTAATCCTCTATTACGAAATCTTCATATTTAAAATCATCAATTGATTTTTGATCACCTTTAATTGTAAGTTTAGGTAAAGCTCGAACATCGCGTGATAGTTGAGTTTGAATCACATCAAAGTGGTTGGAATAGATATGTGCATCGCCTAGAGTATGTATAAATTCCCCTACTTCTAAATCAGTGATTTTCGCTATCATATGAAGTAAAAGTGCATAGGAGGCAATATTAAAGGGTACTCCCAGGAAAATATCCGCGGATCTTTGATAAAGTTGTAAGGATAATTTCCCATCCTCACTCACATAAAATTGCATAAAAGCATGACATGGTGGTAAAGCCATTTCCTCAATATATGGTGGGTTCCAAGCACTCAGGATTATACGACGTGAAGTAGGATTATGTTTTATTTGATCGATCACTTGTTTCAACTGATCAACTCCTCCAAAGTCACGCCACTGTTTACCATAAACCGGACCTAAATCACCATATTTTTTCGCAAAAGCATCATCTTTTTTTACACGCTCTACAAACTCATCAAGACTCTCGTTATTATATTCACCACTCTTTTTAAATTTTTCATAAGGCCACTCGTTCCAAATTTTAACATTATTTTGTACCAACCATTGGATATTAGTATCTCCACTAATAAACCATAGGAGTTCTTTTGCTAGGGCTGGAAAATAGACACGTTTTGTTGTTAGAAGCGGAAATCCTTCTGCTAGATCAAATCGCATTTGATAACCAAATACACTGCGTGTCCCCGTTTGTGTTCTATCATTTCTATCCTCGCCATGTTCTAGGACATGACGGCATAAATTTAAATATTCTTTCATGGTATCACCTGTTATCATTATACACAATTACACTCAATAAGTGAAAGGTTAATACGCTTAGTTTCACTTAATTACAATGGAAAAGTCCTGGATTATTCCAGGACTTTCAAATGCACTCATAACATAGGTTCCAACTTTTCTACATGTTCTGCAACAAGCATGAGACGATTATCAATAATCTCTAATCTTCCTCGTACTCCAATTGTAGAATTTAATGGTATAGCTTCTAAAAACTCCCGACTCATCCCTTTCCAAACAATCACATCAAACTCTACCAAAGGCTCCACTTCAAAGGAGCTCATAAAGTTTTTTTGTGCTGCGACCCCAATCATCGCATACAGTTTGGAATTCTCAGTTTTGAAATTTTCTGGCTTTTTAATGTAATACCCCATAATTTGAAAAGCGTTCACGTTCCACCCCCCCTCACAAAAGGAGCGTATTATGATTATTTTTTTGCAGTCATCAAGTTGAAGCTTGTCGAAAAATTGTTCAAAGCTCCAAGCATCTTTAACACTGCTTCAATTTTAACATTTTTGATATCCGATAGATATTCGTAATAACTAGTGCCCTTAAAAAAGGCGCTTAGCATATTGAGTGCATAATGGTCATACTGGCTTAATGATAAAATTGTTTGGCCATAATAGCGCTTCTTAATTTGATTATAGCATATTTCATCAACTTTTAAATGATTCATCTGATGATTGATCAGTTCCTTGAAGGCTTCTGGATGCTCGCCTTCATTAAAAAAGTAAATCACACCAAAGCCCTCTCTTAAATCTACATCATAACTAAAGAAATCATTGATAATTTCTTGATCTAACCAGGATTGGTAATTTTCATTAAACTCGGTGAAATTTAATGCGAGAATCATACGAATCACAAATTCATCAAATAAGATGTTTTTCCCATCATATTTAAATTTGAAACTGTAAGACATTTTATCTGTTTTGACATTGAAAGGAAGGATGTTTTCTTCCTTAACAACACTAAGTGGTTCTTCTTCAAAGACATCTTTAACATCATATATCGGACGATTCACAGTAATTGAATTAATAATTTCTTGAATCTTTTGGGGTTCCTCTCCTGTAATAACGACGCACTGCATTTTATGTGGGTTGTAATTTAAGGCATATGCTTCTTGCAAATCTTTCAATGTTGTACTGTTGACACTGTCTATGGTTCCACCTATGTCATACTTCATAGGAAAATTGTGATACACGTTTTGATAAGTGTTCATTAATAATGCCATTTCGGGCATCTTATCATACATTTTTAACTCTTCAACAATAATTCCTTTTTCCTTTTCCACTGAAGCTTCTGTAATATCAAAGCGATTCACAAAGGTCATAAGTAACTTTAAAGGTTCTTCAATGTCTAAGTTGGTACTAAAGTAATAGACTGTTTGGTCAAAAGAAGTAAATGCATTAGCACTAGCACCATACTCAGCAAATTTGGCGAGAATATCCTGTCCTTCATCATCAAAAAGTTTATGTTCTAAGAAATGAGCAAGCCCTTTTTTATGCTGAATGGATTTACCATCGACCTTTTGGTTCAAATGGATAGAGCCAAACGGAGTCCCTAATGCGGCAAGCGATCTTTTAAAACCTTTTTTGTGTATAATACTTGTCTTTAGGCCCGATTGTGTTTCAAAGGTATAGCTAGTCTCATTGAATTCATTCTTAATTTTCTGCATTTTCAGTACCTCGATAGATGTATGTATAATGGGATAAAACATGGTCCAAGGAAGCAATGACATCTTCCTTAGTGACCTTCGAAAAGTTGTTAATTAAATCTTGCGGGGTATCATTTAATTTCATCCGCACATTCCTTGCATGAAATTCAAGAAGCTGTTTAGCATTTTCTGAGGTACCACTTGTTCGATTAATAAGATAGTTTTTAGCAGCATCCAAGTTAAAATCCCCTGATTTAATAATTTCAAATTGATCGTTTATTAAACTCATGACACGATTTTCATTTTCTTGTGATACCGATGTTGCAATATAAAACAGTCCATCAAAGATGAGTTGTGAGGCATAGATTGAATAACTCAAAGAGTTCTTTTCCCGTATATTTTGAAACAATAAGGAATTGGGACTTTGCCCTAAAACTGCCAACATCACAAGATATGGATAATAAGAAGGATGTTGCGGGGTAATGTCTGTTTCATAAACTAAAACTATATCCGATTGGTTTCCTGGATAACTATCAATTTTACTTTCAGATTGAATGAAAGTTTTATGGGATGCACTTAAAGTGGAAGCGGAAAAAATATCCTCTATCTTTAATGCTTTAGGATCAATTCTTCCAACAGCATAGAGTTCTTTGGTGTAAGTATTAACACATTGTTCATGGAAATTTTGAATGTCCTTTAAACTTAAATTATTTAAATGTTCTAAATCACCATAAACATTTACGCCAAATCTTTGACCTTTTCCTGCCTGTCTAAAACCTTCGAAAATTGCATAATCTGAAGGAGATTCCTCAATTCTAAGTAAGGTCTGTGCTACATCTTTTTTTGCTTCTTTAAAAGTGTTTTCATCAATTAAAGGATGTTTTAATATTTCAAGGAGTAAATCGATATAGGATTGATGAAGGGGCTCATTGACATAGGATTGGTTGATTCCCTTCAAATAAATCTCAATAACTTGAAAGCGTCCAACTGAGTATGTCCGCGATGCAATTTTCACACCGTATAAAGAATCAGTTAAAGCCAACATATCAGCTTTTGTTGGATATTTTTCTAAGCGATCATCAAAAAGATTTGATAAAACATTGGCTTGTGTCGCTGTTTTTTCACTCAACTCAAATTGAATTCTCAATGAAAAGAGTGTCTCATTAAATTTTTCATCTACAATGAGATAGACACCCTCTTTTGGACTTATATTTGTTGCTTGGTACATATATTCGCCTCCATATGCTATAATGACTATGAAATATTATACACTATTAAAAGGAGATTGAGGTATGATTTTACTCGATGATGTGGTTTTTCTAACCGATTTATATGAATTTTCCATGGCTTACACCTATTTCAAGGAAAATAAACATGAACAGATTGTTTACTTCGATATGTTCACACGTAAAATTCCAGATTCAGGGGGCTATATGATATTTAATGGCCTCACTCGTTTAATTGAAGGTATTAAGCACTTTAAATTTCACGATCGTCATATTGAATATTTAAGAGAATGTGGTTTTGATGATGAAGATTTTCTTACCTATCTACGAAACATGGACTTAAAGCTTGACATATGGGCAGTTGAGGATGGAACGGTCGTATTTGCGAATGAACCTTTGGTCACGGTCCGTGGTAAGATTATTGAAGCGCAGTTAATTGAAACCATGTTATTATTATCAATCAACTATCCTACATTAATCGCTACCAAAGCAAGTCGTATTGTAACTGCCGCAAGAGGACGTGCCGTTTTAGAATTTGGCGCACGTCGAGCCCATGGCTTTGATGCATCCCTTGAAGGGGCCCGCTCAGCAATCATTGCCGGTGCTGTAGGGACTTCTCATACTCTTGCAGGACAAAAGTATGGTGCCTATGTTTCTGGAACAATGGCGCACTCTTTTATTCAATTACATGACTCTGAATACGACGCTTTTACAAGCTATGCACGCATTAATCCAGAGAACTCAGTCTTCTTAGTTGATACATTTGATACATTAAAATCTGGCGTGCCTAATGCTATTAAAGCAGCACAAGATGTTTTACATCCAATGGGACATCGCCTAAAGGCCATTCGTCTTGATTCAGGTGATCTTGCTTATTTATCTAAAGAAGCACGTCGTATGTTGGATGAGGCAGGTTTACAAGACTGCAAGATTATGGCCTCAAATTCACTTGATGAACATATTATTGATGATCTGATTTATCAAGGAGCACAAATAGATCAATTTGGTGTAGGAGAAAACTTAATCACATCAAAATCAGAGCCTGTTTTGGGTGGAGTTTATAAACTTACGGCCCAACAAAATGGTGATGTAATCGTTCCGAAAATTAAAATAAGCGATAATATTGGAAAGATTACTAATCCTGGTTATAAGCGCTTATACCGCTTCTATGACAACAATACCAACAAGGCCCTTGCAGACTATATCGCATTACACGATGAAATTATACCAGAGGATGAAATTGAAATCTTTGATCCTTTAGCACCATGGAAAAGAAAAACTCTGACAAACTATACAGTCCGCGAATTACAAGTTCCTATTTTTACAAAAGGACAGTATGTTTATAAGGAAGCAAGTTTATTTGATATTTCAGTTTATGCAGAAAAAGAACGTGAGACTTTCTGGGATGAAGTCAAACGCCTTCACTACCCCCATAATTATTATGTTGATCTCAGTCAAAAACTTTATGATCTTAAGTTAGAGCTGTTACACGAAAACGAATAAAAAAAAGAACAAGCTGTGCAAAATGCCATTGCTTGTTCTTTTATTAATCAATATTATCTCTTCGTCCTATATACTCAACAGAAAGTCTTTCTCCATCATATACCAATTTAGTAACAGAAGCATTGTATATATTACCATTAAAATCTAGATGATCATTATAGAGTTGGATGATGCCCATAACTACTAAACCATGAGATACTACAAGAATATTTTCTAGTTGATTTTCTTTCGCAAATTGAAGCGTTTCCTGAAGTGCTTCTATAATACGTTTTTTAAAATCTGCACCCCGTTCTGCGGTGGTATTAGTTTCAGGATGATAGACATGATCAAATTGAGCAAAAATGTCTTCCTTACCCATTTGGTAAAAATCAAGTCCTTTTTCTTTGCTTTTATCGCTCCAATAGGTGGAACCATCATCACCCTCATGCTCTCCAAAATGCAGTTCACCAAATTTCGGATTTAAAGCTGTTGGAACATTAGGATGTACATTCTCCTTCAAAATAATATCACGTGTTTTAATGGCACGTCTGAGATCAGAAGCAATTGCATAATCAAAATGAATATCTTTCATTTGATTTCCTAAGCGAACAGCCCCTTCAACCCCATTTTTAGTTAAGGGTGCATCAGATTGGCCTTGAATATATTCTTTAACATTAAAAATTGTTTCACCATGGCGCGCTAAGAAGATATTAATCGTCATTGTCAACCTTCCTTTTTCTTTTCAATTTTATACATAGTAAAGCTTCCTTTGGTAGAAAGCTGTTTACCGTTATAAACCTCTACTTCGATATTTGCAAGTTTGGATGATTGGGATAAAAGTTTCGCAAAAACATCTAAAGTCCCAGTTTTTGCTGCTTTTATATACTTGATATGCCCTTCAAGTGTTACCCAATTACCTCCCATATTTTGTACTACAAAACCACAGGCTGAATCTGATAAACTATAGTAAACACCACCATGAACATAATTGTGAAAATTAGTATGTTCTTTTTTAATGACTAAATTTAAGTGGGCTGAAGTCTTGTCAGATTCTACGTGTGTATACCCTAAATGATTATCAAATCCGGGTTCTAAATGAAATGTATGCATTAATTTTTAAAACTATGGATGGGCGCTGGGATACGACCACCTCGCTTAATAAATTTCTCATTGTTGAAGTTATTTGTGGCCATAATTGGAGCATAACCTAAAAGTCCACCAAATTCTACAATTTCACCAACCTGCTTACCATATACCGGAATAATACGGACTGCCGTGGTTTTCTGATTAATCATACCAATTGCACACTCATCTGCAATGATACCCGATATCGTGCTGGCTTTAGTATCTCCTGCAATAGCAACCATGTCTAAACCAACAGAACATACACAGGTCATGGCCTCTAATTTTTCAAGAGTAAGTGCACCGCGTTGCACCGCCTCAATCATACCTTGATCTTCAGACACAGGAATAAAAGCACCGCTTAAACCCCCTACATAACTTGATGCCATGACGCCCCCTTTTTTAACATTGTCATTCAATAATGCTAAGGCAGCAGTTGTTCCAGGTGCACCTGCTTCTTCAAGTCCCATCTCACGAAAGATATCTGCAATACTGTCCCCTACTGCGGGAGTAGGTGCTAAAGACAAATCAATAATCCCAAAAGGCACATTCAATCGTGATGAAGCTTCTTGAGCTACCAGTTGACCCACACGTGTTATTTTAAAAGCAGTTTGCTTAATTGTTTCACATAAACCTTCAAAGTCACACTCAGCAGCCTCTTTCAGTGCTGAACGGACAACCCCTGGTCCACTAATTCCAACATTAATCACAACATCCCCTTCACCAACACCATGATAGGCACCAGCCATAAAGGGATTATCTTCAACGGAATTACAAAATACGACTAATTTAGCGCAAGCTAAAGAATCATTATCTTGCGTCATTTTTGCACAATCTAAGATTACTTGTCCCATATCCTTAATAGCATCCATATTCATGCCACTTTTTGTTGATGCGACATTAATGCTGGCACATACCTTATCGGTAAGTGCTAAGGCTTCTGGAAGACTTTTTATTAAGGTCATATCAGATGCTGTGGCCCCTTTTTGAACCAAGGCACTAAATCCCCCAATAAAATCCACGCCTACCTCTTTTGCCGCTTTATCAAGGGTTTGTGCAATGGATACATACGAATCAGTAACACAGCTTGCAGCTGCAATGGCAATAGGCGTAACAGAAATACGTTTATTGACAATAGGAATTCCTAATTCGCGTTCTAAATCATTACCCACTTTCACTAAATCTTTGGCGTAACTTGTTATTTTCTTATATATATTTTTATTAAAAACATCCACATCAGAATCAGCACAATCCAGTAAGTTAATCCCCATTGTTATGGTTCTTACATCCAACTGTTGTTCCTGAATCATCCGATTAGTTTCTAATATTTCTAATCGATTTATCATATTAAACTCCTATATTCTATGCATGCTTTGAAAGATGCTCTCATGTTGAATTTGAATTTTTACATTCAGTGTTTTCTCAATAGCATTTAATTGATTTGATAAGTCCTCAAAACTGAGGTCTGAGTTTTCAATATCGACAATCATAATCATATTAAAAAACTCGCCTAGAATGCTTTGGTTAATATCTAGGACATTGACGTGGTGTTTTGCGAGTAAATTACATACTCCTGCAATAATTCCTACTTGGTCTAAACCGACTACTGTTATAATTGATTTCATAATACTTCCCTTCCATTTCATTCACTTTATCAAAACTCTCTTTAAAAAACAATCCTAAGTAAAAAAATCATGAATCATGATTTCTTTAGTTATAAAATTTCGTTTGAAGGTACAAGAACTTCAATCGCTTCTTTGATGACTTCAATTTTCGTAATTTCTTGTTTCCCTCCATTTTCCCCATCCAAATTCCAAGTATAACTTCGATGTGTCGATTCTAAAGTAATTTCAGAAACCTTCGCAGTAATAAATAAAGGGTGCGTGTAATCTTGAATTAAGATATGCTGCAAGAGCTTAATATAATCCATAATGGTATCCGGTTTTTGAATTAGCAACACTTCAAATAAACCATCCTCAAGGCTGATTTCCTCATGTGGATATTTGAAAATCCGTCCAAACTGAAATGCATTAGAAATTAATCCAAACAAGAAAACTTGGTCATATGTTTTGTTGTTGAAACTGATTCGGTAATGATAATTACGAATCGTATTCAGTTTGATTGCACCATAGAGCCAATAAGCCGAATGTCCAATAACATTTTTCCATTTTTGCGGTGTATCATATGAGGCTGCAGTAAAATTCCCAAAAGCCGCAACATAGGCAAAGTGTTTGTCATTCATTTTCCCAACGTCTACTTTACGTACTTGACCATTTTTTATTAGATCGAGATTTTCCTCAATATGATTACTTAAGCCTAAACTCTGAGCATACTCATTTGTAGATCCTTGGGGAATAATTAAGAGCTTGGATTTGAGATTTCTTTTTATCATAGCATCCATAATTTTTGATATAGTGCCATCGCCACCAATCCCAACAATAATATCATAAACTTGATCACTTTCCATTAAGTAATCATAACCACCATAAGAAGGTCTGGTCTCAAAAAAAACACAGTGATCTTCGCTATTACGAATATAATCTAAATATAGCTCTTTTTTATCCAAGCGCTTTTGGCCTGAGTGAGGATTATATATAAAAAGTATTTTCATAAAAACTCCCTACTTTTGTAAAAATTCTACATATTTATTTTTTAAAATGCTATCGCCATACAGTTCTAAGTATACCCCATCATCTTGGTTATCTTGTGTGATTGAGCTGTGATTACGTAATAGTATTTCGACAATATGCATTTTATTATAGGGAATTTTAAACTTTAACAGTTCTTCATCTTTCCAAAGAATTTTTAAAAGCGTATTTTTTAATGCATCCATGCCTAAATTATCTTTTATTGAAATAAAACCACTCTCTGAGTTAAAAACACTTTGAACATCATCCAATAAATCAATTTTGTTGTAAAGCGTTAATACAGGGATGGACGCTACATCTAGTGTATCTAGAGTTTCACTAATCGTTTTCATATGAGCTTGATGAAATGGATTAGAAACATCTACAAGATGTAAAAGTAAATCAGAGCCTTCAATTTCTTCTAAAGTAGCATGAAATGCTGGAACAAGTTCTGTTGGTAAGTCCTTAATGAAGCCAACTGTATCGTTCAATATAAAACTATGATTGGCATCAAGTTCTACTCTACGACTGTATGTTTCAAGACTAGCAAAAAGCATATCTTTAACAAACACTTTACGATCCTCTTGATCTTTTAATAAAGCATTCATCAAGGATGACTTACCAGCATTTGTATAGCCTACTAAAGAAACAATGGGTAAATGACTTTGAGTCTTTGAAACGCGATTGGTTTGTCTTGTCTTTTTGAATTCCTCTAAGCTTTTACTCAAGCTTTGAATGCGACGCAGTACATTACGACGATCCAACTCTAACTTTGTTTCCCCTAAGCCACGGTTTCTATTGCCAAAGCCACTCACCTGACGACCCAAATGTTCATATGATCCGACCATGCGAGGAAAAACATATTTGAGTTGTGCAATCTCCACCTGTGCTTTGGCTTCTGGAGTAACTGCTCTTGTAGAAAAAATCTCTAGGACAAGCATATTCTTATCAATGACTTCACAGCCAATAGCCTCTTCAAGGTTTCGAATTTGAGAAGGAGATAATCCCACATTAAAAATAACAATATTTGCATTTTGTGCCTCTACCGCCATTTTTATTTCATCAACCTTACCTTTACCGATATAGGTGGTAATTGATTTTCTCTTAAGTTTTTGTGTTAATATTTCCATGGTTTCAATCTCACAAGCCATTGCAAGATTCTTAAGCTCTTCAATATTTTCATTCAATTCAAATTCACTCGAATTTTCATGAGTTACCATTAATATTGCTTGATCCATTAGATTCACCTCTTTCATTAAAAAAGGACATTATAAATAAATGCCCTATAGTTCTTAAAATTCTGCTGGTTTTACAGGACAATCATAGACAAACTTCTTAGTAGGTTGAATGACTGTTCTAAGTAATCCATCAGCAATATAATCATTTTCATGCATCCACTCAGCAAGCCCTATGTGAATATCCTCAAACTTATCCGCAGTAATTCGGATTAGTTTCTCTACAGCTGGTAAATCAACAAATTGGATCATTTCTGAGTCCTCAGCTTTGTCTTTAACCGCTACATTAATTTCAATATCAATGACTTCGATTCGATAAGTGGAATCATAACTCACTAAATAGTCATAAGCAGGATCTGCTAAAGTGACTCCTTTTGATCGTAGTTCGTTTTTCATTGTTTTAACAGCCATCAAAGCGAGATTTTTAGAATAATCAGGAATAGTCATTTTCATACGCGCCACAATCATCGGCTTGTTTTCTAAAATTTCAACAGTAGTCTTCATGATACGCTCCTTTTAGTTATTATACCATACATAAACAGTCAAATATCACTAAAGTCGTTTTATGTCATTAATAACAAAGAAAACCATAATGAATAACATAATAGCAAAGCCTACTAACATGGCCATATTTTCAAATTTCTTGGGAATTGGACGGCCTATTAGCATTTCAATAATTACTAATAAGGATCGCCCTCCATCCAACACTGGAATGGGAATAAGATTCATGATTGCTAAAGAAACTGATAAAGATCCGACAAGATTCCAAAAATAGAGCATATTAAAACCATCTGCGGCAACTTTTGAAGTTTCCTGAAAAATAGCAATCGGTCCACCCACATTATTCATGCCGATTCCTTTTAGCAACCATTTCAATATCATAAATATCTGTCCAATCATGGATGCAATAAAATTAAATGTATATTGGACGGTGCTTAAAAATCCAACTCTTTCCATGTTGCCACTGGTAGATTGAACCCCAAGAACATAAGTTTGAGACTCTTCATTAAACACAGGCGTTACTTTCAGTGTCAACTCTTTTTGATTTCGCTCAACTACAACTGTAATCTCCGAATCTTGAAAAGAGTAAATACCCATTGTAATATCAGAAAAGACTTTAGGTTTAATCACAGACCCATCTTTAAAAGTTAAGGAAAGTAAACGATCTCCTGCAATAAAGCCAGCTTCCTCAGCGGGATATCCTTCAACAACAGCACCTAAAACCGGTTCTGGTTCATGAATGATTCCTTGAGTTTGAAACATACCATAAAAAACGAGAAATGCTAAAACCAAGTTCATAAAAATTCCCGATAGCATCACTATTAATCGCTTATAAGGTTTAATACCAGAAATTGTTTTCTCAAGCGCAACATCCCCAAAGTCTTCACCCGGTTCGCCTGCCATCGCTACATAACCCCCAATGGGTAAGGCGCGAATACTATATTTCGTTTCAGATTTTTTTGATTGATATGAGTATATTTTAGGTCCCATACCTATCGCAAACTCACCACAATAAACACCAAAAAATTTGGCTGAGATTAAATGTCCCAATTCATGAACAATGACAATAATACTCATCACTGATGCAAAAACAAGTATGTTAATTAACGATTTTACTATAAAATCCATAAATAGTCCCCTATCCTAATAAAGTAAGAATCATATTAAATGCCAGCAAGCTGAAAATAATACTATCAATACGATCTAATGCACCACCATGACCTGGAAACAAATTTCCAAAATCCTTGATCTTGTAGAATCTTTTAACTAAAGAAAAACTTAAATCACCTATTTGTGCAATGATTGGAATCAATAGACTTGAAGTATAAATTATTACTGCATTAAGTTCTAAAAAGAAATGAGCAAAAATTAATGATAGAATCACAGATGCTATCGTACCACTCAGTGCTCCCTCAACCGTTTTATTGGGTGAGATACGTTCAATTAACTTATGCTTTCCAAAAAGAGAGCCACCAAGATAGGCAAACGTATCAGTTGAATAAGTAGCAATTAAAATGTAAATAAAAACAGTCAAAGGCAGTTGCATTACTTTTCTTACCGCAAAAACCGCTAAAGAAAGTGTCATTATCATAAAAAAAACAAACACTACATCATTAAGTGGAAACTTATCATTCACAATTGAGATGAAAAGTAAGATAAACATTGCAAACGAAATATAGGCTAGAATCATATTTTGTGGAATAAAGTAGGCAGATAATAATAAACTTAAAATCACGACTAATAAATATTTTGGCCAATACTCTTTCTTTATGTGATAGATTTCATAGCCTGCAATTAGAATTAAACCAACGATTAAAAAGGATAAAGCTTCCTTGCCTAAATAGAAAGCAAACGCGAATGTCCCGATAAGGGCCAGTGCAGTCATTGTACGTTTTAACATTAAACTCCTCCAAATCTGCGGTTAATTTGATAAAATTCATCGACACATTTTAAAAACTCTTCTTGAGTGAACTCAGGCCATTGCATATCTAAAAACATTAGCTCAGCATAGGCTAATTGCCATAATAGGTAGTTAGAAAGGCGCTTGTCTCCGCCTGTACGGATTAACAAATCAACGGGTTCTAAATCTTTAGTATCAAGATATTGATCAAAAAGATCTTCAGTGACCTCTTCAACACCATCTTGGATCAAGGTATTAATTGCACGAACAATTTCATCCTTTGACCCATAATTAAGTGCAAAATTTAAAGTAAGTTTATTGTTATTTTTGGTTTTTTCTACAGCATCGAGCATAACATTTCTAGTTTTCTCAGGAATTTGGGATAAATCACCTATGGTTGTAATACGTATCCCTTTTTCATTTAGTTCTTTTAGAAATTTGTTAAAAAACACAGCTGGAAGCTTCATAAGATAATCAATTTCTTCTTGAGGTCTTTTCCAGTTTTCTGTTGAAAATGCATAAAGGGTTAGTGTCGAAACACCAACCTCTAAAGCACTTAATGCAATCGCTCTAACATTCTCAGAACCATAGTAATGACCAAAGGAACGAGTTTTTTTCTGACTCGTTGCCCAGCGCCCATTACCATCCATAATGATTGCTATATGATTTAATGAAGACATATTAGACCGTCATGATTTCATCGGTTTTATTTTTTACGATGGAATCAATTGTTTTAATGAACTCATCAGTTAGTTTTTGGATATCGTCCATGAGTCGTTTTTCATCATCTTCACGTAGTGAATCATCCGCTTTCGCCTCATTGTTTAAATCGCGACGGACATTTCTGATTTGAACTTTGGCTTCTTCCCCAAACTTTGTTGCATCCTTCACAACATTGCGACGTGTTTCTTCAGTAAGTTGAGGGACATTAATACGTAGTAAAGTACCATCGTTTATTATTGGAAGGTTTAAATGCGATTCATTTAATGCGCGCTCAACATCTTTGATAACACTAGGATCAAAAAGTTTAATCACAAGTTGCGTACCTTCAGATACAGAAATTTGTCCCAACTGTTCTAAAGGAGTTGCAGAACCATAGTAATCCACTTGAATTCCATATAAAATACCGGCATTAGCACGTCCTGATCGTAAAGTTTGAAGTCTTTCTTTAAAACTTTCAATTTCCATTTGCATCATTTCGCGACCATCTTGTAATAGTGTACTCATAATTTCCTCCTAGACTGTGACTACT
>CAZZFJ010000001.1:0-92699 GCA_964653415.1 uncultured Erysipelothrix sp. | reverse complement strand
TTTTTAATGAGAATAGGGACTTATGCTTTTAATCAAAGCATGTTTATGTTAAAATCTAGATAATATCGAGTAAGAGAAGACATGATTAATGAGCCTTTGTTTCAAAGAGAGAAGTAACTTGGTGAAATACTTCAACAAAACTGATTAATTGCTACTTTTCGAGATGGACTTTGTCCCGTTTGTTCGCGTTAAGAAGTATTGAGGTGCATACGTTGTCGTATGAAACAGGATGGTACCGCGTGAAAACGTTCCTGGTTTGGGATGTTTTTTTTATGTTCTAAAGGAGATATAAATGATGAAATATAGAACGAGTCAAGAAATTAGAGATTTATTTTTAGAGTATTTTAAACTTAAAGGACATATGGTTGAGCCAGGGGCACCCCTAGTTCCTATTGATGATGACACTTTACTTTGGATTAATTCTGGTGTTGCTGCGCTTAAAAAATACTTTGATGGAAGTGTTAAACCGAAAAATCCACGAATCGTTAACGTGCAAAAATCTATTCGTACTAATGATATTGAGAATGTAGGATATACAGCACGTCACCATACATTCTTTGAAATGTTAGGGAATTTTTCAATTGGGGATTATTTTAAGAAAGAGGCCATTGAGTTTGCGTATGAATTCTTGTTTTCACCAAAGTGGATTGGTTTGGATACAAAACATATGTATGTATCCGTCCATACGGATGATGAAGAAGCATACAATATTTGGGTTCATGATATTGGAATCAATCCGGATCGAATTTTAAAGACTGATGATAACTTCTGGCAAATTGGTAATGGTCCTTGTGGTCCAAACACGGAAATATTTTATGATCGTGGCGAAAAGTATGACCCAGAAGGACTGGGAGAAAAATTATTTTTCGAAGATTTAGAAAATGACCGTTATATTGAAATTTGGAATGTTGTTTTTTCTCAATATGATGGTATTGAGGGTGGTGATATCCATA
The DNA here is from genome assembly GCA_964653415.1 of uncultured Erysipelothrix sp. Lineage (GTDB taxonomy): Bacteria > Bacillota_I > Bacilli_A > Erysipelotrichales > Erysipelotrichaceae > Erysipelothrix. The sequence goes on along the minus strand of CAZZFJ010000001.1, from coordinate 91,746 downwards.
CATTTAAGGAACTACCACAAAAAAATATCGATACAGGAATGGGTTTCGAAAGGTTAGTTAGCTTAGTTCAGGATGGGGCAACCAACTTTGATACTGATTTATTCTTACCTATAATTAAAGAAGTTGAAAAACTTACTGTTATAAAATACCAAGATAATACACTGGCTTACCGTGTAATTTCAGATCATATCCGTACTTTAGTTTTTGCTTTAAACGATGGTGCTCTTTTCTCAAATGAAGGAAGAGGCTATGTCTTACGTCGTATTCTAAGACGTGCAGTGCGTTTTGGTAAGGTCTTAGGAATTGAAGGAACATTCCTTTCTACCTTAGTAGATCCTGTAATTAAAATTATGAACTCTTTTTATCCGGATTTGAATTCACGTCCTGAGGATCTAAAGAAATTAATTTTAAGCGAGGAAGTTCGTTTTGCAAAAACTCTGCAAGGAGGAGAAAAGTTACTCTTAGATGCTATTGGTCAAGGAGATGGAAAAACATTAGAAGGTGATGTTGCTTTTAAACTATACGATACCTATGGTTTCCCAATAGAACTGACTCAAGAAATTGCAGCTGAAAAAGGGATACAAGTAGATATTGATGGATTCAATCTTGCCCTTGATGCACAAAAAGAGCGTGCTCGCTCCTCTCGACAACGTGTCGAGTCAATGGGATCCCAAAATGAAGATATATTAAATTTCAAAGAAGAGAGTCAGTTTTTATATGATACCTTATCTTTAGAGTCAACAGTTGTGGGTCTATTTAAAGATGGCCAAGCTGTTGATAGCTTAGTGGGAGAAGGTTACCTTGTAACCCGAGAAACACCCTTCTATGCTGAAAGTGGGGGTCAAGTAAGTGATATTGGAACCCTTACACATGGTACTATCACACAAGTTACAAAAGCGAATGCAGGTCAGCATCTTCACCATGTGAAAATGGAACAAGAGGTAAAAATTGGAGATACTGTGAGCTTGAATGTTGATCGTACACGTCGTATTCTTATTCGAAAAAACCACTCGGCTGTTCACCTCCTACATGCCGCTTTACATGAATTTATTGGAGACCATGTCAAACAAGCAGGATCCTATGTTGATGATGAGTATTTCCGTTTAGACTTCACTCATACTGAGAGATTGGATGAAGTAATGTTGGATAAAATTGAGAAAAGATTAAACCACTGGATTGCATTATCACTACCAATTACTACAGAAATTATGGACTTAGAAAGTGCTAAAAAAACCGGAGCTATGGCATTGTTTGGTGACACCTATGGTGAAAAAGTTCGCGTAGTAAGTATGGGTGATGTATCCAAAGAACTCTGTGGTGGAACTCATGCTTTAAATACTGGAGAAATTGGAGTTTTCAAATTAATTAGTGAAGAAAGTGTTGGGTCAGGGATTCGTCGTATTGTTGGCAAGACAAGTTTGGGAGCTTATGAAGCATTTGATAAGCAATCAAAAGAAATTTCAGGAATTCGTAAACATCTCAAACTAGTACCTCAAAAATCTATAAAAGATCGTTTAGTGGAACTTGAAAATGAGATGATCCACCTACAAGCTTCTTATGATGCTATGGTACATGAAGCTTTACAAGCTAAGAAATCTACCTGGATAAATGATATTAAAATAAGCGAAGAAAACTTGAAAGTACTATGGTTAAGACAAGAAGACCTTGATAAAGACATCATGATGGATATGCATGATAGTCTTAAAGACCAAGTAGATATTCTTATGATTGCAAATGTTAAAGACACAAGCATCAGTTTTATGGTTAGTGCATCTGCACAAGCCATTGAAAAAGGATATAAGGCAGGAGATCTCGCAAGAACACTAGCTCAAAAAACAGGTGGTAATGGGGGCGGAAGACCTAACTTCGCTCAAGCAGGTGGAAAAGATGTTTCCAAACTTAATGATGCATATGATGAAATATGTGTTAAAATAAAGCTATAGATAAAGGGGTGATTGCATGAGTCGCGATAAATTAAATCTTACTGAGACAATGGCTTTTGATGCAAATGAAATAAGGAAAGAGAGAATTAGCGAAGTTCTACACTTAGTTGATGATGCACTTAAAGAGCGTGGTTATCAGTCGGTCAATCAAATTGCTGGTTATTTAATTTCAAATGATCCTGCTTATATCTCATCTCACAAGGATGCAAGAAATGTTGTTCAAGAAGTAGAACGTCATGAGATTATCGAAGAACTCGTACGATTCTATTTGGAAAATAAATGAGAATTAGCAAGATAATGGGCCTAGATTTAGGTTCAGTTACTTGTGGAGTAAGTTTGTCTGATGGTTTAAAAATGTTTGCACATCCTTATGAAACTTTACGTTTTCCTAGTGAAGCTTCAGATGCCTTACAAGAACCATTAAAAGAAATCATTGAAAAAGAGAATGTGGAAATGATAGTTTTAGGACTTCCGAAAATGATGAACAACGATGTCGGACCGCGAGCACAAATTTCGATTGATTTTAAAGAGAAACTAGAACAATGGTTTTCTTTACCTGTTATCTTAATGGATGAGCGCTTAACAAGTAAACAAGCGACGCGACAACTTATCGAAATGGATATGTCGCGCAAAAAAAGAAAAAAAGTAATTGATCAAATGGCTGCGGTGCAAATTCTACAGACCTATTTGGATCAAAGAGTATAGTCAATGGAGGCAGAATATATGCTAGAAAATAAAATTATTGTAATTGATGAAAATGATCAAGAAGTCGAAATGGAAATTCTCTTTACTTTTGAAAGTGAAGAACTAGGACGTCAGTATGTATTGTACTTAAATCCAGAAGATGAAACTGGTGAAGTCTTTGCTTCTGCCTATACACAAGATGGTGATTTACTTGAAATTTCCGATGAAAAAGAGTGGGAAATGATTGAAGAAGTATTTGAAGCCTTTGTCATTAAATCTGAAGAAGACAATGCAGAAGAAGAATAAGTCACAAAAAAAATTGAATAAGCTAAGCTTTTCAACTAAAGAAAAAACAAGGAAAAACATTACTATGATTCTTGTTTTTTCTCTTTTTTTCTCTTTATTTATCTATAACACCAGTTTAAGTCCAGTACAAGACAAATCAGAGATTGTTGAGTTTGAAGTACAAGAAGGTATGTACTTCTCGGAAATTGTCGATGCCTTACATAAAGAAGAATTAATTAATAGTGTATGGGCAACTAAGCTTTATGCTCGATTATCGAAGAATCAAAGTATTGCGGCAGGTCTTTATCAAATTGACCGATCATGGAGTACTAAAGAGATTTTGGAGTACTTAACATCTACCGTACCTTATCGTGATATTACAGTTAAATTTGACGAAGCCTCTTGGGCTAAAGATATCGCTTTGGCATTAGAATCCAGTATGGGATTTAGTAGTGATGAACTGATCAGTCTTTGGAATGATGAGACTTACGTCCGTACTTTAATTGAAGATTTTGAGTATTTGGATCAGCGTATTTTAGAGAATAAAGATCAGAAAAGAGTACTACTTGAAGGTTTTCTTTATCCAGATACTTATCGTTTTGCAGAAGGTAGTAGCATGGATACTGTTACCAGACGCATCTTACAAAACTTTGATGATAAAATGCGTAGTATTGATGATTTAATTCAAGCAAGTGATTTTGATGTGTATGATCTTGTTACTTTATCATCCATTGTGATGTATGAAGCTGCAACTCAGGATGATCAACAAATGGTTTCTGGCGTATTTATGAATCGCTTAAATATAAAAATGCCGCTTCAATCGAGTGTAACGGTTTGTTATGTTCTCTATGACTTTGAGAGTTGGGTCGATTGCGAAAAATATCGTAACCAAGAAATTGAAAGTCCGTATAATACTTACATGATCCCCGGACTTCCTGTAGGGCCGATCTTAAATCCATCTATTTTTGCAATTGAAAATACCTTGAGATACAAAGAACACGATTATCTATTCTTTATTGCGGATGTTTATGAAGGAGGGGATGGTACTGTTTACTATTCCAAGACTTATCAGGAACATTTGAACAAAGAAAAAGAACTTAAAAATCGGTAAAATTATCTTAAAATAGACTAAAGTGTCTCGTTTTTATGGATATAGTTTGCTTACAAGTAAAATAAGTAGTATAATCAACAAAGATTAGGAGTGTAGTAAATGACAAATTCAAAATTAAATGAAAAAATTCCTTTAACCCAAGCAGGGTATGACGATCATAAGAAACAGCTACGTCATTATCTTGATAAAGTGCGACCTGAAGTCATTCTTGAACTTCAAGAAGCAAGAGCCCAAGGGGACTTGTCTGAAAATGCTGATTACGATGCTGCACGCGATCGTCAAGCTCAAGTTGAAGCAACGATTCGTGAGTTAGAGCGTATCTTAGACAATGCAGAAATCATTGATACATCACAAACTGGACCTAAACTTGTCCGTTTAGGTGCAACTGTCACAATCTTGGATAAAGAATTAGGAGAAAAAGAAACATTTACCATTGTAGGATCACCAGAAGCAAATCCTGACACAGGTAAATTATCGAATGTCTCACCACTTGTCCAAGCTATGCTTGAGAAACAAGTAGGAGATGTTGTAACTGTAAAAGTTGCGAAGCCTTATGAAATAGAAATCTTAGAAATTGATTTCAAATAACGATATATTAACTTATATCGTTTTTTTTTAGGATTTTTAAAATAATATTGATAATTAGTAGGGGTGGTTTCCATGAAAAAAGTTATTTCTGCATGCACCATATTCCTACTATTAGGTACCTATGGTCTTATCAAACTACAATTCAATCCCTTTTTACAACAAGATAAAAAGATAAGTATACAAGTCGTTTATAAAGACAATGTATATGCTTTTGAGGTCCAACCGTATACCCTTTTAGGGGATGTACTGTCTTGGGTTGACCTGGATGAAGATGCGCATATCAGTGCATTAAATGAAACTCAAATTTTACACCATAATGATAAGATTGTAATTCCGATATTTCAGGAGATACCTTGTATATCTATCAATCATGCAAATCAGGAAGAATTAATGCAAATTACGGGAATTGGTCCCAAAATGGCAGAAAGAATTATTGCTTATCGTACTGAATATGGTTACTTTCAAAAAATAGAAGAAATTATGGAAGTCAAAGGGATTGGTGAAAAAAGTTTTAGTAAAATGAAAGATCGCCTATGTATCTAGTAATTATCCTTTGGATATGCTCTTTTTTAAGTCGCCCACTATTAATAATCCTCATGCTGGGTTTGATAATGGTACGTTTGTACCTTACAAGAAATATAAGAGAGGCAGTTCTTGTGTTAATTGTAGGATTATCTTTTTTTATATCTCATGAGGTTTCAGTACCCAATCTATTTAAACATAGTAAAGTTGTTATGGTGAAGGACTATAAAGTTCATGTACGCAATGGATTCAATGTTTATGAACTTGTAGGCAGTCATTCTTTTGAGATAAATGATCGTATTCATGTTAATGCGTACAACTTATATTCCACACGCAATCAATACCAAAAATCTAAAAGAATTGTTGGTTCTATAGAACTTAAAGACACACATTTAGTTCAAAGAAAATGGAGCCTCAAGAAACATTTATTTTCAAAAATGCCACCAGAACTCAAAGAATTTTTTGATCGTGAAGTGGATAGTATTTTTTCAGTATTTTCGCTTCAACTTCTAGGATTGATCAAAATTGTTAATTTTTTGAGTTCCAAGTTTCTTTATAAAAACCAACAAGAGAAACTTGATATTTTAACGATACTGATATACGCCTATTTTATAGGTCTAAGTTTTTCTGTAATGCGAATTTTAGTTTCTCGATTGTTCAAAAAAAAGGAACATTATCTTTGTATTCTTTTAATAATGTATCCCTATAGTTTTTATGATATGGGCTTCAATTTAGTCTATCTTCCTTTAATACTAAAATCACTATCCGTCTATTTTAAAAATGTAAATTTTAATACATTGCGTATTTTCTTCTTAATGCGTCTTTTTGGCTCTGTTCAAGTACTAGAGTTTATTTTGTATCCTGTACTCAAGGTATATGCAGGAATTATTGTATTATTTACACTTTTGTATCGATTTGATTGGGCTTTATTTTTCTTACAAAAAGGCGCAATTATTTTGAATCAACCAAGACTACTTATTGTGGGGGTCCCACCACTTATTTGCTTATTCTTTTATTTATTAAAGGATCTAAAGACTCAAATAGTGGTTATGGCTTTGATGCAACTCTTTGTAACTTATCAACCATGGATAGATATTACAATGATCAATGTGTACCAAGGGGATGCGACCTTGATTCGTTTTCCATTTAACAGTTTTAATGTACTGGTTGATACAGGGCGTGCATCATCTTATCGAACACTAAAAAGAAGTCTTTATAAAAAAGGAATTAAGAAAATCGATTACTTAGTCATTACCCATGATGATTTAGATCATAGTGAAAATAAAGAACGCTTAGTTCAGGACTTTCAAGTTCAGTACATCATTGATTCTAAAGAAGAGAGTGTTCCATTTTTAATCCAACATCTCAAAGATAAAGAATATCATGACGCTAATGGAAATAGTCTTATATTGGAACTTAGACTTAAGGATTTTTCTTTTCTAATGATGGGAGATGCAGGAGTAATGCAAGAAAAAGACCTAATTAGAAATAGTCCGGATTTAAAGATTGATGTGTTGAAGCTGGGTCACCATGGTTCTAATACATCAACCAGTATGCAACTGCTTGAAACACTACGTCCTAAAGTAGCCCTTGTGAGTAGTGATCCAAAAATGTATGGTCATCCTCATCCTGAGGTGATGAAACGTTTGTATGATCTTGGAATTCCTGTGCTTCAAACCAGTATTGAGGGTGATATTACGATAAAGATACTTCCATTCTTCAATCTTGTTGTGTCACAAGGCAATGCATTTGGTATAATGAAGTAGGTGATAAATTGATACATGTAATTTACGGAAAAGATCGTTTCTTAATTTTAGAAAAAAGAAACGAGATTATGGAACCAATCAAACGTGCACATCATGAAATTGAGCAATTCGATTTCTATGCTAGTGACACGAATTTTAGTTTTGCAAAGGTAGAAGAAGCGGTGCAAACAGTCTCCCTTTTTGATGCACCTCGAGTAGTGTTTTTCTTTGTAGAGGAGGAGAAATTGATTTCAACCATTGATGTGGAAAGTTTGGAGTCTCTTGTAAAAAATCCAATTGATGTAGATTTAATTTTAGCCTTTCCCAAAAAATTAACGCAACATAAAAAACTGCACGCGGCGTTAAAGAAACATGCTAAAGAGCATGTTATTACAAAAGCATCAGGTTATAATGCTCCTACTTCTTTACAAGAGGGTTTGAAGCGATATCAAATAGAAATGACAGTGCCAGCTCAAAGATTGTTTCTTGAAAGAATTGGCGAAGACTATGGACGCTTGCAAAGTGAACTTGAAAAACTCAGCTTACTTGAAACTAAGATTGATGAAAGTATCATAGATAAGATGATAACACGCGACATTTCGCGCGATATTTTCTCATTGGGTACTGCCTTATTGGATAAAGAACGTGATAAGGCCTTTGAAATTTACCATTCTTTATTGAACCAAAAAAATGATCCTTTAAGTTTAGCACCCTTGGTTGCATCAAGTTTAAGAAGTATCTATCAGGTAGAAACTTTATATCAACGCGGATATTCTGAGAGTGCAATAATTGAGAGTCTGAGTATGTCGAAGGGACAATACTGGGTGATTCGAAATCGTCAAATGGGTAAGGTGAAGGATATCTTGCCGATGCTTAATGCACTAGCAACCCTTGACCAAAAGGCAAAACTGGGTGAAGTGGATCGTTTTGTAGCCTTTGAACTGTTTATGATTGAAGTTATGCAATAAAAAAATCCTGTTTACAGGATTTATAGTGAATTATAAGCTTTGTGTAGTCGAGACTTGTGTCGATTCACAAAGTTTTTATTATGGGCATTTTTTGTATAAGAGCGATCTAGTAAACTGACTGTTTTCTGTAATAGAATCTCAGCTTGATCTTTGTCATTATTATTAATGGCTGTGTGATATTGCTTCAAGGAAGTTTTTAGTTTCTTGCGCACAACATTGTTTTCCCCTTTTCGAAGACGACTTTTTCTTACTTGCTTATTTCTAGATTTTATATTTGCCATAGTTCGGCCTCCTTCTTTCAATCATTGTACCAAATGAAAACGCTTAACACAAACTTTACCTCCCTTTGGTGACTTATGGGGAGTGAAATTGTGGAAAAGTGATTTTGTTTTGAGGATTCAATAGTGATAGTTATATGGTTTTTCACACTAAGCATGTTATAATAATGAGCAGGAAGTGATATCATGAAAATACTCTTTATGGGTACAACAAGTTTCTCAAATGTTGTACTTAATCAACTGATAAAAGATCAATACGATATCGTAGCTGTGGTCACTCAACCCGATCGTCCTTTTGGTAGAAAAAAGGAATTGAAACAGCCTGATACAAAAATATTAGCTTTAGAACATGGGATTAAAGTATTACAACCAGAGGTCATTAAAGATGCTCTAGAGGATATTAAAGCTTTAGCTCCTGATTGTATTATTACCTGTGCGTATGGACAGATTGTTCCCAAATCAATTTTGGATATTCCGGTGTTTAAGTCATTAAATGTTCATGCATCCTTATTGCCAAAATACCGTGGTGGTGCCCCCATACATAAATCTATAATGGCTGGGGATACTCAAACGGGTGTTACTTTGATGTTTATGGATGTAGGGATGGATACTGGTGATATGCTTGCGAAAGAGACAGTATCTATATTGGAGGATGATACCTTTGGAGATGTGGAATTCAAATTGAAAGAGGCATCAATAAAACTGATTAAAGAAGCACTGCCTCGTTACTTTAAAGGTGAATTAATAGCTGAAGTTCAAGATGAATCACAAGCAAGTTATGCCTATGCTATTAAACGTGAGGAAGAGTTTGTAAGTTTTAAGAAGTCTGGTATAAGCATCTACAATCAAATTCGAGGGTTGATTCCTTGGCCTAGTTCATATGGTGTTTTAGAAGGCTTAAATATTAAGTTCCATGGTGCTCAGTTTATAAAGAATCAACACCAAGAGCCTTTTGGAAAGGTGTTGAAAGTAGATCAACAGGGAGTCTTAGTTGCGGTTGATGGAGGCTTTATTCTTCTGACTTCGGTACAACCTGCGGGTAAGTCAAAAATGAGAAATGAAGATCTTGCAAATGGCTTTGGTGCTTTATGGAAAGGTAAAGTATTTGACTGATGGATAATTTAAAAATTAAAAAGACACAAACTTTAGTCCTAATGGGCCTTTATGCCGCATTAGTTACTGGGGTAACTATCAGCACTTCTGTACAATATGGTGCTGGCGGATACTTCAACTTAGGAGATGTTGTGGTGCTCTTACTGGCATCTATAACTCCCTTCACTCAAGCAGTAGTGGCTGCAAGTGTAGGAAGTATGATCGCCGATTTACTTGTTGGAGCAGCATACTATACTGTGTTTACAGGGATTATCAAAGCCCTAATGGTTTTTGCAGTTTTTAGTTGTAGAAAATTCTTGAATACTAAATTTTACTTTATAGCTTTTATATTAAGTTCAACAATTATGCTGGTAGGATATGGAATTGTGGATGGATTTGTATTGGGTGGCTATTCGTTTTTAGCCTCATGTCTTGCAAATTTACCGCAAGCTATTATTGGATCTGTGTTATCCATTGCAATGTTTCCATTTACAAAAAAAATACGTTTATATTTAAAAGGATGATAAAATGAAAAAAGAAAATATTAGGAACTTTTCGATCATAGCACATATTGATCATGGGAAAAGTACTCTTGCAGATAGATTGCTGGAAGCTACACAGATGGTCAGCAAAAGGGACATGCAAACCCAACTCTTAGATTCCTTGGATCTTGAAAGAGAACGCGGGATTACAATTAAATTAAATGCAGTTCAATTAAATTACCATCACACTGATGGTGAGGACTATACTTTTCACTTAATTGATACCCCAGGACATGTTGACTTTACCTATGAAGTTTCACGCTCATTGGCTGCATGTGAGGGAGCTATTTTAGTTGTGGATGCAACTCAAGGGATTGAAGCTCAAACTCTTGCGAATGCTTACTTAGCGATTGATAATGACTTAGAAATTCTTGTGGTTATCAACAAGATTGATTTACCTTCTGCCGATCCAGATCGAGTGAAACAAGAGATTGAAGATGTTTTAGGAATTGATGCCTCAACAGCACCTTTAATTAGCGCAAAAACAGGACTCAATATTGATCAAGTTCTCAAGGGAATTGTTGAACAACTTCCAGCTCCTAAAGGGGAAGATAGTGCGCCTTTAAAAGCCTTAGTATTTGACTCCATTTATGATACTTATCGTGGGGTCATTGCTTATGTTCGTATTAAAGAGGGGGTTGTAAGACCTGGAGATAAAATTCGCTTTATGGCTTCAGGTGCTGAGTTTGAAGTCTTAGAACTTGGAATTCGTAATCCTCAAGAAAAACAAACCCAGCAACTCAGTGCAGGTGAAGTTGGTTGGATTGCTGCAAGTATTAAATCCATTCATGATGTCAATGTTGGCGACACGATAACCCAGGTCAATCGCCCGACCTTAGAGCCACTTCCAGGCTATCGTAAACTGAATCCGATGGTGTACTGTGGATTGTATCCAGTTGATAACCAACGTTATACCGATTTGCGTGAAGCCTTAGAAAAAATGGCATTAAATGATGCTTCTTTAACTTTTGAAGCTGAAACATCACAAGCCCTTGGTTTTGGATTTAGAACGGGATTTTTAGGTTTACTTCATATGGATGTTATTCAGGAGCGTTTAGAGCGTGAGTTTGATTTTGATCTTATCGCTACTGCACCCTCTGTTGTATTTCATGTTTATAAAACCAATGGAGAAATGGTAAAAGTAGATAATCCTGCAAAAATGCCTAAAATTAATTATATCGAACGCATCGAAGAACCCTATGTTGAAGCTAATATTCTTGTACCAAGTGAGTATGTTGGTCCTGTAATGGAATTATGTCAAACAAAACGTGGTGAATATGTCGATATGCAAGTAATCGATGAATCGAGGATGAATATTGTTTATCATTTACCTTTAGTCGAAATTGTCTTTGATTTCTTTGATAAATTAAAATCCGCAACCCGTGGTTATGCTTCTTTTGATTATGAGTTCAAAGAATATAAAGCTTCCAAACTTGTAAAAATGGATATCTTATTAAATGGCGAGATCGTAGATGCGCTCAGTGTGATTGTGCATCAAGATGCAGCATATCATCGCGGTAATGGAATTACCAGAAGATTACGTGATATCATCCCAAGACAACAGTTTGAAGTGCCGGTTCAAGCAGCAATCAATAATAAGATAATTGCTAGAACCAACATCAAAGCGGTCCGTAAAAATGTTATTGCGAAATGTTATGGTGGTGATATCACCCGTAAGAAAAAACTCTTAGAAAAACAAAAAGAAGGAAAGAAACGGATGAAAGCCGTTGGAAGTGTTGAAATTCCACAAGAGGCATTTATGACCGTATTATCAATGGACGATGATTAAGCATTTATACGAAAATATTAATCGCATGCGCCAACACTTTTCTTGGGATCAAACAGATACCAAGGAGTTTCTAGTAGAGGCTTTACTTGAAGAGGCTCACGAACTCAAAGCAGCTCTTAATGAGGATGAAGCTGCTTTTAAAAGTGAACTAGCGGATGTCTTAATGTATGCTTTAACTTTGAGTATGGATTATAATATTCATGAACTGATTCAAGAAAAAATTGAAGAGGTTTTAAAACGTGAATACTAAATCTGTATACATTCATATTCCATTTTGCGACCATATCTGTGGCTATTGTTCATTTACGAAGTTTAAATACAATCGTTATATTTCGGATGACTTTATCATACGTCTTATTTCACAAATTAATGAACTTCCTTATGATTTGGAAACAATTTATGTTGGAGGCGGAACTCCTACATCATTACATACAGATCAATTAGAAGGAATACTGCAGGCTTTAGCACCTCATTTAGCTAAAGGTGGTGAGTTCACCTTTGAAGCGAATCCTGACAATCTCATACGCGAAAAGGCATTAATACTGAAGCAGTATGGTGTGAATCGCATGAGCTTGGGGGTTCAAACAACAGATGATGATTTATTAAATAAAATAGGACGCCATCATAAGTTTTATGATGTGCAAGAAGCCATTGAGATGTTGCAAGATATTGGGATGGATAATGTTTCCTTAGATTTAATTTATGGATTACCCGGTCAAACACTAGAATCTTTCGAAAAAAGTATGCAAGACATTATTGACCTAGACCCTCCCCATATTTCCATATATGCTCTGACAGTAGATCCAGGGACCGCTTTTGAGAAGGCTGGTATCAAGCAAGTATCTGTTGATTTAGAAACAGAAATGTATTTAAGATGCATTGATATGATGAAATCTAATGGATATGAACATTATGAAATATCCAATTTTGCAAAAAAGAATTATCAAAGTCGTCACAACAAAGTGTATTGGCACTATGAAAATTATTATGCATTAGGTCCTGGGAGTAGTATGAAAATTGATAATGTTCGAAAAACTTGGACCTCTAATATGCGCCGTTATTTACGGGGCGATACCTTTGATGAAATTCTTCATCTAAGTAAGGACGAATCCATGTTTGAATTTGTTATGATGGGTTTAAGACTAAAAGAAGGTATTTCCTTTAAACGATTTTATGATGTATTTGGCGTAGATTTTAGAAAACATTATCATGAGGCCATAAAAAAAGCTCAAGATTTAATAATCTTAAGCGATACCCATATCACTGCAAGTGAAGAGGGATTTATAATGTTGGATGATATTTTATTAGAATTTATGGATTAGAGCCCGCAGTTAGCGAGCTCTTTTTTATTCTTCTATATCTAATTTCTTTGGACTATTGTATAAATCTTTATTGAAGCTTTGCTCCCAATTATCCACTACGATTGCAGCGACCATGGAACCTGTGACATTCAATGCAGTACGGCCCATATCAATAATAGGATCAATACCAAAAATGGCACCAATATGAGACATTGCTGCTCCAAAGCCTAATCCATTAAGGGTTACAGTTGCAGCAACGGTAGAAGTTCCAGGGACACCAGCAATTCCAATGGAACCAATAGTAACCACTAGAACAACCAAGACATAGAATGCAAAGTTCATCTCATAGCCTACTGCAGAAGCTACTAATGTTGCAAGCATTGCAGGAAAGACTCCAGCACATCCATTCATACCGATTGATGTTCCAAGAGTTGCGACAAAGTTTGAGGTTTGTGAAGAAACACCTAAATCATCGTTTAAGGTTTTTAGAGTATAGGGAAGGGTACCTACACTAGAACGACTAGAAAATGCAAAGACGATTGTAGTGTAAGCTTTCTTGTAGAAAGTGATGGGATTTAAACCCAGTAGTACCAAAATTACAACATAGACTAACATCATAATTATTACCCCTACATAAAGGGCAATAATAAAGCCTATTACTCCAGCAATAGCGTCTAAACCGTTAGAAATTAAGGTGTTAGATACCAAGGCTACAATACCATAAGGCATTAACTTTATAACGTTAATTAAAACAGAGTTTACTGTTGTACGAATAGAATCCAATACTTCAACAAAAGGTCTAACCTGATCCGGTTTTTTGACCTGTAAGAAACGAATGGCTGAGGCAAACATTGCTGCGATAATAACAACAGAAACAACCGATGCGTTATTGCTGAAAACTGAGAATATATTATTTGGAATCAATTGTAAGAAAAACTCAGGGAAGCTTTGAGCAGCGATGCTACCCATACGATCAATACTACTTTCAGAAAGAGTGCCGGTAAAATTGGATCCTTGAAGTCCAAATAATTTAACTACTGTAATACCAACAATAGCTGAAATTGAAGTAGTTCCAAGTAAAACAAAGAAAGTTTTTCCGGTTAATGTGCGTATACGATCGCCCTCAACATCCACTACTACTTTGATAATAGATAAGAAAACTACAGGTACTGCCATTAATTGAACCAGTCTTACAAAGCCTGAACCAATTAAACTAAACCAAACTGAAATCTCCTTGCGGGCGAATTTATCATACACTTCAAAATTAGAACCAAAGAAATCAATGGCAAGACCAATCACAAGACCAATTGCTAAAGCAATCAGCATTCGATTGGAAAAGCTTACTTTCTTTTTGTTCATTTTATTTAGAGCAAACAGTGCTCCGACTAATGCCACAATTGCAATCAAAGTAATGGGATTACTGATTTTTAAGAATTGTGTAAAAAATGGTGAATTTAACATATCTTTTCTCCTTTAAATATTATTTTGCTGTATTTGCAGCGACATTTATTGCTTCCCAAGTTGATGCAAATGGTGGTGCGTAAGCATAATCAATAAAGCCAATTTCATCTGCAGTGAGTTTAGCATGAATGGCAGTTGTGAATGCATGGATTCTTAGAACAGCTTCATTTCTACCAAAAACCTGGGCTCCCAATAATACTTTAGTATCCGCTTCATAAATGAGTTTAATCATTATTTTCTCTTGTGGCACATCAGTATAATAATTGGAATGATTGTTTGTATACACAAGGGTTGTTTTGTAATTAAGATGTAAGTCCTTAGCAGTTTGCTCGGTAATGCCTGTTGTGGCTGCCTCAAAAGCTCCAGCCTTTATGGCTCCTGAACCTAAGGCTCCCGCAAAAGCAAGCCAATCCTTTTTGTCAGAAACAATGTTTGTTCCAATTAAACGTCCCATCTTATTGGCATAAGTTGCAAGAGGGATATAGCGTGTAGATGCAATACGATGATTGACAGTCGCACAATCTCCTGCAGCAAAGACATCTTTTATCGAAGTTTGTCCATATTCATCTACAATGATTGCGCCATTATCAAGCATATCTAATTGGCCTTTAATAAAGGCTGTGTTGGGTCTAAAACCTACTGAAACAATCACTGCATCTGTATTGAAGGTTCCTTGATTTGTTTCAACAGATACCACTTTTCCATTTTCAGTATTAAAAGATTTCGCAAGGGCTGATAAGTGAACATCAACATCTGCTGCCTCTAAGGCTTCCTTAATTTTCTGTGAAATTTCAGGATCAAAAGGGCCACTTAGTAAGTTATCTTGAGCTTCTATAATGTGAACCTTTTTCCCAGCGTGTGCTAGCTGTTCAGCCATCTCAACACCAATAAAGCCACCCCCCACAATCACAATTTCTTGCATCAAATGAAGATTTTCTTTGAAACGATTTCCATCATAAGGTTTAGTAATAGTATAGACATTCTCGCCATCAATACCACTGATGGGTGGTTTAATGGCACTGGCTCCTGTTGCAATCATTAAACGATCATAACTCATTGTCGTTTTTGTATTGGATGTGTAATCCAGTGTTTCAAGGGTTTTGTTGTCAAAATCGACACTTAACACTTCATGTTTTAAGAGTACCTCAATACCACTTTCACGAATTTGCTCAACTGAACGAGCATACATTTCATTTTCATCTTCAAATTGACCTCCTATATAGTAGGGAAGTCCGCAAGCACCAAAGGATATATAATCCTCTTTCTCTATAACGGTTATATTTGCCTTAGGGTTGGTTCGTTTTGCTTTGGCAGCAACGCTCATCCCAGCAGCAATACCACCGATGATTATAATATTCATAAGCTCCTCCTGTTAGACAGTCTTCTATCTAAATTAATTCTAAGCGTGTGTAAGAAAGTTGTCAACGAAAGTAACTGAGCCAAGCTGAAGTATGAAAATATTTCAAAACTCAACTATATGACTTTCAAGTAGATTCATTTTATAAATTAAAATCTGCAACATTGATTTGTTGCAGATTGCTATAGCTAAATTCCTTATGTTCTCAATACAAGATTTAGTTGGTGAAAAACAGGTTTAATAAGGGATAATAATATCATTAAGATACTTCCTTTAATAAGATTAAATGGTAGATAAATCGCATTTAACATTTGCCAAGCGCCTTCCTGTGATAAACCATACAAAGGAAAGGTAACATAGTAGTTAAATAGATGCATCAAAAGTGAAGAAAATACTACAATAGCGATACTAATGCCCATTCTTTTTTTTGGATGCTTCTTGATCTGAGAAACCAATAGTGACAGGGGCAAAGCTAATGAGACAGCATAAACAAAGTTCGCAAGCTCACCCACAAGACCTGAGTTTTTGGATATAAACAAGATGTGAAGCACATTTTTCAGAAAAGCAATGATAATTACGGCGCCAGGTCCATATAGGACAGCTCCTATTAATACCGGTAAATCACTCAAATCAAATTGAAGTGGAGATCCTGGTAGGGGAAACTCAAACATAAACAGAACGGTCGCAATAGCGCTTAAAAATGCGAGCATAACCATATGGTGTGTATTCATTTTTTTCATAAAAAAACCTCCTAGTTTCAAAAAAATGATACACTCCAGGAGACATGAAAAAAAACTTCTTCCATCCAGACTTTACTGTCGCCACCAGAATTTCACTGATTCAACCCAAAGGTTCGCGGGGTTTACCGCCGGTCGGGAATTACACCCTGCCCTGAAGTATTCTTTTATATTATAGCTTAAAAGAATCCTTTAATAAAGTTATTTACCCATCTTGACATTATGTCTTGAGATGGTATTATGAGTATAGAAAAACTCACCTTTAATTATGTCCAGAGAGACATGAAAGGAAAGAGACCCAAGATAACCTTTTGACCTCTTTCTATAGGGAAGAGGTTTTTCTATGGAGGTCAGAATGAGTAAAGTAGTACTGAATGAATTAGAGATACAACGGGCGTTGACGCGAATTTCTTATGAGATATTAGAGAAATTCGATGGGATCGATGATGTGGTTCTAGTTGGAATCAAAACGCGGGGTGTCCATTTAGCAAGAAGCATTCAAGAAATTATCAAACATCTAGAAGGGGATGTCGAGGTAGTTGAACTGGATGTAAGACAATATCGCGATGATTATCGTGAAGAGAAAATAGAGATACAGCCATCCAATATCCTTAAAGATAAGAAGGTTGTTTTAGTTGATGATGTTTTATTTACAGGTAGAACCATACGTGCTGGACTGGATGCAATGCTTGATTATGGGCGTGCACAATCCGTTAGTTTAGCCGTGCTAGTAGATCGGGGGCATCGAGAGCTTCCTATACGTCCTGATTTTATCGGGAAAAACATTCCAACTTCTAAAAATGAATCCATCAAAGTTCAAGTAGAAGCTGTGGATGGTACCAATCAAGTTATATTTAAATAAATTAATTTACTTTAATTATGTACAGAGAGACATACAAGCTAAATTAAACTTTTTGCTTAGCTGTAGTTGACTCTGACTGCAGCTTTTATATTATGGAGGTAATAAATATGAAGCATTTTCTAGAAGTAAACCAGTTCAATCATGAGGAATTTTTGGACCTTGCCAAAAGAGGCATTGCATTAAAACAATCACCACAGATTCAAGGAAAAAAACTGAAAGTTGTCAATATGTTTTTTGAAAATAGTACGCGTACAAAAATGAGTTTTGAAATGGCAGAAAACAATATACAGTGTGATCAGTTTAACTTTGATGTCTCAACAAGCTCTGTCAATAAAGGTGAAAGTCTTTATGATTCTGTCTTAACCATGAAAGCTATTGGGATGGAGGTTGCTATTATACGCCATCCTGAAAATAACTACTATCAACCACTTTTAGATATGGGAATTTCTATAGTTAATGCAGGGAGTGGAAGTGGTGAACATCCATCACAAAGTCTTCTGGATATTATGACTATTTATGAAAATTTTAATAAGATTGAAGGCTTAAAAATTGCGATTGTAGGGGATTTAGTTCACAGCCGGGTTGCAAGAAGTAATGCAAGAATCTTAAGTAAAATGGGTGCTGAAATCTATTTCTGTAGCCCCAATTATTATCATGATTCAGAGTTTGAAGCTTACGGAACTTATAAAAGCATCGATGAAATCATTGAAGAGGTGGATGTACTCATGTTACTTCGTATTCAGTTTGAACGTCATAGTGAATCTGAGAAACACTCAGAAGCGAACTATTTGGATCAATTTGGTTTGAATCAAAAGCGATATGACCGCCTAAAGAAAAGTGCCATTATAATGCACCCAGCTCCTGTTAATCGGGATGTGGAAATCGCATCGCATCTTATTGAAAGTGACAAATCGAGAATTGTAGAGCAAATGAGTAATGGAGTGTATGCAAGAATGGCAATACTAGAATGGATTCAAGGATGAGAACTTTATTAAAAAATGCCCAAATCGTATTTCAAGATAATACTCTTCAAAGGGTAAATGTTTTGATAGAAAAGGGGAAAATAGTTTCAATTAACAGTCCTGTATTTGATGTCGAAACAGTCATTGATTTGCAGGGGAAACTCTTGATGCCTGGCTTGGTGGATGTTCATGTTCATCTTAGAGAACCAGGGTATTGTGAGAAAGAGACCATTAAGACTGGAACTCAAGCTGCAGCAAAAGGGGGCTATACGATGGTATGTGCCATGCCCAATGTCAATCCTGTCCCTGATACCGTTGAAAAATATAAAAACATCTTAGAAATCATTGAAAAAGATGCTCTTGTGAAAGTTTTACAATATGCGCCTATTACACATTCTCTCACTTCTTCGCAAATTGTAGATATGGAGAATATCAATGCTTTTGCCTATACCAATGATGGGGTAGGGGTTCAAAGCTCCAAAGTAATGTACGAAGCCATGAAAGAAGCCTCACGATTAAATAAACCCATCGTTGCTCATACTGAAGATGATGGTCTGCTGTATGGAGGAGTGATGCATGAAGGAATCCGCAACAAACAACTGGGACTAAAAGGCATTATCGGCGCAACAGAAAGTAGCCAAGTGGCACGAGATGTAATCTTAGCCTATGAAACGCAAGCACACTACCATGTCTGCCATGTATCCAGTAAAGAGTCTGTAGCAGCAATTGAAATGGGGAAGACTATTGGAGCACAAGTGAGTGCAGAGGTATCACCCCATCACTTATTACTTTGCGAAATGGATATTCCTGGTAATGATGGTGCCTATAAAATGAATCCCCCCTTAAGAAGTTCAAAAGATCAAAAGTGCTTGATAGAAGCTTTAAAGTCCGGTGTCATTGATATTATTGCAACCGATCATGCACCCCATACAGAGAGTGAAAAAGCTAAAGGTTTTGCAGGCCCTTTTGGAATCATCGGTTTAGAAACAGCCTTTCCTCTTTTATATACAGAATTTGTTTTAAAGCAACAAGAATTTACACTAGAGAACCTACAAGATTGGATGAGTCTTAAACCTAAAATTTTATTCAATTTAGAAGGGAACTTTATGCGTGAGGGTGATCCTGCAGATTTTGCAGTTTTTGATTTAGAGAAAGAAGTTATTATTAATCCAAAGTTTATCCGATCAAAATCACACAATACCCCTTTTATGAATCGAAAAGTTAAAGGTGCTTGTGTTTTATGTATGGTTGAGGGTCAAGTAGTTTATAAGGAGGGTTTATGAAAGTAATATCAAATAATCATATCGCAAAAGACACATTTGAATTGGTCTTAGATGCACCAAATTTACAGGTTTTTCCAGGTCAATTTATGCATCTTAAAACGGGTGAAAATAACTTAATACTTAGAAGGCCTATCAGTATTGCATCCTATGATTCACAAAAGTTAAAACTTGTCTATAAAGTTGTCGGTGCGGGTACCAAAGCAATGACTTCATTCACTAAGGATGATATTGTGGATGCCTTAGGTCCTTTAGGTCAAGGCTTTAAGACAGACAATGTAGAAAACGTTCTAATTGTTGGGGGAGGAATGGGAGTTGCTCCGTTATATCAACTGGCTAAAGAGTTATTTAGTAAAGGGGTCAAAATCACCTTTGTCTTAGGCTTTATGGACGCATCATCTGCCTATTATGTTCAAAAATTTATGCGTTTAGGTAAGGTCCATGTTACGACTGATGATGGGAGCATGGGGGTTCAGGGTCATGTTGGGGTTGTAGTAGATACTTTAGGTTCTTTTGATGCAATTTATGCATGTGGACCATTAGCTTTACTCAATTACCTTAAGCGTAAGTATGAAGCGCATCCTCAACTCTATATTTCCCTAGAAGAGCGTATGGCCTGTGGAGTTGGAGCATGTTATGCCTGCGATACGAAAGACAAAAAACATAGAGTATGTACCGATGGTCCAGTGTTCAATGCGAAAGAGGTAGAAATATGATTGATTTAAGTGTGAAATTGCCAGGTTTAGATTTGAAAAATCCGATTATACCTGCTTCGGGTTGCTTCGGTTTTGGTGAAGAATTTTCCCGATTTTATGACTTAAGCATTTTAGGAGCAATTATGGCTAAAGCGGTAACGCTCCATGAACGTCAAGGAAATGATTTACCTAGAGTTGCTGAGACTCACTCGGGTATGTTAAACGCTATTGGTCTTAAAAATCCGGGTCTCGAACTTGTTCTTGAAAAGAAGTATCCATTTCTTGCCCAGTTTGATGTTCCCATTATCGCTAATGTTGCAGGAGCAACTGAGGATGAGTATGTTGCAGTATGTCAAAGGATTGCTGAAGCACCGAATGTCAAAGCGATTGAGTTAAATATTTCATGTCCTAATGTTTCTGAAGGTGGTGTAGCATTTGGAGTTGATCCCATAATCGCAAAACGTCTTACCCAAAAGTGCAAGGCAGTGACGGATTTACCAATCTATGTAAAACTTTCTCCTAATGTTACCTCGATTGTTGATATTGCTAAGGCAGTAGAATCTGGTGGTGCAGATGGGATTACTATGATTAACACCTTAACTGGAATGCGAATTGATATTGAAACAAAAAAACCGGTTCTTGCAAATAAAACAGGTGGTCTTAGTGGTCCTGCTATAAAACCTGTTGCAATACGAATGATTTACGAAGTGAGTCGTGCTGTAAACATTCCAATTATTGGTATGGGCGGAGTGGAAAATGTGGATGATGTTATTGAAATGTTTTTAGCAGGAGCAGATGCTGTTGCGGTAGGAACAGCCAACCTACACAATCCATTAATTTGTAAAGAATTGATCGATGATTTACCCAAGCGTTTAGAAAGTTTGGGGTATCAATCAATTGAACACTTAAGAAATGAGGTAAAGAAAAATGCATAATGTTATTGTAGCGCTTGATTTTTCATCGGTAGAATCTGTTGAGAATTTTTTAGATAATTTTGATACACCCATCTTTGTAAAGATTGGGATGGAGTTGTATTATCAAACAGGACCAAAAATTATTCAGTTAGTCAAAGATAGAGGTCATAAGATTTTTCTAGATTTAAAATTGCATGATATACCCAACACCGTGGAACATGCTATGGCTGGTTTAGCAAAATTAGGTGTTGATATGACCAATGTTCATGCAGCTGGTGGAGTGGAGATGATGAAGGCGGCTAAGCGTGGTTTAGGTGATGGAGCGATGTTAATTGCTGTTACCCAACTTACATCAACTTCACAAGAAAATATGAAACGTGAGCAGCTCATTGATCGTCCGCTTGAAGAGTCGGTTCTAAATTATGCAAAAATGGCTGAGGAAGCAGGTCTTGATGGGGTTGTTTGTTCTCCTTTAGAAGCCCGATTAATTCATGAAAATCTAAGGGAAGGCTTTGAGACTGTGACTCCAGGAATTCGTTTTAATTCACATGTTAGTGATGATCAAAAGCGGATTACTACACCAAAACAAGCACGTCTTGGAGGGTCCAGCTATATTGTTGTAGGTAGACCAATTACCCAAGCGGAGCATCCTTATGATGCGTATTTAGAAATCGTTAAAGACTGGGAGGCAGGAAAATGATTGCAAGAGAAGTTGCTAAAGCATTACTTGATACAAAGGCAGTAAGCTTAAATGCTACAGAGCCTTTTACATGGGCATCTGGATTAAAAAGTCCTATTTATTGTGACAATCGCATTACTTTATCATACCCTAAAGTACGAAGCTTGATTGCTCAAGGTTTAAAAGATTTAATATTAGAACAGTTTCCAGATGTAGAAGCGATTGTAGGTGTGGCTACTGGTGGCTTACCTCAAGCAAGTTTAGTTGCAGAGTTGTTACAACTACCATTAGCCTATGTTCGACCTCAGGCCAAACAGCATGGACAGGCGAAGCAAGTTGAAGGATACTTAAAACCGCATGCAAAGGTAGTCATGATTGAAGATCTAATTTCTACTGGGGGTTCTGTTTTAAAAGCAGTGGATGCCGTAAAACAAGATAATTATGATGTGCTAGGTGTTGTAGCAGTATTTACTTATGATCTTCAAAAAGCAAAAGATAATTTTAAGGATGTGCCATTAAAGACTCTCAGTTCCTATCCAGTACTCATTGATGTTGCCTTAAAACAGGAGGCTATTAAGCCCGAAGACTTAGCTCTTTTAAAACTCTGGCGTGAAGATCCGGAAAACTATCCACCCAAATATGTTTGATTTTATTGTCGTTAAGATATAGTATTATATCGTGGAGGCAAACATGAAACATATAAAAGTAGAAGTATGTGCAGGTAGCGTGCAGGATTGTTTGATTGCACAAGAAATTGGAGCTGATCAAATCGAGCTAAATTCTGCAGTTTATATGGGTGGTTTAACTCCTTCTTTAGCGACAGTTAAACTTGCTAAATCGAAGGTGTCTATTCCGATTTACCCGATGCTGCGTCCGCGAGGTGGTGGCTTTCATTACAGTGCTTTAGAAGTAGAGACGATGCTATTAGATGCTCATTTATTTGCTAAAGAAAAAGTAGAGGGCTTGGTCTTTGGATTTTTAAATGAAGACCGTAGTATAGATGTTCAAAACACGCTTAAATTTGTTAATATATGTCAAGAATATAATATAGATGCGATATTTCATCGTGCATTTGATAATGTAGTGGATCCATTTATAGCAATAGAGACTTTAATCCAATGTGGAGTGAATCGCGTTTTAACAAGTGGCCTTGCAGAAAAAAGTTACGAAGGTATGAGCTTGTTGAAAAAACTTCAAGAGCAATATGGTAATCAAATAGAAATTATTGTAGGTTCTGGCATCAACAAAAAAAATGTATTAGAGATTGTTAATACAACGGGTGTAAATCAAGTCCATGCATCTTTTAAGTCTTGGGAAAAAGATCCCACTACTCAAGGGCAGTTTGTGAGTTATGCTTATAGTAATGAAGGAAGTTATGATATTGTAGGTGAAACAGTCCTCAAAGACTTCTTAACGGTATTAAAAAAAGATTCAAAGTAAGTGTATCTTTCTTTGAATCTATTAATAGGCGTCCGTGGCGCAATTGGATAGCGCGTTTGATTCCGGTTCAAAAGGTTGTGGGTTCAAGTCCTGTCGGGCGCGCCAAATATTTATTCAAAAAGGTTGGGATTAATCTCAACCTTTTATTTTTGTGCTAAAACTAATTGTTAATAATTTTTAACTTAATAAAGACTATATATTGGGTAATACTTATCAGTAGCTCTAGTTTTTGTGTTATAATACATGATGAATGCTAGAAAGAATATATGTCTGATTTTCAGGTATACTCTCTTTAAGAGCGCTGAAGAGATTAAGCTTATCTAGCACGATAATTGAGGAGGTGACATATGAAGATTTGGATGATTTATGCAATACTGGCTGTACTGGGTTTACCTGTAGCTCTATTGAACTCTTCAATTGGCTTGGCTTGGACTTTAGGACATGTTGTCATGATTTTGCTTGTGTTTTCACGGGAACGATTTTATGGAATTCTATTAGACACATCAAAATTTAGTGTGAGTAAGTATATTTCATATATTGTCTTTACAATAGCTTTACTGGCAGTGCCTTTGGGCTTGTCGTTTCTATTTCAAGACATACTCAATCCTTTTGCCTTGTTTACGGCGTATTTCACAGATCGTGCTGTGCACTTCATATTCAATCTCTTTATGAAGGAGGAGACTCATGCAAGCTGAATTATTTACAATTCTAGTAGTATCTAGTGTCCTTATAGGTGTCATCATGTTCGCCAACAAGAAAATTGTTGCCTATGAATATGGTGAAAAACCAAGTGGTATTGTTCTCTATGCGATTACGTATGTAGAAAGTATCCTTTCAATCACAGTACCTGTTATGGGTGAGAAGAATGGAAAGAAAATGGCGGGTTATATTGGCTCTGTTTTTATCTTCATTTTATTATCAAACTGGTCGGGATTGTTGGGGTTCAACTCTCCTACGTCAAATTATAGTGTAACTTTAGCGCTGGCGCTAATTACTTGGGTTGCAATTCAAGTTGTTAAAATTAAAAGTATCGGTTTTAAAGGATACATTGCGGATTTCTTTCAACCTTTTGCTTTCTTTGTCATCCCCAACATTTTTGGGACAGTGGCTCCCTTAATTAGTTTATCATTAAGGCTGTTTGGTAATGTTCTATCGGGAATGATGATTATGACGATGCTGTATTCATTTACAGGGTGGTTAAGTGGTCTAATACCTGTGATTGGTGGCTTTGATTTCTTCGGAGTTCTAATTGCCCCATGGTTACACATGTATTTCGACTTGTTTTCTGGTTTTTTACAAGCGTTTTTATTTATTTCGCTTACAACCATTTTTATTGCTATTGAAATGAAGGAGGAAAATTAAAATGGATAGTGTTAGTATTGGTAAAGGATTAGTGGCAATCGCTGCTGCGATGGCGGTTATGACAGGTATTTTCTCAACTTTGGGACAAGGATATGCTGCAGCAAAAGCTGTAGAAGCTGTGGGTAAAAACCCAGAAGCAAACAATGAAATTCGTACGATGCTTATGTTAGGTGCTGGTATTGCAGAAACTGCTGCGATTTATGGTATGTTAATTGCATTCTTATTAATTTTCATGTTTTAAGGATGGGTGTGAATTAGATGCCAGATATAAAAGCGCTTCTATTTCCCAACATTTTAACAATTTTAGTACAGCTATGTGCAACAGGGGTCATATTTTTAGTATATAAAAAGTATTTACATGAACCTGTTTTAAAAATCATGGATAAAAAAGCCAGTGATTTTCAAGCAGCTTATACTGAAATTGAAAAGCTGAATCAACAACAAGCTGAAGACAAGATTCTATTTGAAAAAGAGAAGGCTTCACAACTGGATGCTCTGGAGAAATCTAAGCAAATGATGCTTAAGGATATTGAAACAATGCGTGAAAAATTGGTTGAGGAAACTCACATGGATGTTGCACGTATGAAATCTCAAGCAAGTGAAGCGATTGCTAAAGAAAAAGCAGCAATGCTCAAAGAAGTTGAAAAAGAAATTGTTGATGTGGCTTATGTCATGACGGAAAAAGTTTTAGAAGGCTATCGCTTTGATGAAACGGAAATGTTACAAGCATTAGAAAAAGAAATGGATAAAGCTCATGTACGATCATGAGAATTATGCCCAGGCTTTTGTAGCATCCAGTCAAAGTGATACGGTTAAATATTATTTAGAATTTAAAGAAATGGTGGATGTATTCAGACAAATTCCACAATTTGTGGATGCATTACTTTTTAGTCGTGAACGATTTGAAAAGTTTGATGATGAATTCAAAGCCCGTTTTTCACCCCTAGTTTACAATTTTCTTAAAATAGTGATTGAAGATGGATTAATTGAACAACTGTTTAAAATCGAAATTTCAGTCCGTGATATTTTAGTCAAGCAAGGGGATTATAACTATTGTGTTATTGAAAGTTCTGAGCAACTCTCAGAAGGTTTCAATGATAAATTAGTCAGCATGATTCAAGCAAAAACCAATGGTAATGTTGAAATTGTGCATAAAATACGACCAGAGTTAAAATCTGGAATTAGAATGTATTTGAATAACGAGTCGATAGACTTAAGTATTACAGGACGCTTAGAACGTCTGTTATCGGAGGTATCTTAATGGATAAAAAAAGCGAGCGCATTGTCGAAAGACTTAAAGCGCGCATTGAAAGTTATAGTTGGGATGAAGATGCAACAGATAGTGGCGTAGTTTACAGTGTTGGAGATGGAATAGCCTTTGTAAAAGGCTTAAAAGATGTTTTATCAGGAGAACTTCTTCGTTTTGATGAAGGGATTTATGGCCTTGCTATGAACCTAGAAGAGGACCAAGTCGGTGTTGTCTTGTTAGGTAGTGATAGTGAAATTCGTGAAAATGACCGTGTCTATCGCACAAACCACGTTGTAGATACCCCAGTGGGTGATGCACTATTGGGACGTGTTGTAGATGCTTTAGGTTTTCCAATTGATGCTAAAGGTGAGGTTCATACGACTGAAAGAAGTCCTATTGAAAATCCAGCGGCACCTGTTATGGCAAGACAAAGTGTAAATCAACCTCTTTTTACAGGATGGAAAATTATTGACTCAATGATTCCAATTGGTAAGGGACAAAGAGAACTTATCATTGGAGATAGACAAACAGGAAAAACAAGTATTGCCATGAATGCGATCATGAATCAAAAAGGCGAAGACGTCATTTGTGTTTATGTTGCGATTGGTCAAAAAGCTTCAACCATTACACGCCTTGTTGATCAATTAGATCGTCATGGCTCACTTGAAAATACGGTTATAGTTGCCAGTCCTGCAGATGATATGGCTTCATTACAATATATTGCCCCCTATACTGGAGCATCCATTGCTGAATACTGGATGAACCAAGGGAAAGATGTACTGATTGTATATGATGATTTATCAAAACATGCGGTAGCATATCGTACGATTTCTTTACTATTGCGCAGACCATCAGGTCGTGAAGCATTCCCTGGAGATGTTTTCTATCTACACTCACGCCTTCTTGAAAGAAGTGCTAAATTATCAGAAAAAATGGGTGGTGGTTCAATGACCGCACTGCCTATTATAGAAACTCAAGCAGGAGATATTAGTGCCTATATCCCTACAAACGTCATCTCGATTACTGATGGACAATTGTTCTTAAATCTTGATGCATTCAACTCAGGACAAAGACCTGCAGTTGATAGTGGACTTTCTGTTTCACGTGTAGGTTCAGCAGCACAAACTCCAGCAATGAAACATGTTGCAGCCAGTCTTAAATTGGAACTTGCAAACTATGCTGACCTTATGAGTTTTGCTCAATTTAGTACGGATGTTGATGCTTCAACCAAGGCTATTTTAGACCATGGAGAAAGAATCACTGAACTTTTAAAACAAGGTATTAATGAACCTTTATCTCATGATTTAATGGTTCTAAGTTTATTTCTAAATCGCTATGGTTATCTTGACCAA
Organism: uncultured Erysipelothrix sp.; assembly: GCA_964653415.1. Taxonomy (GTDB): domain Bacteria; phylum Bacillota_I; class Bacilli_A; order Erysipelotrichales; family Erysipelotrichaceae; genus Erysipelothrix. Next base: position 64,548 of record CAZZFJ010000001.1, on the reverse strand, counting down.
TTGGAAGTATCAGAGGTCTTAGCTTTTGAAAGTTATATGCACCGTATGATTCAAGAAGATTATCCAGAAATATTAAGTGAGATTAAAAAAGAATATAAGTTAGATGATGCTCTAATTGAATCCATTAAAAATGCATTGGATAAAATATTACAAGATTTCAAGGTGAGTTCTAATGAGTCGTAGTTTATCTTCCCTCGTAAAAAGAAGAAAAACCATTGAAACGACTCAAAAAATAACCAATGCCATGAAACTTGTTTCGATGAGTAAACTTCAACGATACCGCTCAAGAATGCTTGCATACAATCCTATTTACCAGCACATTTTAAACTTGCCAAAAGAGGCAGTTGATTGCAAAAAGGAAAAGCTATACTTGGGTTTTGTGCCTGATTTGGGACTTGTTTCTGCCTATCCTAGAAATCTACTTCATGAAGTAGAGAAATTTGAAAATGATAAGCTTATTATTATTGGTTCACAAAGTTTTGAAAAGTTTGAGCGTCTGGATAATATTGAGCTTTTGAACAATAGGGTTTCATCGGAGAATATTGACTTTGACATGATTCGAGACTTTATTCAACGATTTGGAAATGATTATGAAATATACTGTTTGGTACCTGTGGTATCCATCAGTTCAAAAATACATTTTAAAACAATCGATACTTGTTATCGTTTGTCAAAAGAATATGATATGTTGTTTGAGCCAGATTATGAAACAGCCAATAAGGCATTTAAACGCGTATTCTTAGAAGCAACTTTAATTGATGCATATTATCAAAGTAAGGTTGCAGAATATACGATGCGTCGTGTTGCGATGGAGCAAGCAACTGAAAATGCAGATCAAATGCTATATCAGTTAAAACTTCAATACAATCGATTGCGTCAAGAAAAAATTACAGAAGAAATTGCAGACTTAACTCAAGCGGAGGATTAAATATGACACAAGGTAAAATAAATCAAATTATTGGTCCAGTTGTGGATGTGGTCTTTGAAGATCGACACAGTCTTCCAAAATTATACTATGCACTTAAAGTAGATGATCAAAATGTTACTTTAGAAGTTGCACAGCATATAGGGAATGAAAGTGTCAGATGTATTTCCATGAATCCAACCGATGGATTAAAACGCGGCATGACAGTTACCAATACTGGTGCAGCGATTTCAGTTCCAGTTGGGGATGAAACTTTGGGACGCATCTTTAATGTTTTAGGCGAAGTGATTGATGAGAAACCATTTGATATGGAAGGTGTTCATGTTGATCCCATTCATCGTCAAGCGCCTGATTTTTCAGAACAGGTAGTCGCAACTCAAATCCTTGAAACAGGAATTAAAGTTATTGACTTGCTTTGCCCTTATCCACAAGGTGGAAAAATTGGTCTTTTTGGAGGCGCCGGTGTTGGAAAAACTGTTCTTATGCAAGAATTGATTCATAACATCGCTATTGAGCATGGTGGTCTTTCAGTTGTAGCGGGTGTCGGAGAGAGAACTCGTGAGGGAAATGACTTATATCATGAGATGAAAGAAGCTAATGTTTTAGATAAAACGGTATTAGTTTATGGACAAATGAACGAGCCACCTGGAGCTAGAATGCGTGTAGCACTTTCGGCTCTAACGATGGCAGAACACTTTAGAGATAAAAAAGGACAGGATGTGCTACTCTTTATTGATAACATCTTCCGTTTTACTCAAGCAGGTTCTGAGGTATCAGCCCTTCTTGGTAGAAGACCATCCGCAGTTGGATATCAACCAACACTTGCGACAGAAATGGGTCAACTTCAAGAAAGAATTACTTCAACAAAATCAGGGTCCATTACATCAGTTCAGGCTGTTTATGTGCCTGCGGATGACTTAACTGACCCAGCCCCTTCAGTAGCCTTTACACACTTAGATGCTCGTACTGTATTGGATCGTAATATTGCAGCTTTAGGAATTTATCCTGCTGTTGATCCATTAGAATCCAGTAGTGCTTTATTGCAAGATGATATTGTTGGTAAGCAACATGTCAAAGTAGCACGTGGTGTACAAAGAATTTTACAACAATACAATGAACTGCAAGATATTATTGCAATCTTAGGGATGGAAGAGTTGTCTGATGAAGATAAATTAGTAGTCAGTCGCGCACGTAAAATACGTAACTTCTTATCTCAACCTTTCAATGTTGCGGAAACATTTTCCGGAATTAAGGGTCGTTATGTACCCATGAAAGAAACCGTACGCTCTTTTGCAGCGATCCTCGATGGTGAACTGGATCATATTCCAGAGACTCTGTTTTTATTCAAAGCAACAGTAGACGATGTCTTTGCTGCTTTTGAGGAAAGCAATCATGTTTGATCTTGTTGTTTTATCACAATATGGGAATATGAGTCCATACCATATCAAATCGATAACCCTTCCTACATCAGATGGACAAAGGACCATTTTAGCGCGTCATATGGAAATCTATGTTGAGGTTGAGATTGGTGTGGTAACCGTTGAAACACAAGAGGGAAGCAAACGCTTTGCGGTGTCTGAAGGTATTTTTCACTTTAAAGAAAATAAGGCAGCGTTGATTGTTTCTACTTTTGAGAGTGAAGATGAAATTGACTTCATCCGTGCTAAGCGCGCTTATGACCGTGCTAAAACAGCACTTCAAGATGAAAAAGATATTATTGAATTACAAAAACAAGAACAAGCACTTAAACGTGCACTTGCGAGGTTAAATCTAGAGTAATGCAAACCTTAATTAAGAAATTAAGTATCCCTCAATTTATAGTATTCGGATTTTTATCCATACTGATCCTTGGGGGTAGTATGCTCATGTTACCAATTGCATCCCAAAGTGGTGAATTTACCCCTTTTTGGGATGCCTTTTTCACAGCAGCATCTGCTTTATTTGTAACGGGCCAAATTACCTTAGAAACCGCAAGTCACTGGAACTATTTTGGTAAGACAGTGATTTTAAGCTTAATTGAAATTGGTGGCTTGGGTTTTATGACCGTTCTTGTTTTGTTTTTCCTATTACTTGGAAAAAAAATTAGCCTTAGAGAAAAAAAGATTATTCAAGAGTCGCTCAATATAGAAGATACATCTCAAGCAGGTTCGATTGTTAGTTATGTATTGCGCTTTTCAATTTCGATTCAAATTATTGGCGCCATACTACTGGGAATCTCATGGATTCCTCAAATGGGTTTGATTAAGGGAACTTATTTTTCAATATTTCACTCTATATCAGCCTTTTGTAATGCTGGATTTGACTTGTTTGGTAATTCTATGGCCGGCTTTCAAGAGAATCCATACATTCTCTTTGTAATCATGAGTTTGATTATTATTGGAGGACTGGGATTTATAGTTTGGCGTGATCTCTCAACCTTTAGAAAGAATAAGAAGTTACTATTTCATACTAAAATTGCACTCAGTGCCACTGGGATTGTACTTCTAGTAAGTTTTTTAATTTTGGGAATTACAGAGTTTAGACACGGCACTTTTGCTCATCTAAATCCCTTTGACCAAGTGGTAAATACCTTATTTCTTGCAGTTACACCCAGAACTGCGGGATACTCAAATATTAACTACCAACAACTGTCAATGGCAGGAATCTTTGTTACCATAGTTTTAATGTTTATGGGAGGATCTTCTGGATCAACAGCTGGTGGTATAAAGTTAACTACTTTATCAGTTCTTTTCTTTTCATTTGTGTCGCAGTTTAGACGTGAAGAACCTCGATTTGGTTTTCGGGCAATTGGTAAAGAAAGAATTCAAAAAGCCTTCTTACTTTTAGTAGTGGCCTTATTAACTATTACGACCATTTTATTATTAATGTTTATGACCCAAACAATACCTGAAGGCTTTGGTTTTGAAGCTGTGCTGATGGAGGTCTTCTCCTGTTTTGGTACCGTGGGTTTGTCGATGGGTTTGACACCATACTTAAATTGGTTTGGTAAATTTCTATTAATTATCTTGATGTTTATGGGACGTGTTGGTACACTTACAGTAATCCTATCTTTAGGATCAGTAGATAAAGAATCAAAAGTACATTATCCAGAAGATAGTGTCTTAATCGGTTAGGTGATAAATATGAGTAAAACAGTTGCAGTATTAGGTTTAGGTTTATTTGGAAGCGCATTGGCCAAGACATTGGCGCGTGATGGTGTGGATGTCATTGCAGTAGATTCAAAGATGGATCATGTTGAAGAGGTTATGTTAGATGTTGAGATGCCAGTTCAAGCAGATTTCACCAAGATTGATCAACTAATTGAGGTGGGTGTTAAAGATGCTGATATTGCTGTGATTGCTGCAGGTGAGCGTCTGGAAAATACTATCATTGGTATTATGAATCTTAAAAAGCTAGGTATCAAAGAAGTTATTGTAAAAACCAAAAACAAGGACTATAAAGAAGTGTTGTTGAAAGTAGGTGCCACTCGAGTTATCCTTCCTGAGTCAGAAATGGGAATTCGCTTAGCACATGAAATTAGCAATGCCACAGTGATTGATCATCTAGCATTGGATGAAAATTATCACATTTTAGAGTTGAACGTCTTACGTGAGTGGATTGGTAAAGCCATATATAAACTGGACATCCGAAAAAATTATGGCTATAACATTTTAGCTATTAAATCGGTCAATGATTCACAATATAATTTACAAGTAAGTCCCGCCTATGTATTTGAAAAAGGGGATACAATCTTAGTCTTATCTGAAAATAAAGCGATGAATGAATCCTTAGAAATTTAAATATGAAGAATTTTGTTAAAACACCTTCATTTTTATTATATGGATTGGCCATCATAACCAAGCTTCTTATGTACAGTGAGACAAAAGATATGGATAGTCTGATTAGTAATTTGATTATTATTACCATAGTATTTGCTTTAGTGTTATGGAGCATCAATAAGAATCAAAAATAATGGCTTTATAGTATGACTATGAAGTCTTTTTTATTTTACTAGAGATTACTTTATGAAAGTATTTGCAGACTTTGAAATATTTTCATTTCATGATATGATAAAGCATATTAAAAGAGGAGAGTCGATTATGAAAACAATCATTCCAAAAGACTATAAATCCAGTCTTGGAATCTATGATACCCAAACTGCTATTGGCTTTATTAAGCGCTGGTTTGAAGAGGCTTTAACAGGGAGTTTAAAACTTAAGCGTGTGTCTGCCCCTTTGTTTGTTGCAGCTAAAAGTGGATTGAATGATGATTTGAGTGGAAGCGAAAGAGCCGTAAGTTTTGATGTACCTTCTTTAAATCAAGATGGAGAGGTTGTTCACTCCCTCGCTAAATGGAAACGCATGGCCTTGTATCAGTATGATTTTCGTGTGGGAAATGGTCTTTACACTGATATGAATGCAATTCGCCGTGATGAAATCTTGGATAATACACACTCAATTTACGTAGACCAATGGGACTGGGAGCGGGTCATTGATCCATCAATGCGTAATGAAGAGTACTTAAAGGATACAGTCCAGCAAATTGTTTTAGCTATTTGTGAAACTTCCATGCGTCTTCAAACTAAATATAAGAATGTGAATATTAAAATTGACCCTGAAGTATCCTTTATCACAACTCAAGAACTTGAAAATATGTATCCTGACTTAACACCTGATGAACGTGAGCATGAGTATGTTAAAAAACACCATACAAGCTTTATTTTGAAAATTGGACATCCGCTAGAAAGTGGCTTAGCTCACGGACATAGAGCACCTGATTATGATGATTGGGAACTCAATGGAGATCTAGTTTTTTGGCATGAACCCTTAGGAATCGCTCTGGAGTTATCGAGTATGGGGATTCGTGTTAACGCTGAGTCCATGTTAAATCAACTTAAGATTGCAGATAAAGAGGATCGTTTACAATATGAGTTTCACCAACAGGTTGTGGGTGATGTTCTCCCATTAACCATTGGCGGTGGGATTGGACAAAGTCGACTCTGCATGCTCTTATTAGGTAAAGCCCATATTGGCGAAGTTCAAGTATCTCTATGGGATGATGAAACATTGAATGCTGTAAAAGGCAAGATTGATTTACTCTAATGAAACGCTGTGCATGGCCTAAAACAGCCTTAGAAATAGCATATCATGATCAAGAGTGGGGCAAGATATCTTTTGACAAGCGCTATCTTTTTGAGATGTTGGTGTTAGAAATGATGCAAGCGGGTTTAAGTTGGCGCACCATCTTGGAGAAACGCGAAAACTACCGCGAGGTATTCTTCAATTTCGAGGTGGATAAAGTCGCAAAGATGGATCCTAAACTTCTTTATGACAATCCTAAAATTGTTCGTAATAAGCTCAAAATTGATGCTATTATTCATAATGCGAAAATAATTGTTGAAAAGGAAATTGATTTGTCTCAATGGATTTGGTCTTACACCCAAGGGGTTGCGATTATTCATGATATAAAAGTTGAATCCCAGGTTCCTTCTTTCAACTCACTTTCTACACAAATATCAAAGGATATGAAAAAAATAGGCTTTAAGTTTGTTGGTCCTACAATTATCTATTCCTACATGCATGCTATTGGCATGGTAGATGACCATGTTAACAGCTGTGATTTTAAATCTAAGACTCCATAAAGGAGTTTTTTTCTTAAAAAAATAGGGCTGAGCTTATGTGATTTTATGTTGTTTTAATTGCAACGGATTGATGTAATGTATGATATGTGGTAATCTAGTAACAGAAACTAGGTGATTAAATGAGTAAATATGATACATGGTTAGATAGAGCGCAAAATTTGGAATTACCCAGATATCAAGATCTTCCAGAAATTCCATTGTACTTGGATCAAATCTTAGAATTTACAAATGATAAATTATCAGTGCTTTTTGCATTTGAAGAAAACATTTTAACCCAAGCCATGATTAATAACTATGTAAAACATAAAGCCATGCCTGCACCAGAAAAAAAGCGTTATAATAAAGACCATCTTGTTTATATTATTGCGATAACAATATTAAAGCAAATTATGAATATCAATCACATCACCAAAGGTGTTGATCAGATGCTTGAAATCTATGGTATTGAAAATGGCTACAATATGTTTATTGGTTATGTTGAGGAAAGTATGCGCTTTACGGTTTCAGAAGTCTATGACAAGCCCAATAAGTTTCAAGCCAGTGAATCTGGGAGCATGGTAATTCCCCTTAAAGCAGCTACCTTAGCTTTTGCTGGAAAGTTGTTGGCAGATTACTCATTCAAAAATCTAGTATTAAAGGAGAAAAAATAATGGAAAAAATTGCAATTATTGCAGACTCAGCAACGGACATTACTGAGAATCTTGGAAAAGGACATACAATATTTCAAATCCCACTTCAAATAAATATTGATGGTAAATCATACATCGCAGGAAGAGATATTACGGGAGAAGAAGTTTTCCAAGCGATGGAAAAATCTACAGTATCCAGTTCACTACCCAATGGGAAGGATATTGAAGATGTTTTCAATCGTGTCAAAAATGAAGGATATACCCATGCAATAGTCATCACTATAACATCGGCCATGTCGGGCACTTATAATGTCATTAAGCATGTAGCCGATGACTTTGAAGGTCTTCAAATTGCAGTAGTGGACACACTTCGCATTTCCCTTGGTGCAGGTTATGTTGCATTAAAGGCTGAAGAATTGGTTAGAGAAGGACTCTCATTTCAGGAAATTTTAGATTATATTGAGGCCAATAAATTCTCTGCCAATGTCTACTTTACACTCCAATCCCTTGAAAATCTAATTAAAGGGGGACGTATTGGAACTATAGCTGGATCTGTTGCGAGTGTTTTAAATATAAAACCAATTATCTCGGTGAATGATGAAGGGGTATATTATACTGCAGGTAAAACTAGAGGATATCCTCGAGTCATTTATCGTACGATTGATAAGGCACATGAGTTTGTCAAAGATTTGGATCGCTATCGTGTCGTTTTACTGCATGCAGATTCAAAAGAAGACTTTGGGAAAATCCTGGAGTACGCCAAGGAAAAATTTGATAAAGCTGAGGAAATCTTAATTGAAAAAATTTCTCCAGCACTGTCTGTTCATTCGGGTCGTGAAGGTTTTGGGGTAGGCGTTTCAAGAATTTAGTTTACAGTCATTATTTTTATTATAGAGCTTCGGCTCTTTTCTTTTGCTGTGATATAATTGAGATAAGAGGTGTATGATATGATTAAGCAAATAACCGTTTCAAATTTATATAACTTTAAAAATAAGATCAGTTTAGATTTTGTAAATAGTGGTAACGATCAAAGTTACCAACATCGCTTTACTCAAGATAGTATTGCTAATTTTTCTTTGGTATTTGGGAAAAATAATATTGGTAAATCCAACTTCTTTAAGATTTTACGCGAGGTTATTGATTATATTGTTAGTGGTAACTTAGCCTTAGAACCCACTTACCCTATTTTAAACAATCAAGCATCTCTATTTGAAATTGTCTTAGAAAACTCCGAGTATGATCTTCGCTATGGATTTGAAATCAATATTCACAAAAACTGTATCATCGATGAATGGTTATTTACTGAAAAACAGGGAATAGAAGACTGTGTTTTTATTCGGAGCCAACCTGATTTTGAAATGCGTATTGATCCTGATAAGGATGTTTTACATAAACTAAAGGACTCCATTTTATTAGTACAATATTTTCAAGCGATGAATCATGATTATTTGGAAATACATACTTTAATGGAACTTTTAAAAAATATTCAAATTATTGACTGTGTTAATCCACACCAAAAGGAAGACTTAATTGATAATATGATTGAGTTTTCTGAAAATAAAAGAAGTATGAAACTTCTTAACACCTTTTTAGCAGTAGCAGACTTAGATATAAAAGAAGTGAAACTCAATCGTTTAACTCAGGAAGAAAAAGGAATTCTAGATCGTTTACGCATGATTCAATTCTCAGATCTTTCAAGGGATGAAAAAAAGTTGGAATCTGAAAGTTTGATTCACGAAAATATGTCCTTGATTCCACAGCTTCTTAACAAAGATGTATTAAGACAAAAAAGAGACTATCAAGACTTTAGTTTTATCCACCGTAGCGGTGCCAGTTATGCCTATAAAGATATTTCCTCAGGATCTAAGCAACTTATCCACATTCTTCTTCCAATGATAGAGGGGATTAAAGATAATTCGGTCATGATCTTTGATGAGATAGAATTGGGCTTACATGATGACCTTGTGAATTTAATTATGGTGTTTTTTAAGAATGTGGTTAAACTCATTCCAACCATCCAATTTATTATTTCGACTCACCGCGCTAAACTCTTAGATTATGATTTTATCTCTAATGAAAATAAAATCTTATTTAAGTTGGATGATGACAAGCTTCCTCAAATTGAGTATTTATCGGAATATCAGTTGAATCCCCAACATACTTTATCTCAAAGATATCAGCTAGACGCCTATGGAACCAATCCGGATACTTCCTCAGAATACTCGCTTTTATCGCAGCTTCAAAATATTTTAAATGGTGATAAATAATGCGTCATAAAACTCAATATAAAGATAAAAGGGCTACAAAAAAAGAAAATGTACTCGTACTTTTAGTTGAAGGTGAAACAGAGGAGAATTATCTAAAATACTTAAAGTACATCTATAACACCAATATCAAACTTAGAATTCGCAGAAAGTCGACACTGGGTGCGGATATTAATGAATCGATTCTTCGTTTTTCAAAAGAAGAGTCGATTGCTAGTGAAGAACTTGTATTGATGTATGATTTGGAGAACTCCCTTTGGGAGTATCAAAAGTTCTTAGTAAATGGTCAACTTAGACATAAAAATACATATCTGGTTCAACCATGTATTGAGTATCATTTTTTATTACATCACAAAAATGCCCATGCGCATCCCAATAGAGGAATATCTGCTCAAGCCATGGAAAAGGAGTTGAAGCATTATCTTCCTGAGTATCGTAAAGGGAGCAGTTTTAATTGGGAAAAACATGGTATTGGCATGGCTGAAGTGACCCGCGCCAAAGATAAGTCCATTCATACTTTTGAGAATTATGAACAGGCAGCCTTTTCTCGTATAGGTCAATTAATCAAAGATTATTTTATAAAGTAAAAGTCTGGAAATTAGAGCTCCAGACTTTTTATATATGCGATAAGATCAGAAGTTACTTCAGCTTTTTCTTGGTCATTTAGCAGCTCATGTCTTGAATTTGGATATATTTTCGAAGTGATATTATGGTAACCAGTTTCCCTAAGTTTGGTGATTGCTTGATTGAAACCATCATTTTTAAAATCGGCACAAGGATCAAAAGCACCAATAATAAAGTGAATGGGCATGAGGCTATCTACTTTGAGCCAGTTGTCTTGGTAAACAAGTTTCATAAGACTGAATAAATCATAGTAGGCACTGAGTGTAAAAGGGAAATTACACAAAGGGTCCTGGATGTATTTTTGGACATTATTTTGATCAAAGCTGAGCCAGTCGCAGTTTGATTGGGGGTCTGAGATATGCTTATTGAATCCATAGTTCATGAAACGATAGATGATACGCGATTCACTTTTTGGAAAGAACTTTGCGGGTAAATAAAGGAATTTACGAAGTATAAAACTACCTTTTGGAGGATAGGGACTGCCAGATAAGATTAATGCATCACAAGCGTGAGGGTAGTTTCTTAAAACAGCCCTTGCGAAAAGCGAGCCCATACTATGTCCCAAGAGAATTAACTTATTGGGATATTTCTCGTGAATCAAATCAATAATTCCTTTAATGTCCTCGATATTTTTTAAATAACCATCTGTTTTTGCGAAAAAGCCTTTTTTGTTTTCAATAAGACTTTCTCCATGGCCTCTTAAGTCAATTGCGAAAACGCTGTACTGGTTTTGAAAAAGTATATCAATAAAATTCTTATAGCGAAAGCGATGTTCTGCCATTCCATGAATAATTAGAATATTTGCTTTAGCCTTTGGATGAATTTTCTTAGTCATATGAGTTTGATGTTGATCAATATTTGAAGTATAAATCATAATCTGCATCCTTTCTAATTTAATTATAAGCTATTGCGCTGTAATATGTTAGAATAAATAGAGAATTGGAGTGATACTATATGAAAATTGTTGTGGTAGGAGCAGGTCCTTCAGGTATGATGGCCGCTATTTCTGCGAAAACGCATCACCCTCATGCTGAAGTTGTGCTGATAGAGCGTAATAAGATATTAGGGAAAAAAATGAGATTAACAGGGGGCGGACGTTGTAATGTTAGTGCGAATGTTGATGAGAGCATAGTAATTCAAAACACACCTAAAAATGGTCGTTTTCTTTATTCTTCCTTGTCTAACTTTGCACCTAAAGATATTATCACCTTTTTTCAAAATCATGGTTGTGAGCTGAAAGAAGAAGATCATCATCGTATGTTTCCCATTAGTGATAAGTCAGGTGATATTGTTAATACATTGCATAATGTTTTAGTGCAAAAAGGTGTTCGAATTAAACTGTCTCATAAAGTTGAAGCAATTGATGTCAATCGGAAAATACTTCATACTAGTGAGGGTAATGTTCCATATGATAAGATTATCCTTGCTACTGGAGCTAAAACTGTTCCTAATACGGGTTCAGATGGCAATGGCTACCTGCTATCTCAATCTCTGGGACATCATATCACGCCATTAATTCCCGCTGAGGTACCACTGGTTTCAAACGATCGTTTTATACAAGAAAAAGTATTGCAAGGATTATCCTTTAAGGATGTGAGTATCAAAGTTCTTAAGGGTAAAAAAGTTGTGAGTCATATTACTCATGATTTACTAATCACTCATTTTGGACTCTCAGGCCCTTGTGCATTGCGCTCTAGTTTTGAGATTCAAAAGATGGTTGAAACAGGTCCGGTAGAGATTGTTATTGATTTTTTCCCCGATTCATCGGAGTTAGATGAGACACATTTTAACTACCAGAAGCGATTGATTGATTATGTTGCTACTTTAAAAGGCGATTTATATCAAAATCTAAGACATTTTAAAATGACTATTTATGATACTCGTGGTTTTAAATTTGCCTTTGTTACCAATGGGGGAGTGATGTTAAAAGAGATTGATCCTAAAACTATGCGTTCAAAGATAAATCCAGATGTCTCAATTGTTGGTGAACTCTTAGATGTTAGCTCATTTACCGGCGGATACAATATTACTTCGGCTTTAAGCACTGGATATACAGCAGGGAAATATATATTAGATATTAAATCTTAGAACTCTCTGTTTAATGTTTGACAAGACTTCAATAAACAATTAATATATAGAAGTATAAGCGATGAAAAGAACTAGTAGATAGACAAAGCTTTCTAGAGAGTTGATGTTAGGTGTAAATCAACAAGCGGAATCTATTGAACTCATCTTGGAGCTCTTCTTTTGAACTGGTAGAGAGAAGCGTTTTACTTGCGTTAAAAGTTTAAGAGCTCAATGATATTGAGAATATAGGTGGTACCGCGGTAGACTTTTATCGTCCTTGTTGCGGTGGCACTTTTTTATTTGTACAGGAGGAGATTATGTATAATCATTTAGAAATTGAAAAGAAATGGCAAAAATATTGGGAAGAAAATGAGACATTTAAAACAGATGTCTATGATTTTACAAAACCTAAATATTATATTTTGGACATGTTTCCCTACCCATCAGGTGATGGTCTTCATGTAGGACATCCGCGTGGATATACAGCAACTGATATTCTTGCAAGACAAAAACGTATGCAAGGATATAATGTATTACACCCTATGGGATGGGATGCCTTTGGCTTACCTGCGGAACAGTTTGCCTTAAAAACTGGGAATCATCCCGAAGGTTTTACCAAAAAAAATATCGAAACCTTCAAACGTCAAATTCAATCTTTGGGCTTGTCTTATGATTGGAGCAAAGAAATATCCACTACAGATACTAACTATGTAAAGTGGACTCAGTGGATTTTCACGAAGCTTTATGAAAAAGGCTTGGCTTATGTTGATGAAAAACCAGTCAATTTTTCACCTGAGCTTGGAACTGTACTTGCAAATGAAGAGGTTATTGATGGTAAATCTGAAGTAGGTGGCTTTGATGTTATTCGTATTCCGATGCGTCAGTGGGTTTTAAAGATTACCGATTATGCTGAAAGATTATTAGATGATTTAGAGTTAGTGGATTGGCCAGCTTCTACTAAGGAGATGCAAATCAACTGGATTGGTAAATCAGTGGGTAGCAATGTTACTTTTAAAATTAAAAATCACAACAGAGAATTTACTGTTTTTACCACACGTGCTGATACACTCTTTGGGGCAACCTATTGTGTCTTAGCTCCTGATCACCCTTATGTGAGTGATATTACCACTGCAGATAATCTTGAAGCGGTGAATCAATATGTTTCGAATACTCAACATAAAAGTGATTTAGAGCGTACTGAATTAAATAAAGAGAAGACCGGTGTATTTACTGGGGCCTATGCGATAAATCCGGTCAACCAAAAAGAAATTCCAATTTATATTGCGGATTATGTGCTTGCAAGTTATGGTACTGGTGCCATTATGGCCGTTCCGGCACATGATGAGCGTGACTTTGAATTTGCGACAAAGTATGGAATTGAAATTATCCCAGTACTCAAATCAGAGAGTGATGTTTTACCTATGGTAGAAGATGGACTTCATATTAATTCCGATTTCTTAGATGGATTAAATAAGGAAGATGCTATTGAGGCGATGAATACTTGGCTTGTGGATAAGGGAGTTGGGGAACCCAAGGTGACCTACCGTTTACGTGATTGGCTCTTTTCTCGTCAGCGATATTGGGGTGAACCTATTCCAGTTGTACATATGGAAGATGGAACAATGCGAACACTTGATATTGAAGAGTTACCTTTAGAACTTCCAGAAGTAGCAAACTACAAACCAGCACCTGATGGACAATCACCCTTAGCAAACGCTGAAGATTGGTTGGAAGTGACCTTTGCTGATGGCTCAAAGGGACGTCGTGAAACCAATACGATGCCTCAATGGGCTGGAAGTTGCTGGTACTATATGCGCTTTTTAGATCCGAAAAATGACACAGCAATTGCTGATCCTAAACTATTAAGTCATTGGCTTCCAGTGGATCTTTATGTTGGAGGGGCAGAGCATGCAGTGTTGCATTTACTCTATGCAAGATTCTGGCATAAAGTGCTTTATGATATTGGAGTTGTCGATACCAAAGAACCTTTTACAAAACTTTATCACCAAGGATTTATTCTAGGTGACAACAATGAGAAAATGAGTAAATCACGTGGTAATGTGGTAAATCCAGATGAAATTGTTGAAAGTCATGGTGCAGATTCGCTAAGACTTTACGAGATGTTTATGGGTCCCTTTGATGGTGCTATTCCTTGGAGTACTCGTGGTATTGATGGTATAAAACGTTGGACAGATCGCGTTTGGAGATTCTTCAGCGATCAAAGTCATATCACACTAGAGAATGATGGTAGCTTGGATTATGTCTATCATGCAACTGTTGAGAAAATAACAAGAGACCTAGAAAACTTTGGCTTTAACACAGCGATATCACAGATGATGATATTTGTGAATGAAGCTTATAAACAAGGCAAGGTATTTAATGAATATGCATTGGGATTTGTAAAGATGTTTGCAATTTTTGCACCCCATATGGGTGAAGAGTTATATCAACATCTAACGGATGAAACAGGCATCTCATTTACTGCTTGGCCTAGCTATGATCCTGATAAATTGGTCTTAGATGAAATTGAAATTGTAGCTCAAATCAATGGGAAAGTGCGTGCGAAATTCAATGCACCATCGAATTTAAGTGAGGACGATTTAAAGGCTCTTGTTTACGCTCAAGAGAATGTTCAGAAAAATATTGAAGGTAAGACAATTGTTAAAGAGATTGTCATTAAAAACAAAATTGTGAATATCGTCGTAAAATAATTATTATTATGTGACACTTTGTGAGACTAGTACAGCTTTTCACAAAGTGTCTTTCTTTTTTTGTGCAAAAGAACAATTAATGTTAAAAGTAAAAAAATAAGGAAAAATAGTGAGGTAAACTAATTGAAAGTACTCTAGAGCTTTCATATAATTGTAAAGCATAAGTTACTGACTTATAAGGAGGAGTTATATTGAAAAAGAATATTGTGGTCGTTGGAGCCGGTTATGCTGGAATCTTAACAGCTAAAAAACTTGCTAAAAAGTTTAAGAAAAACGACGATGTAAGTATTACAATTATCGATAAAAATCCATTCCACACGATGCTAACTGAGTTACACGAGGTAGCAGCATCTAGAGTGGACGAATCAAGTATTCGTATGGATTTAAAGAAGATTTTTAAAGGACGTAAAGTGGATGTCCAACTCGATGAAATTTCTAATATCGATTTTGAAAACAAGGTTATTTTTGGAAAAGCAAACCAATATGAATATGATATTGTTGTGCTTGCTACTGGGTCTAAACCAACATACTTTGGTGTAGAAGGTGCTAAAGAGCATTCCTATACATTATGGTCCTATGATGATGCGGTTGTATTACGCGATAGAATTCGTGATGTCTTTAGAAAGGCAGCAGGGATTCAAGATGAAGTTCTTCGTCGTAAAGTTTTAACATTCCATGTTGTTGGTGCTGGATTTACAGGTGTTGAAATGATTGGTGAATTAGCAGAGTATGTTCCATTCATTTCTAAAGAATATGGTATTAACAAAGAAGAAGTTACTTTAGTTAATGTGGATGGCTTAGGTCGTGCTGTTCCAATTCTTCCTGAAAAATTGTCTGCTAAAGTTGAAAAACGTTTAAATAAGATGGGCGTTCGTTTAGAATTCAACTCCTTTGTTTGTGCAGTAGGTGAAGATTTCATCGAGTACAAACGTGGCGATGATATTCTACGTGAAGAAACCCATACTGTCATTTGGACAGCAGGTATTGAAAGTTCCCAAGTTGCAACTGAATCAGGTCAAAAATTAGATGCAGCTCAACGTGGTGGACGTATTGAAACCGATGAATTCTTACGTGCTAAAGGATCTGAAGATGTCTTTGTTGTCGGTGACAACATGTTCTTCACACCAGAGGGTCATGATAAACCAGTACCCCAAATGGTTGAAAACGCTGAGCATAGTGCAGGAACTGCAGCTCACAACGTTACACAAGCGATCTTAGGAACTGAAGATTTCAAAGCTTATAAACCTAGCTTCCATGGAGTTATGGTTTGTGTGGGTGGACGTTATGGTACTGCTCGCGTAGGTTTACCTAACTTTATGTTTAACCTTCCTTCCTTCTTTGCTATGTTTGCAAAACACTTTATTAATATGGTGTATTTCGTTCAAGTCTTAGGTTGGAATCGTATCTTTACTTACCTACATCATGAGTTTTTCACCATTCGCAATAGACGTTCATTTGTGGGAGGTCATCTATCCAATAGAGGTCCTAGTTTTGTAAGTTTCCCAATTCGTTTATGGCTTGGATTTGTTTGGTTGTTTGAAGGTGTTCACAAAGTATGGGAAGGTTGGTTTGAAACCTTTCAATTGGATCAATTCTTCAGTGGTGCTAATAATTTCTATAATGGAATTTTAAATCCAGGTCTTTCAAGTGGTGCAACAGATGCAGCTTCAACTGCAAGTGGTGCTGCCGAAAGTACAGCTCAAATTTATATGAACTGGAAAGTATGGGAATTATTCCAAGTAATTTTCCTTTCAACAGCGCCTTTAAAAGAAGCAACACTTGATCAATTCGCATTTAAAATAGATATTCCACTCATGAACTGGTTTGTGGATAATGTCTTGCTTGCTAACCAAGATCTTGCATTCTTTATGCAAAGATTCATTGTAGTTGCTGAAATCCTAATTGGTCTTGCACTATTAGCTGGTTTATTCACAACACTGGCTTCAGGTTTCTCAATTGTACTTCAATTAATGTTCTTAACGACAACAGGTTGGTATTTATCGAATGCTTGGATGTTCTTTGGTGCTTTTGCATTACTCTTTGTGGGTGGACAAGCATTATCACTTGATTATTATGTCATGCCATGGCTAAAAGAAATGTGGAAGAAAATACCGTTTGTAAGTAAATGGTATTTATACCACGATTAATGGTGATGAATTTTGAATCAACAAATTTATAAACAACTTGATAAAGTAAATGCTGAGGTTGACAGACTATTGTCAACCTCTCCTTTAATCGTTAGGAAGTACACTCAGCATTTAAGTAAAGCGAAAGGCAAAGGGATTCGAGCCCTATCTGTTTTAATCAGTGCCATGGATGAGAATCAAAGCATTCATGAAGATGCCTTCACTTTTGCAAGTGGTATTGAAATCTTGCATCTTGCAACCTTAGTACATGATGATGTGATGGATGAAGCCGACTCAAGACGGGGCATTCCAACACTCCATACACTATATGGTAAGAAAACTGCAGTCATTACAGGGGACTATTTGATGGCCCTTGCGATGAGCTTGATGAATAAAGTTGAGGATAAAGACAAATATCTCAATTTTGATTTCTCAGATATTATGTTAGAAATTGCTTTAGGCGAACTATCGCAACACATCAACAATGGTAATCTAAATTTAAGTATTCCTGAATACCTAAAAATTATCAATGGGAAAACTGCCAAACTATTTGAGGCTTCTTTCTATGCAGGGGTCATTACCCGAAGTGCTGATATAGAGGAAATCAATGCCTATAAAAAAATAGGTGAACTCATTGGAATGATGTTTCAAATCAATGACGATATGATTGATTTCTTACAAGATGAAACCCAGGCTTTAAAGCCCGTACAATCCGATTATGAACAAGGTGTGATGACCTTGCCTTTACTTTATGCTTTTGAGCAAGATCCTTCATTAAAAGAAGGTAAGTTAAACCGATCAATTATTAATAAAATTGTAAAACAATTTGATGGCGTTGGCTATTCAAAAAACAAAACACGAGAATATTACGACGAAGCAGTCGCAATCTTAAATGGACTTGAGCTTGATCCAATTAAATATGATTTATTAAAAGGGCTCTTAGACAAGGCACATAGTACTATATGAAAATAAAAAACTTTTTGCTTTATATTGAAATTCAAACTAAAATTACAAGTCTACTAACCTTTACATTGGTGATGTTATTATTAAATTATCACGGTGTTGATATAAAAGTATTAGAAACAGCTGTGTTTTTTCTGGGGATGTTTACCTTTGATTTAACAACAACAGCAATTAATAACTATATTGATTCAAAAACAAACGATGAAGAGTTTGGTTTTTCAAGAAAAACACTCAAGATGATGCTCTTTTCACTGTTAGCACTCAGCATAGTTCTTGGTTTATGGCTCGTATATTTGACGGATTGGGTCGTACTTTTACTTGGAATGTTCTCATTTGCAGTGGGTATTCTTTATACTTACGGTCCCATTGCGATATCAAGACAACCCTATGGTGAAATTATCTCAGGTGTACTTTATGGCTATGTTATCCCTTTTATTATCGTATACATAAATCTTCAAGATCAATTCCTTGATGTATCAGTTGGTTCAAGTATACAGATTGTATTAAATACGAAACTTTTCGTTCAATTTACTATCTTCGGTCTTATTCCAACCCTCATCACAGCTGCAATTATGCTAGGTAATAATGTTTGTGATTTAAAAAAGGATATACAAGTCAATCGTTATACTTTGCCCTATTATATTGGACAAAATAAAGCCTTAATCTTACTGATTGCACTTTATGCATTCGTATTTGTAGGCATAATTCTTGGAGTTATCAGCGGTCTGTATCCGATTTACATGCTTTTGGTTCTTCTAATTAGTCCAAAAGTTATTAAGAATGCAAAAGATTTAGGAATTGAATTTTCCAAAGAGCGATCCTTTCCTTTTGTTATTCAAAACTTTATTATGATTAGTGTTAGTATGATACTTTTCATGATTATTGCAAATATTCTTTAAAAGAAGGGCGAATTTTCCCCTTCTTTTTGTTATAATTAGGAAGTTGAAAAGGAGTGGCCTATGTTTAGTTTTAAAAGTCTCATTGATTTTTTCCTTTTAGCATTAATATATTTCAAGTTTTTTTATCCGCGTTGGGAAAAACAAGACCGCTTGTTTTTAAAAACAGTTTTTTATTTGAATGCCGTGGGAATTATATGGGTGACCTTGATGCCCTTTACATTACAATTATTTAGTTTGTTTCAAAATAGTTATCAATCGATGCATATGGTTGCATTTGAAGATTTAATTTTAGGGCGCCCAAGGGCTATTCTTGAGGTGGTTTTAAATATCATAATGTTAATGCCTTTGGGGTTTTTACTGCCCTTAGTGTATGACATTAAACCGGTAAAAGCAGTGGTCATTGTATTTCTTACAAGTCTTAGTATCGAATTGGTTCAGCCATTACTAGGAGGCACACGTGCTTCGGATATTACAGATCTTATCACTAATACCCTAGGAGGTCTTGTGGGAGTCATCCTTTATCAAAGCGTAAAAAAGAGTTTACAAAGATTTAAATAATCTTGTAAACTCTTTTAATTTATTGAAGCACTAAGGTTTCATAGGGATTCAGTGTTATTATTTGATCAAAAGCTGTGCGATGGTAGTTGGATAAAATAATATCCTTATACTCCTTGTCAAGTGTGTATGTGATGGAAGTATCACTGAGGTTGTTAAGGACTAAGAGGCTTTCATCTTCTAACACGCGTTTAAAATGAAAACTTGCATCCTCACTATCTGGTAACCATATCACTTTACCTTGTGAAATTAGTTTATTGCTATGTCGTAATTGAATGAGTTTTTGATACCAACTGAAAATAGATTGGCTCTTTTGTAAAGTAGACTCGACGGTTTCTAAGTGCTTGTGTTGTGAGAATTTAATCCACGGACTGACACTGGAGAATCCATAATGAGAAGATGAATCCCAGGGGATAGGGGTTCTGCCATTATCACGCGAGTGCGCAGCAAGTCTTTTTTTGACCTCATCGTTTGAAAGGGATCTACTTAAGATTTTTCGCATATTTTGTGACTCGATGTCTTGATAATCATCCATGCTCTCAAAGTATGCATTGGGTAGACCAATTTCTTCACCTTGATATATATAAGGCATCCCTTTGAGTAGGTGCATCATTGAAGCAAGCATCGTGGCACTTTCATAAGGGTATTGTGTGTCATTACCCAGTCTAGAGATACTTCGTGGTTGGTCATGATTATTCCAAAACAAGGCCATTACCGCATCGTTTGATTCCATGGTATCTTGCCATAGTCTCAAAATATCTTTGAGTGACTTGAAGTTTGGTTCTTGAAGCTGCCATTTTTTATTGTCTTTATAATCAATTTTTAAATGATGAAAGCCAAAGGCAGTACTGAGTCCTTTATTCTTGGGAGTGACATATTTTGCGGCATTTTCTACAGTGGTTGAAGACAGCTCTCCCACTGTGATAGCGTCACTTTTACCAAAAGATTGGTTAGATAATTCTTGAAGGTACTCCAATACCTTAGGTCCATCGGTATAAAGTTCTCGACCATCTCCTGATATACTATCTTTAAACGCTGCTGGTTTTGAAATTAGATTAATCACATCGAAGCGAAAGCCATCAACGCCTAAATCCATCCAGAACTTAACGATATTGATTGCCTCGTCGCGAACATCTTTGTTGTCCCAGTTTAGATCTGCTTGCATTACATCAAATAAATGAAGATAGTATTTATTAAGACTGGGTACATACTCCCAAGCACTACCTCCAAATTTGGATTCCCAGTTGGTAGCTGTGTCCTGGAAGAAGTAGTAATCCATATATTTTTTGTCGCCAGTCAAGGCTTTTTGAAACCACGGGTGTAGGGTTGAGGTATGATTTAAGACCATATCCAACATAATTTTTATATTGTGGTTTTTAGCTTCTGTTACTAAGTTTTTGAAGTCATCCATAGTGCCAAATAGCGGGTCAATGGCACGATAGTCAATAACATCATATCCATTATCCTTGCCTCCACTGGGATAAAATGGTGTGATCCAAATCATATCGATTCCCAATTTTTCAAGATAACTGAGTCGTTTTCTAATTCCATTGAGATCGCCAATGCCATCCCCATTAGTATCCTGAAAAGAACGGGGATAGATTTGATAAATAACCGTTTCGTAAAGCTTAGGCTTCATTTTCTTTTCTTCTACCAATCATGACGGTGAGTGTGAAAGGAACGATAATTGCAATGGCACTGGTTAATATAAATATTGGCCACCACTTAATGTTGAAAGCAAGAATTCCTGGTAAACCACCCACACCAACAGTATTAGCCATCATACCAAAGCCAACGGATACAATAGCGGCTAAAGCACTTCCTGTCATGGCTGAGAAGAAGGGGTAGTTATACTTAAGATTAATCCCAAACATTGCGGGTTCTGTAACTCCTAAATAACATGAAATTAAGGCTGGAATTGATATTTGAGATTCTTCGGGATTGGATTTTCTATGAAGATACCAAATACCAAGAACGGCACTCCCTTGTGCAATATTACTTAGGGCAATCATGGGCCACAATAATGTTCCACCAAAGTCGTTTGCGAGTTGGAAGTCAATTGCATTGGTCATATGATGTAAACCAGTAATAACCAGTGGTGCATAAAGGAATCCAAATATACCTGCAAATACAACACGAATTGAGGATGTTAATCCGGCGTAAATGACTGAAGAAATCATGGAACCCAGTTTCCATCCAATAGGTCCTAATACGACGTGTGCTAAAACAATTGCTGGTAACAATGAGAATAGGGGAACTAAGATCATTGAGATAGCATTTGGAACAATCTTCTTCCAAAATCTTTCAAGATAAACAAAGGCAAATCCAGTTAACATTGCGGGTATAACCTGAGCCTGATATCCAATCATATTTATCTTAAAGTAACCAAAATCCCAGAAAGGTATGGTTTCTGCGCCAGATACACCATAGGCATTGAGTAATTGTCCGGAAACGAGGGTAATTCCTAAAACAATCCCTAAAATTTGTGTACCACCCATTTTACGTGTGACAGACCATACAATTCCTACGGGAAGCATATGGAAGATGGCTTCGGCTGGAAGCCATAGGAAGTGATTAACACCATTCCAAAATACTGATAAATCAGTGATAGTTTTGGTACCATTGACTAAATCAAATCCGCCTGCATCATTAAACATTTTGACACCTTCAAGGATATTTCTAAAACCAAGAATCATCCCACCAACAATAATCGCGGGAATAATTGGGGCGAAAATTTCTGCGATATCACTCATGATGCGCTGTAGGGGTTTTTGATGAACTTGTGCTTGTTTTTTAACAGCTTCTTTAGAAACGCCTTCAATACCAGCTAAGTCTGTAAACTCGTTGTAGAATAAGTCCACATCATTTCCAATAATAACTTGGAACTGACCTGCTTGAGTAAAGGTTCCCTTAACACTTGGAATGGCTTCAATTTCTTTAATGTTAGCCTTAGTTTCATCAGCTAACACAAAGCGCATTCTAGTAACACAGTGTGTTACTGCTTGGATGTTTTCTCTACCACCAATATGTTGAAGTAAGAGATTTACATCATTATTAAATTTTCCCATTTTTGTACCTCCTTTATTTATGAAATGGGTTTAATCAATACAAAAGACCCCCAAGTCGTGTTTAAAAAACATCAACTCGGAGGTCTTGCCCATTTGGTTACAAGCCTCATGGTTTGATTACATAAGTCTATAGACGTAAGTGGTTACATCTACCTAGAGTATAAACTGAAGGGGAGTGCTTGTCAAATCATTTTATCTAAATGTGACTTTGAAGTCGATTCAAATGAATCGTTAAATATACAATTTCTTGTGTATTCACTGAGGTTTTAAAGCGTTTTTCTAAGTAATCTTTAATTTTGATGGCGCATTCCTTTGCCTCAACAAAATCCTTTAAAACATTCTCTAAGACAATCTTTTCCTCAAGGATTTGTGTTTTGGAAAGAACCCGTTGAATCAGCATTTTTAAGTGAATGGTAATACGCTGGGTCATGGGGTCTTCAAGTTTTAAGGAAATGAGATAATGGTCACGTACAATATTAAGAGTATCATAGATTGCATCTGTGATGGTATTGGTTTGGTTATTAATACTGGTGTTGATACCATTCACAATGTGAATTGTGATAAAACCTATTTCATCCTCTGGAAGGTCAATATTTAGTTGTGTATTTAATTGATTTAATAAATTTTGTGCCATTTCATATTCTTTAGGATAGAATATTTTGATATCAGGATTCATTAAGTTTTGAACTTTTTGATTTTGATTATAACGTTGGATTGAGAATTGAATGTGATCAATTAAAGCGATATAGGCATGATTATCTAAATCAATCTTATATTGATGGGCGATGTTGTCGATGATATTGTATAAATCCATGAAAAGTCCCTGGGGTACTTCTTGAGCCAATTTCATAATACGACCCACATCTTCTTTTTCTAAAGCAAATACTTTTTCAATTTTATCATTAGGTACAATTTGATGCGTTTTTAAATGGTAGCCAATCCCTAAACCGATAACAATGTACTCTAAAAAATTTGCGGTTACATAAACAGCATTATTATTTAATATTTTTTTTACTCTATATTTCTTTTCCATACATATAGTATTTCATAGCTTTGGTTTTTGTGCAAATGAAAAAAGTAAAATTGGGGTATTCAAGGATTTCTTTTCCGATTTTTTACTGTATGATTTAATGCATGTTTATGAAAGAAAATGTAAATCATTTCATAAATTACTGAAATTATTTACAAAAATGTATGAAAAAGTATTGCAAACTAGAAAATCATTTGGTATATTGATACCATGAAAGAGGTGGCTTATGAAAAAAACAGCTAAATTACTGAGTGTTCTGATTGTGGCATTACTCGCATTAACAGCATGTTCATCTGATGCAAAAGATGGCGTGTATGTTGCAGCAGACACTGACCCTGTAACATTTGATATTCAAAATACAAATGATACAGCAACAACTCGTGTTGCAAAAAATATTTTTGAAACATTAATCAGACAAGATGAAGATCTTAATTTGATTCCATCACTTGCAGAGTCATGGGAGGCTGTCGATGAGACTACCTATGAGTTCAAATTGAAGCAAGGTGTCAAATGGCATGATGGTAGTGACTTTACTGCCAAAGACGTTGCATTCTCACTGACGCGTGCTAAAGGATCAGGATATATTGGGCATATTGTAAGTTCAATATCACTTGATAAACTTGAGGTAGTGGATAATTACACCATTCGTATTGGATCTGAAGAACCTTTTGGACCCTTTTTAACCCATCTTGCGCACCCTGCTACGGCGATTATGAGTGAAAAGGCTGTTGAAGCGGCAGGTGAAGATTTAGGAACTACTGCTGTGGGTACAGGACCTTTCAAATTAGGATCATGGAATGTTGGAAGTGACCTCACTTTAGAAAGAAATGATGATTACCATGGCGATAAAGCAAAATCTCCTAAAATTGTCTTTAAGTTCATTGGAGATGCAACGGTTCGTGAAGCAGCACTTGAAAATGGTGAAGTAGATATTGCTTATAATATAGCACCTGCAGATATTGCAAAAGTTGAGGCACATGCTGATCTAACATTAGTTCGTGACTTAGATCTATCCACATCTTATGTTGGATTTAATCTGTTAAGTGATACTCCTATTAAAGAAAAAGCAGTACGTCAAGCAATTAACTACGCTATTGATATTGATACTATTTTAGAAGCTGTATATCTTGGTGTTGGAAAACCTGCACAAGGACCGCTAAATGCGCAAGCATTCGGTGCAAATCCTAATCTTGATACTTATGACTATGATGTCGATAAAGCTAAGGCACTACTTGCTGAAGCAGGATATGCCGATGGCTTCTCAGTGAATCTATTTGTTGGTGACAACAACCCACAAAGAATTCAAATTGCTCAAGTTGTCAAGGAAGAACTTTCCAAAATCAATATTAATGTTGAAATTAAGCAACTGGAGTGGGGCGCATTCTTAGCAGCTACTGCAGAGGGCGAACATGATATGTTTATTCTTGGATGGACTACTGTTACTACCGATGGGGATTATGGTTTGTTCCCACTATTCCACTCATCACAATTTGGTGAAGCAGGAAACCGTTCATTCTATAAGAATGAAAAAGTAGATGCTCTATTAACAGCTGCGCGTTACAGTACCAATCAGGATGCTCGTCTCAAGGATTACCAAGAAGCACAAGTTTATATTAATGAAGATGCTCCATGGATTTTCCTACAAGATGGTGAAAACATTACTGGTATTTCTAATAAGGTGAAAGGTTTTAAACATCACCCTACCGCAACGCACTACCTAGACAAAGTTTACGTAGAATAATACAGAAGGGGTCAATGAAAATTGACCCTTTAAAAAACTATGAAAGGATGAATTATGGTTAAATATATATTAAAAAGACTCTTATGGGTTATACCGGTCATGTTGGGGGTTTCTTTCATTGTCTTTTCAATCATGCATTTCTCACCAGGTGATCCCATTACCATTATTCTTGGCGAATCTGCACAACCTGAAGATGTTTTGAAACTAACTCAAGAGTTGGGCTTGGATAAACCGTTCTTGGTTCAATTTGGGAACTATGCTTATAAGGTGTTCTTTAACTTTGATTTGGGTCGTTCATATATCAATAATCGTCAGGTGATGAAAGAAATATTGATTCGACTGCCCAATACCATGCAACTGGCTGCTTTAAGTATTGGGGTTGCTGCAGTATTAGGTATCCCATTAGGGGTAATTGCTGCAATTAAGCCCAATTCAAAAGCTGATAATTTTATTATGATATTGTCGTTGATTGGGGTAAGTATGCCTGCATTTTGGATGGGCTTAATTTTAATTATCACTTTCTCCTTAACGCTAGGTTGGTTTCCAACAACAGGATTTGATCATTTGAATCAAATGGTCTTACCAGTGTTTACACTGGCTTCAGCATCCATTGGCTCTATAGCACGGATTACGCGTTCCTCTTATTTAGATGTAGCAGGTCAAGATTTTATTCGTACTGCACGGGCTAAGGGAGCTTCTAATCTTACTGTTATTTTTGAACATACCCTTAGAAATGCTTTACTGCCAGTTGTGACAGTTATTGGTTTACAATTTGGAAGTCTACTGGGAGGGGCAGTATTAACAGAGTCTATTTTTAGTATCAACGGCTTAGGAACCTTAATGGTAAATGCAATTCGCCAGCGAGACATGATGATAGTACAGGGATCTGTCCTATTTGTAGCTCTTGTTTTTACCCTAGTAAATTTGGGTGTTGATATTTTATATGCCTTCATTGATCCAAGAATTTCAGAACAATATAAGTAGGGGGATAGTATGAAAAAAGATAAAAAACAAAGAAAAGAAAATTCCCTCAATTCATTTTGGTATGAACTGAAAAAGAATAAGCGCGCGATGGTGGGTTTATACTTTATCATTTTTTTAGTCTTCCTTGCGGTTTTTGCAGATCTCATTGCACCCTTTGGAATGAGAACACAAAATTTGAAGAATAATTTACAAAAACCCAATATGACCCATATTTTTGGAACGGATGATCTTGGACGCGATGTCCTGAGTCGTATCATTTATGGTACTCGTATCTCACTTATTATTGGAACCAGTTCTATGGCTATTGCATTAGTGGTTGGTACTTTTTTTGGAGTGTTAGCGGGCTATTTTGGAAAACGAGTCGATCAAGTGATCATGCGATTAACGGATATGCTCTTATCCATTCCATCCATTCTTTTAGCGATTGCTCTTGTAGCAGCGTTTGGTTCGAGTCTAAGAAATTTAATATTTGCAATTGGAGTAGGTAATGTTCCAATATTTATACGGATTGTACGATCTGCAGTGATGTCAGTAAAAGAACAACAGTTCATTGAAGCAGCGCGTGCAACGGGAATGAGTGATTTAAAAATTATCGTCAAACATATTTTGCCCAATGCCATGTCACCCATCATTGTACAAGCGACAATGGGAGTTGCATCAGCAATCCTATCTGCAGCAGGTCTTGGTTTTATTGGCTTGGGAATTGAAGCATCAACAGCGGAATGGGGAACCATGTTGAATGCTGGTCGTGCTTATATTCGAACCCATGCATATTTAACGATATTCCCAGGGGCTGCAATTATGCTTACAATTTTATCATTTAACTTATTAGGTGATGGTATCCGTGATGCCTTTGACCCAAAACTTAGAAGTAAAGGAGGCGCACGATGAGTGAAAAAGTATTAATTTCTGCATTTAATCTAAGAAAATATTTCCCGATTAGTAACTCCAATTTCTTATCAAAGAAACAAGATTTTGTTCGTGCCAATAAGGATATTAACATTGATATTCTGGAAGGAGAAACTTTGGGTTTAGTGGGGGAATCAGGATGTGGAAAATCAACATTTGGTAGAACATTAATCCAACTTCATGAACAAACAGGGGGTGCAACACTCTATTATGGTGTCAATATTTTTGATTTTAGGCCCGAGTATCTAAAAAAAGATATGATGCGCATCACTTCAATCAAAAAAGCACTCTTAGATATTCGCGCTAAACGAAGCAAAAAAGTAGATAAGTTTCTTTTAGTCAGTCCTCAGCGTGGTGCTCTACGTTTCTTTGGAGGTATCCTAGCACATCCCAATCTTTCTGAGGCCCAAAAACGACTTCAAAAAGCCTACTCTAATAAAGAATCATTGAGGCAGGTTTTTGATACATTATTAGTAGAAGCAAAAGAGCAAAGTGATTTTACTTTCTGGGATCAGTACCGTGATGAAGGCATTGATTTAAGTTTGCTGACTAAAAATGAAATGCGTTCTCTAAGAAAGGAACTACAAATTATCTTTCAAGACCCTTACTCTTCTTTAGATCCCCGTCATACAGTGGAGGATATCATTGGAGAAGGCTTAATTACTATGGGAATCTTTAAAGATAAAAAAAGTCCGGAATACAAGGAATATATTTATGATGTTATGGAACAATGTGGACTCGATCGTAGTTTCGCCAAACGGTATCCTCATCAGTTTTCAGGGGGTCAAAGACAAAGGATTGGCATTGCTAGAGCAGTAGCGCTTGAACCGACCTTTATTGTCGCGGATGAGGCTGTAAGTGCATTGGATGTGTCCATTCAATCGCAAATAATAAACTTACTTCAAGATTTAAAGAAACAGCGTAAAATGACTTACCTGTTTATTACTCATGACTTAGGGGTAGTGCGCTATATTAGTGATAGAATCGGAGTTATGTACTTTGGAAACTTGGTCGAACTAGCGCCTGCTGAGGAAATTTTTAATAACCCACAACATCCCTATACAAAGCAACTCTTAAAAGCAATTCCACGATTAAGTGATGAAGAATTGGTATTTGAGAATAAGCGAGATGTTGAAGTAGATTTTGCTTCCTTTGAAGAATCTAAAATTCCTGATAGAGAGTGGGTTGAAGTGAGACCAAAACACTTTGTTGCTGCTCGGAATTTAGAGAAAGGGGATCTATGATGCCATTACTAAAAGTAGAGAATTTACACACTTATTTTGAAACCGATAAAGGGACTGTTAAGGCGGTTCAAGGTGTGAGTTTTGAACTTGAAAAAGGGAGAACTCTAGGTATTGTTGGAGAATCAGGCAGTGGTAAGAGTCAGACTGCTATGTCTATTTTGAGACTTTTTGAAGACAACCAAAAAATATATGAAGGCAGCATTCAATACGACGGTAAAGAACTTACCCAAATGAGTGAAAAGGAGCTCAGAGACATTCGTGGTAATGAAATCTCTATGATATTTCAAGAGCCCATGACATCACTAAACCCTGTCTTTACTGTTAAAAAACAGTTGAATGAAGCGATATTACTTCATCAGGATGTGAGTAAGAAAGAGGCAAGTGAATTATCACTACAAATGTTAGAGGCCGTTCGTATTCAAGATCCTAAGCGAATTTTAAATGCCTATCCTTTTCAATTATCAGGTGGCATGAGCCAAAGGGTTATGATTGCTATGGCTCTTGCATGTAATCCTAAATTATTGATTGCTGATGAGCCTACTACAGCATTGGACGTTATCATACAGGCTGATATCTTAAAGCTAATGAACGATTTAAAACATGATCTTGGTACATCCATTATCTTCATTTCACATGATCTAGGAGTGGTATCTCAAATGGCAGATGATGTCATTGTAATGATTCATGGTAAGGTTGTTGAAAAAGCTCCAATTGAAAAAATATTTAAAAAGCCAGTGCATCCTTATACTCGTATCTTAATATCTGCTTTTATGCGTACTGATATTAATTCGGATAAGACTGAGAATAAAAAACTCGATTATTACATTAATGAGTGTGATACATTTGATTTTAAGAATTTCAGAGAAAATGGTGAAGCAGATTCAGACTGGTATCAGTATGAAAAGGATCACTTTGTTGCAGTAAATTTAAAGTAAAAAAAACACTATGTTATAAAATTGACATAGTGTTTTCATTTGCTTTGACTTAATCTAATGGGGTCCAAGTAAATTTTTTGACGATAATTGTTGTTGTTAAGTACAATGCAACAATTCCAAATACCCACAGTAAGTGAATGGGATCAATCATAATTAAATCTACTGTTTCTGAAAGACGAGTTGTAACAATTAAGAGTGTTGCAACTACAGATGACAAGGTGGTTATGACCATCGTTGTAGAGGGTTTGTTTTTGATTGATAAAGGTTTTTTAGTACGAATGACATAGATGACCAAGGATTGTGAAATGATTCCAAATGTGAACCAGAATACTTGGAAAATGATGGCTTGTTCTGGTGTTTGAATTTTTAAGACAAACCATAGAACTACAAAACAGAGGATATCGAAGATAGAACTCAAAGGACCAAATACTTTCATGAAGTGTTTGAGTGAGTTACTATCTAATCGCTTGGGTCTTAAGACTTCTGATTCCTCAACGTTATCAAAAGGAATACCGATCTGCGCTACATCAGAAATTAAATTTTGAACTAAAATATGAACAGGTAATAGGGGTAAAAAGGGCAAGAAGATACTTGCAACAATAACAGATATCATATTCCCAAAGTTACCACTAACAGCAAGTTCGAGATATTTAATCATGTTCACTATTGTTTTTCTACCTTCAAGGATTCCAGCTTCAAGTACGCGTAAGTCTTTTTCTAAAAGAATGATATCAGCACTTTCTTTGGCGATATCTACAGCTGTATCTACAGAAATACCAACATCTGCTTGACCTAATGCTAGGGAGTCATTAATACCATCACCCAAGAATCCAACGATATGGCCTCGGTTTTGATAGGCCTGTACAATTCTTTGTTTTTGGGTAGGTGATATTTTGGCGTAAAGTTGACATGTTGGGATGATTTCTTGAAGTTCTTCATCACTCATCATTTCAATCTCAGTTCCTAAATAGGTTATATCTGTTTCAATTCCAACTTTAGAACAAACTTTTTTCGCTACTCCTAGGGAGTCGCCTGTAATGACCACTACTTCAACACCATGATCGTGTAAACTTTCGATTGTTGGTTTGGCACTTTCTTTTGGTGGGTCTAAAAATCCAATGAATCCAATGAGCACCAGGTCATTTTCATCTTCAATTGAAAACTCATGCTCTTCAGGAATGTCATTTTTTTGTGCAACTGCAATCATTCGTAAACCATCATGATTATGCTGGGAATATACTTCAAGGGCTTCAGCACGTACGGTATCATCCAGTAACATGACTTCACCATCGCGGTCGATATATTTAGAGTTCTCTAGAATCTCTTCGACAGCTCCTTTAGTAATTAATTGTCGTTTTCCGTTTTGATCTTCTAGGATAACACTCATTCTGCGTCGAGCAAAATCAAATGGAATTTCATCTACTACATCATAGTAATTGACTAAATCTTGCATATTATATGATTCAGCACGGGTAATGATAGCTAAGTCGATTAAATTTTTTAGTCCACTTTGGAAGTAGGAGTTTAGATAAGCGTGTCTAAGTATACGCATATCATCATCACCTTTAACATCCATATATCGCTCTAAGATGATTTCATCTTGAGTAATTGTACCTGTTTTGTCAGTACATAGAATATCCATTTCTCCAAAAGTTGAAATCGATGATTGTGATTTAATGATTGTTTTATGTTTGGCCATGTTGATGGCCCCGCGTGATAAACCACTGGTTAGGGCAACGGGTAACATTTCAGGTGTTAGCCCTACCGCAACAGTTAAAGCAAATATAAATGCTGAAACAAAGTCTTTTTTTAGGAGTCCATTAATTAAGAAGATAATAGGTAGCATCACCAACATCAATTTAAATAGAAGTTTTGAAATAATACTAATGCTGTTTTCAAAACTATTGGTACTTTCGATTTCTGATAGGGACTTGGCCATGCTTCCTAAATAAGAATCATCCCCACGGCGAATGACAACACCACTTCCTGCACCAGAGACAACGTTTGTCCCCATGAGTGCTAAGTTTGTATAATCAGTTTCTTGGTCTAAAAGTTCATCATCTAAGCTCACCCATTTCTCAATAGGCAGGGATTCTCCAGTTAATGTTGCTTGAGATAAGAAGAGGTCCTTGGCTGATATTATCCGTAAATCAGCTGGGATAATATCTCCGGCTGATAAACGTATGATATCACCCAAAACAATGTCATTAATCGCAACTTCTATGAATTTTCCATCCCGTAATACGGCTGTGGTATTGGATACCATGTCCAGTAAT
Source organism: uncultured Erysipelothrix sp. (assembly GCA_964653415.1). GTDB lineage: Bacteria > Bacillota_I > Bacilli_A > Erysipelotrichales > Erysipelotrichaceae > Erysipelothrix. Next base: position 32,978 of record CAZZFJ010000001.1, on the reverse strand, counting down.
TTTTCACCAGCTGCACTGGATCTTTCATCTTGGATGAAGGATACCAGAGTGGAAGCTAAAACAACCAATAAGAGGATTCCGATGGTAACAAAATCTTTTTCTTTTACAATTAAAATATCATTAATAAATGTGATGATAATCACCACAATGAGAACTAAGTTAAAAGGGTTAATCAAAACGTTTACAAATCCAATGAGTGGATTTGGTTTTTTCGCTTTTGTGATCGCGTTGGGTCCGAATTTTTCTAATTGTGTGGCGGCTTCTTCGGATGTGAATCCGCCTTGTTTTCCCTCGACTAATTCAAAGAGTTCATCTTGATTGAGTCTTAGGGTTTCTAGAATATCTAGTTTCATAAGTATATTCTCCTTCCATAATAATTATGGTCAGTATCTCTTATGCGATGCTCCTTGTGATACTACAAGGGTCTTCGTCGAGAAACTGTCCGCATTTCTCTGAACTGCAACTTCGAGGCTTCATATAATATCACCACATCCTTCCTTTCATCATTGTATCAATTAAAGCCCTCTAGTGCAATTAGAGAAGGTGAAAAACATTCGTGAAAGAAGTTTCAATATATTTTGAAATTTTATGAAAATATGGAATGGGTCTTATGGTATAATATACGAAATAAAGGAGGTCATTATGAAGTATAAAGCCATATTATTTGATTTAGACGGTACTTTGATGCCGATGGATAATGATGATTTTGAAAAGCTATACTTGAGCACCTTGGGACAAAAACTTGCTCCCTACATCGAACCAAGAGCACTGATGCATTCGATGATGGATGCTTTACAGGTAATGATGAGAGATTCAAGCAATATCACAAACGACCAAATATTTTTTAGTCACTTTAAAAGTTTGTTAGGGGATGAGCTGGCGAGTGTGTTAGAACCGAAGTTTGATGAATATTATAGAAATGAATTCAGTATTTTACAATCTGGTTTTGATGATAATTCAAAGATGGTCAAAACTATAGAATATTTAAAGAGTCGGGGTTATCGATTAATTGTTGCAACTAACCCTATGTTTCCTCCTATTGCAGTTGAGAAGCGTATAGAGTTTTCGGGTTTAAATCTTGAAGATTTTGATTTCGTTTCAAATTTTGAAATTCATACTGCAACCAAGCCACAAAAAAAATATTTTGAAGAAGTCTTAAGATTCAATAATTTAGAGGCAAGGGATTGCTTAATGATTGGAAATGATATGGAAGAGGACATGGTTGCAAAGGAGCTGGGAATGGATGGTTGGATTATCACTGATTATCTAATTTCAAGAAATAATAATGACGTTTCAGATTGGAGTGGCTCAAGAGAAGAATTTTACCAACGTGTTAAGGAGAAACTATAATGAAAATAGGATGTGTAAAAGAAATTAAACCCTTTGAGAATAGAGTAGGACTAACACCATCACATGCGGATGAATATATTATGGCTGGCCATGAAATCATGATTGAAAGTGGTGCCGGTTTAGGCAGTGGCTACAGTGATGAAGATTACCAAGCTGTTGGTGTAATAGTAGCTACTTGTGCTAAAGATGTTTGGGATTTTTCGGAAATGATGTTGAAGGTGAAAGAGCCTTTAGAATCTGAATATGAGTTTTTCAAAGAGGATCTCATCCTTTTCACCTACCTTCATTTGGCCAGTGATCAAAGATTGGCAGAGATTCTTCAAAAGAAGAAGGTGAAGGCTGTTGCCTATGAAACAATTGAAGATGAGTTTGGTCGCTTGCCTTTGCTAAAGCCGATGAGTGAGGTGGCTGGAAGACTGGCTATTCAGGAGGGCTCCAAATATTTAGAAAAGCAATATGGTGGTAAAGGAATACTTTTATCAGGAGTTCCAGGAGTGCGTGGGGGCAATGTGCTTATCATTGGAAGTGGTGTTGTGGGTATGAATGCTTGTAAGACTGCTTTGGGTATGGGAGCGAATGTAACTGTCTTAGGTAAAGATTTATCAAGACTTGATTATTTTTCGGATGTATTTAATGGTCAAATTCAAACGGTATACTCAGATAGAATTAGTTTAGAACGCGAGCTTAAGACTGCGGATTTAGTGGTGTGTTCAGTCCTTGTACCAGGTGGAAAAACGCCCAAGCTAATTATGAGAAACCATTTGAGTTTAATGCAAAAAGGATCAGTTATTGTAGATGTTGCAATTGATCAGGGAGGCTGCGCCGAGACGAGTCGTCCTACAACCCATGATGATCCCATTTTCGAGGTGGATGGCGTGATCCATTATTGTGTAGGGAATATGCCAGGAGCTGTTCCGATGACAGCAACTCAAGCATTAGGTAATGCAACGCTTCACTATGGTCTTCAAATTGCAAACTTAGGTTTAGAACAAGCGATTGTTGCATCTGAGGGGATTGCTCGAGGTTTGAATGTTTATGCGGGGGAAATTGTGCATCCACAGGTCGCAAAAGCCTTAAACAAGGAGTATGTAAATTTAATGAAACTCATCTAAGTGATAGCAATAATTGTGAGTTATTGGTACAATGTATTTAAGATATAAAGGAGGTGGCCATCATGCCAAATTTTGTGACGCATGGTTTAATGGCACTCGATGTTTATAATCAAATAGAGGCATCTACAGTCAAATCAGCGATTAAAAAATTCCCAGAAGCCTACCTTTTGGGAAGTAATGGTCCTGATATTCTTTTCTATTACCAAGCTTTACCTTGGCAAGACCAGAAATTGAATAAGAAAGTTGCTGATTACGGCCATGTCGTCCATTCAAGTCAGATCAATGAGTTCTATAATGAAGCAGTAAGCTTCATTGGATCTATCCAAGATGGACACAGACAAGAAATTCTCATTTCTTATCTCGCTGGACACTTACAACACTGGGCGTTAGATTCTTTAGCGCATCCATTTGTGTTTTATCGTTCCGGTTCGTTACAAGGACAAAGACCCTATGATCATTATCGCTATGAGTCAATGATTGATTCTCTGATGATTACCTTTGTCAAAAGAAAACGACTGAGTGATCTTCGTGTTAAGCGCTTTGTTGATGTGAATGCAGAACAAAGACGCATCATTGCTTCTTTTTATCAAAGAATGCTATATGTCATCTTTGATATACAAGAAGATACCAAAGTGATTGAAGAAGCAATTAAAACATTTAGAATCACTTTAAATTATGTATATGATCCCAACAATATTTCTTTTCATATCATATCTGCTTATGAAAAAGCAAAACACAGCCCTTGGAAGTATTCCAGTCATGTGGTGAGTTCTAAGATTGAATCGAAATATGATGTTCTAAATTTAAAGCATGAAACTTGGTCTAATCCTACAGATCTTACACAGACTTCAACCCAAAGTTTTGTGGACTTATATAATCAATCGATTGATCTTGGAATTCAATCAATTGAAAAATTGAGTGAAGCTTTAGAAACTAAGGGAGAAACATTCGATAATTTACTGCAAGGACGCTGCTATGATACGGGTCGTGCAGAGGGTGTTGAGATGAAATTTTTTGAAAGTGTCTACTTAAAGAGAATATGAAAACGGAGGCTATATTATGTTAGTTTATATTCATGGAAAAAATATTAATATTACGGATGCAATGCACGAGAGAATTGAAGCAAAGCTTCAGTTCATGGACAAATATTTTGAGCTAGATGATTCTTATCGCGCCAATGTTATCGTGACAACACAAAAACCAACGATTGAAGTGGAAATAACCATTCATACAAAATTTGGTATTTTACGAGCTGAAGTACAACATGATGATTTCTATGCAGCACTAGATATCGCAGTTGATAAACTAGAAGATCAAATTCGCCGTCAAAAAACAAAGCTTTCAAGAAAGAATAGAGAGAGCTTGTCTGAGGCATTTATTGAATTGATTGAAAGTTCAACAGATGAAGTCGATGAAGCAAAATTAGTGCGAACAAAAACAATACATGCCGAGAAAATGGAACTGAATGATGCAATTCTTAGTATGGAACTTTTAGGACATACATTCTTTATATATACCGATGAAGAAACAGATGAAGTTGCAGTGGTCTATAAGCGTCTTGATGGTGACTATGGCTTATTGGAAGTTGAAAAATAAAAATAATGCTTAATTGTTAATATTATGATATAATCTATCCAAAAGTGGAGGTAAAAACATGAGTTTTAAAGATGTATTTAAAAATATTTTGAACCCGGTTGAAGATGATGAGTATATTGAGTTTGATTCAGATGAAATTGAAGGTCCTGTTCAGGGGCTGAGCGAATATGAAAAAGCAAAATCCCAGGGGCGTATGAGTTTTCCAACCGATACACACATGGTGCTTTTCGAACCTAGAACTTTTGAGGAAGCGGAAGAAGTCGCTAGATTCCTTAAAGATAAGCGTGCAGCAGTTGTGAATCTTCATCGATTACAACGTGACTTCGCACAGCGAACAATTGACTTTTTGACAGGCGTAGTTTTTGCATTAGATGGTACCATTCAAAAGATTGGCCACGATGTTATTCTATGTGCTCCAAATTCAGTGTCAGTTGAGGGCGAAATCAGCATGAATATCGACGATCTTGATGAGTAATGCTGAAAAGCGTACCAGGTAAACGTCAAAGTATACTGGATCAAGAAAAAAATCGTCAACGTCTTGAAACCGATATTGCACAACTTATTAATGAAAATAACAGTTTAAGAACTCAAGTTACCCACTTGGTAAGTCAGCTGGATTATGCGAAGCGTAGTTATGAAGAAAAATATGACGCTTTGTTGGAAAAAGAAGATGCCATTATGGAACGTATAGAACTTGCAAACCAAGAAGCAAGTGCTATAATAAACAAGGCATATAGAAATGCTGATTTAATTATCCAGGAAGTCCTTGCATCAGCCGACAATGTACTTCAAGAAATGGAATCAAGTGCATCCTATAACTATGATATTACGAAAAAATTGGAGTTTAAAACACACCAATTGGCTCATATTTTATCGGGTGTAGATGCTCAGGCTGTCAAAAATTTAATGATATTTAACAAAGATCACGACACATTCTTTAAGAAGTAGTTTCATAGAGACTTCAGGGTTGGTGTAACTGAAGAGCGACACTTATCGAATATCACGTGTGAGTTAGTTTCTTGAATAGTTAGAGAAACCGGGTCATTTCGTTATCGATGAATTAAGTGCGTGATGTTTTACATCATGAATTTAGGTGGTACCACGCTAAGGCGTCCTATATTAGGGCGCCTTTTTTATTTTTAATTAAGGAGAGAGAAAAAAATGAACTACAAAGATACCTTACATCTTCCAAAAACTGAGTTTGAGATGCGCGGAAATTTAAACAAAAAAGAACCGCAAATTCGAAACTCATGGGAGGAAGACAAACTTTACCAAAGAATGTTAGAAACTAGAAAAGATGCGAAAGTATTTGGTTTTCATGATGGGCCTCCTTATGCAAATGGTAACATCCACTTAGGTCATGCCCTCAATAAGTCATTGAAAGACTTTGTAGTGCGTTCTAAATATATGGCTGGTTTTAAAGTACCATATAGACCAGGATGGGATACGCATGGACTTCCAATTGAAGTGGAAATGCAAAAAAGAGGTGTCGATCGTAAATCAATGCCTACAGCCGAATTTAGAAAACTATGTGAGGCCTTTGCGCGTGAACAAGTAGCACTTCAAGTTGAAGACTTAAAAGCCTTAGGGACTGTAGCGGATTATGATAATCCTTATATCACATTAAATAAAGATTACGAAGCGAAGCAACTAGAAGTGTTCTCGAAAATGGCCTTAAAGGGTATGATTTATAAGGGACATCGCCCTGTCTACTGGTCACCATCCAGTGAAAGTGCTTTGGCTGAAGCAGAAATTGAATACCAAGATCGTCGTGATCCACAAATTTATGTCAAGTTTAAAGTGGTTGATGGGAAAAATGTCCTAGACAATGATACTTATTTTGTAATTTGGACGACCACACCTTGGACCATTCCGGGTAATCTTGCGATTTCAGTGAATCCCGATTTAGATTATGTCTTGGTGGATACTGAAAAAGGCAAACTTATTTTACTTAAAACACGTTATGAAACTGTCTTAAAAGAACTGGAACTTACGGGTTCTATTCTTAATGAATTTAAGGGTTCTGAGTTTGAAAACATTACAACTCAACACCCTCTTTATGAACGTACTTCTCCTATTTTACTGGGAGATCATGTTACTGATGATGCAGGTACTGGATCAGTTCATACGGCACCTGACCATGGTGAGGAAGACTTTGAAGTCTGTAAAAAATATGGAATTCAACCCATCATGCCAGTTGATGATAAGGGACATTTGACGGCTGTAACAGGACCTTTTGAAGGCATGTTCTTTGAAAAAGCCAATAAAGAAGTGACCGTTGCTTTAGATGAAGTGGGAGCCTTACTAAAATTGGCTTGGATTACCCACTCCTACCCACATGATTGGCGTACAAAAAAACCTGTTATTTATCGCGCGACCACTCAATGGTTTGCCTCCATTGATAAGGTGCGTGAACGCGTTTTAGATATTATTGAAAATGAAGTGGAGTGGATTCCTTCATGGGGAAAACGTCGTATGCACAATATGATTGCAGATCGCGGAGATTGGACCATTTCACGTCAACGTGTATGGGGTGTTCCCATTCCTGTTTTCTATGGTGAAGATGATACACCTATTATAGAAAAAGAAGTCTTAGATCATGTGATTGCTTTAGTAAAAGAGCAGGGTACTAATGTTTGGTTTGAAAAAGAAGCAAAAGATTTGCTTCCTAAGGGCTATACACATCCTTCATCACCTAATGGTATTTTCCGTAAAGAAACGGATATTATGGACGTATGGTTTGATTCAGGATCCAGTCATACTGCTGCTTTAAATCATGATGAAACACCACTGCCTGTTGATTTATACCTAGAAGGATCTGACCAGTACCGTGGTTGGTTTAATTCATCACTTATTATCGCAACCTCTGTTTATGACCATGCACCTTATAAAACCGTCTTATCTCATGGGTTCATCATGCAAGAAGATGGTGAAAAAATGAGTAAATCCAAAGGGAATGCTAAGAGTCCACGTGATATTTTCAATACATTAGGAGCAGATATTCTACGTTTATGGGTTGCTTCTGTGGATTATCAAAATGATGCACCTTTCTCAGAAAATGTTCTTAAACAAGTGAGTGAAACTTATCGTAAAATTCGCAATACTTTCAGATTTATGCATGGTAACCTCAGTGATTTCAATTATGAGACAGATCGTGTTTCATATGAAGATATGAGTGCTTTAAACCGTTATGTCTTAAATGAAGTCAACCAACACAATATATTATCGCAAAAGTACTATGCTAACTATGATTTCCAACGTGTTACAACAACTATCAGTACTGCCCTAACAAATCTGATGAGTGCTTATTACTTGGATTATACAAAAGATATTCTTTATATTGAAAAATTAGATTCAAAAAATAGACGTGAAATCCAAACGGTCTTATATGAAGCTTTACTGACCTATTCTCGTTTATTAGCTCCCATTCTTGTTTATACAACAGAGGAATTAAATAGAATCTTTAGACCCGAAGATGAAAGTATTCACCTACAAAGCTTTGTAGAGCCCAAGGAAGCTTTATTAAGTGAAGTTGAAGTTCAAGCATTTGAACGTTTGTTTGAGTTACGTGATGCGGTATATAAAGCTTTAGAAGACAAACGTGCCTTAAAGGTGATTGGTAAGTCTTTAGAAGCTCAGGTACTATTGAACTTAAGTGATGAGGATCAAAGTCTTGTGGATCAATACCTAGGCGAAAGCTTAAAACAATGGTTCATTGTTTCAGATGTTCAATTTACTCAAGAGACATTACCTGAAGTAATGAACTTCCAAGTTGATGCTGTTCCATTTGAGGGAGAAACATGTCCACGATGCTGGAATCTTGTGCCCCATGTCCATAGTGATGATCTCTGTGATCGTTGTCATGAAGTAATAAATGGCTAAAATGACAATAACATCACTACAAAACAACCGGGTCAAGGATTGGGTTAAACTAAAAGACAAGAAGTATCGCGATGTGAGTGATGTTCTTTTGATTGAAGGGGAACATTTAATTCAAGAAGCCAGTGATGCTGGTTTAATCTTGGAAACAATAGGTTTAGAAGATGCAGATATTATGATAACTGCTCCAATTTCACAAAAGTTATCCAGTACAAAATCGGGATCATCCCGTTTTGCCCTAATTAAAAAGCCCCATTCTGATGTCACAATCGGATCAAGAATCCTTGTTTTGGATGGGGTACAAGATCCCGGTAATGTTGGAACATGCATTCGAAGTGCTTATAGCTTTGGATTTGATGCAGTGTATCTATCCTTGGATTGTGCTGATATGTATAGTGATAAGACCATTCGATCATCCCAAGGTGCTATCTTTCATATTCCGTGTATTCGACAAGACTTAAATGACAGCTATAGAATGCTGCATGAGGCCGATGTACAAATTCTTGCAACCCATGTCAGTGATGATTCCTTAACTTTGGACGCCTTTAAACCTGTTGGAAAACTAGCGGTTGTTATGGGCTCTGAAGGTCAGGGTGTCTCGCAAACGACTTTGGATCATATGGATGCAAGTCTTCATATTAAAACATCTAACTTTGAATCTTTGAATGTTGCGGTCGCTTGTGGTATCATCGCTTATGCATTAAAACAAGGGTAAGACTCCTTAAATTAGGAGTCTTTTTTATATTATTTACTAAAGAGCTTGCTTGGAAGTATTTATAGGAAGTTTAAATGATGATATTTTAGTCAATTATCATGCTATATATCAAATTTTGAATGTGGTTTCATGTAAAAACATGCTATAATATCATTAGGTGATAATATGATTAAATTTCCAGAAAAGTTAACGGATATATTATCAAAAATTAACGCTCGTGGGTACGAGGCGTATTTCGTAGGGGGATGCGTTCGGGATGCCATTTTGGGGGTTGAAACTTTTGATATTGACATCAACACGAATGCACCAACAGAGGTGCTTTCAGAAATTTTTATAGATTATTCTCCAATGGTCTATGAAAACTATGGGAACTTAAATTTTAAGTACGATGAATATACGATAGATATTACGCGTTTCAGAAAAGAAGGTAAATATCAAAAACATCGTTACCCCACATCAATTAGTTTCAAAGCGACTTTAAAAGATGATATCTTGCGTCGTGATTTTACCATCAACGGCCTTGTTTTTCATCCTGATCGCGGTGTTGGTGATTTAGTTGAAGGCTTAGATGGTCTTAGAAAAAGAGAAATGAAAACAATCGGAAATCCTTATTTGAAGCTAAATGAGGATTATTTAAGATTTCTTCGATTGGTACGTTTTGCTGCAAAGCTTAACTTTACTTTTGAAACTCATACATTCCGTGTTGTTAAAGAGCACTATTATCGTGTTGCAGAGTTGGGTTTATCGCAACTTGAAAATGATTTTATTGGTTTTATTGAAGCTGAACATTTCGCAAAATATGCAAATGAGTATCCTTGGATGGTTCATAATATCATTCCAGAACTGAAGGAAGCCGTTGGTTTTGACCAAAACAGTATTTTCCATCATTTAGATTTGTTTGAACATACAACAAGTGTGGTTAATAATGTTAAGGGAACAGAACTTAAGATTGCTGCCTTATTCCATGATATTGGTAAATTAACGACTAAAAAAGCAAATAATGATGGTACTTTTAGTTATCCCAATCATGCCACTGAAAGTTTAAAAATTATGAATCGTTATTTTAGCGAGTGGAATTTACAAGGAATCAACAAAGATACTATCCGAAAAATTGTTCTATTACATGATTTATCCATTCCACTGGATTATATTGAAATGAAGAAACTTGTTCACTACAATGGTTTAGATTTTATGCGTAAATTAGTCGAGTTTAAACGGGCTGATAATATGTCTAAGAATCACAACGCCGAGTATCAGCTTGAGAAATGTGCGACTTATGAAATGTTCTTAAATCGTATTGATGAAGAAAGACCTCCAACAAGTATTAAAGATCTAGCAATTTCTGGTGACGAACTGCAAGCTGAACCTGGAATTCGTAAACGAATCCTAGATGAACTCATTACAAAAGTCATTGAAGAAAAAATTGCCAATGATAAAGACGCCCTCTTAAAAGAAGCATTAAGGATTAGAGATGCCATACATTGAAGTTAAAGATATAAGAAAAATATACCAAATGGGTGATCGTGAAATTAAGGCTGTTGATGGAGTAAGTTTTATTGTTGAACAAGGAAGCTTCACAGTTATTGTGGGTCCATCAGGCGCTGGGAAAACCACCGTGATGAACATTCTTGGTGGCATGGATTTACCCACATCAGGTACCATCCTTGTTGATCAAAAAGATATTTCTTCTTTAAGTGATAAAGGACTCACTCAGTATCGTCGTGATGATGTTGGCTTTGTATTTCAATCTTATAACTTAATTTCAAATTTAACAGCACTAGAAAATGTTGAAATGGCTACCCAAATTAAAAAGGATGCTAAAGATGCAAAATCAATTCTTGCTCAAGTAGGTTTATCAGATAGACTCAGTAATTTTCCAGCACAGCTTTCTGGTGGGGAACAACAAAGAGTGGCAATTGCTCGTGCAATTGCCAAAAATCCGAAGATACTCCTTTGTGATGAACCTACCGGTGCTTTAGATACTGAAACGGGTAAGCAAATCTTGCAAGTTTTACAAGATTGTAGTCGCGTCTATAATATGACTGTTCTTGTCATTACCCATAACTCAGTTATTAGTAAGATGGCAGATCAAGTTATTGAGATTCGTGATGGTAAAGTAGAACGTGATGAAAGAAATCACAATAGTATGTCTGTAGATGATATCGCATGGTAAAAGATTTAATTAGAGAGATAAAAAGAAGAGCCTATCAATTCATTGCCCTCACTTTGATTACAACTTTGGGGGTTGGTTTCTTTGTGGGAATCCAAGTGACAGGCTACAATATGAGACAAACAGGGGACGCTTATATGGATGAGCGTTCCGTTTTAGACTTTCTTGCACAACATTCGTTAGGAATTGACAGTGAAATGGTTGAAGATATTCAATCCCTTGTTCAAGGCGAAGTAAGTCCAGTTTATGAAAGTGATATGTATGGACATAGCACTGATTTTGATAGTGTCATTAAGGTTTTTGAACTATCTGATGTGACTAAAAATGACTTAACTTTAATCGAAGGAAAATTCCCTTCAAAGCCTTTAGAGGTTGTATTGGATATTGTGATGAAGGAAACCTATGGTTTTGAGATTAACGATACCATAAAACTTATGAAAAATGACTTCTTTGACACTTCGGAAGTGAATGTGGTTGGTTTTGTTGAGTCGAGTTTATTTATGAACTTAGAACGGGGGAATACTAAGTTGGGCGTTGGAACCGTTAGTGGTTTTATGTATGCCAAGGACCTGCCTAAATTGCATGAACCCGCAATATACTCAGGGGTTCGTATTTCAGATAAAGACTTAGATATATCCTATTTAGAAAGTGAAGCAGAAGCCATTTCAAAGGCTCGTTTTGATCGCTTAATTCAACCTGAAATTGAAAAATTACAAGCGCACCAAAAAGATTTGGATGAAGCAAGAAAGAGTGCAAATCTTCAGTTTGAAGCTGCAGAGCGAGCATTTGATAAAGCTGAAAAAGATTTAGAAATAGCGAAAGCTCAGTTAGAAAGTGCAATTAGCCAACTGAGTTTTATTCCCATAACCACCGGAACTTTAGATGAACGCTTAGAGTTTGCCCATGCAAGCTACCTCAAAACTAAAGAAGCCATTGAAATGGTCATTAAGGGCATCGAAAATCAAATTGCTCAAGCAACAAGTGAGGAAGTTAAAGCATACCTCCAACAACAGTTGGATAGTAATACCGCTGATCTTTATACGATGAACCAGGAGTTTTTAAAGGGTTATAATCAGGTAGAACAAGGCGTCAAAGATTACAATGCAGGCGTTGCGAAACTTGAAAAAGAAAAAGAAAATTTTGTTGTTGAAAAAGAGAAGGCCTTGTCTGAATTAGATAAGGGTCAAAGTGACATTGATAAAGCATATGCTCAAATTGAAAAACAAGATCATGGAATTTTATACGTTCGAAGTCGCGAGGATGTTATCATTGGTTATAATGAGTTTTATGATGATTCCATGCGTATTGAGAAAATCGGTAAAGTCTTTCCAATTATTTTCTTTCTTGTATCCATATTGATTACGCTCAGTACCCTGACGCGTATGATTGATGAAAATCGAATGGAAATGGGTGTCTACAAGGCTTTAGGTTACTCTTCCTTAAGAACTTCATTAAAATATGTTTATTTCACCTTCTTATCTTGGTTAATTGGGACGGCCTTAGGTCTATACTTTGGCTTCTACTTTATTCCAAGAATAATCTATGATGCCTATCGAATCATGTATCAAACTCCTGATATGGTAGGCGGAATTGTGTTTTCATACGCTTGGACTCCAGTTTTAATCAGCTTTTTAAGCTCCGTTGGGGTTACATTTGTAAAGAGTATGAAAGTGTCTAGAGAAAAAACTGCTCAGTTGTTAAGACCTGTTGCCCCGCAAGCAGGCCAAAGAATTTTATTAGAACGCATTCCATTTTTATGGCAACGTTTCTCATTCTTGTATAAAGTGAGCTTTAGAAATTTATTTAGAAATAAAACTCGTTTCTTAATGACTTTATTGGGTATAGGGGGAACTACGGGACTTCTTATTGTAGGATTTGGAATCGAGCATTCTATTTACTCCATTGTCGATAAGCAGTTTGAAGAAATTATTCAATATGATGGTTTAGTATTCTATGGAAAAGATGATTATTATAAGGATGATTTCACTTCCAGTATTCAAGTTTATGTGGAAAGTGCGAAAGCGGAGCATTTTGATTTATCCGTCTATGCTGCAGAAGATTTAGACTCACTTCAAGATTTCATTCAGCTGCAAGACCGTAAGAAACATGAAGCCCTAGATTTGAAACATAGTGATATAGTGATTACTGAAAAACTGGCTAAACTTCTAGGAGTTAAAGTAGGGGATAGTACTGAAATTATGATTTCTGATAAGAAATATGAGTTTAATATTTCTCATATTACGGAAAACTATGCAAATCATTATATTTATTTAAGTAAAGATACACTTGAAAATATCATGGAATCAAATTTAAACTACAACATGACTTTGTTTAAAACCAGTGTAGAAGATCATAATATTTTAGCAGAGAAAATACTTCAAAGTGATGAAGTTTTAACTGTCCAATTCTTAGGTGAGTTAAAAGATAGTTATGGCGATATGATGAAGAGTTTTGATGTTGTTATTTGGGTTGTAGTGGGGGCTGCTTTAGCTCTTGAGGTTCTGGTCTTAACCAATTTAATTTCTATGAACATGGCAGAGCGAAAGAAGGAACTTGCCACCTTAAAGGTTCTAGGTTTTAATACAAGGGAGCTCTCATCGTACATATTAAGAGAGAACATTATCTTAACTTTGATGTCGAGCATCTTTGGTTTTGCTTTTGGGAAAATACTCCATTACTTTGTAATAACACAAGCGGAAATCGATATGGTTATGTTTAATTATGAACTGCAATTATCGGCTTATTTGGTGGCTTTTGTCTTAACATTAGGTATGTCTATTTTAATTAACTACCGTATGGCTAAGAAGGCGAATAAAGTAAATATGAGTGAAGCTTTAAAGAGTTTTGATGAATAGAAAATGTTATTATTTTATGTAAGGCGAACCCACAACTTAACAAGGTTGTAAGGATAAACCAAGAGTGCAAATATCTTGCAGGGAGAGAAAGTATATGGGAATCTTAATTGTACTGATGATTATTGCTGTTCCGATGATGTGGTATGTTAGTGTTTATAATGATATTAAACGCTATCAAATTAAAATTCAGGAAAGTTTTTCAAATATTGATATTGCGCTAGCAAAGCGTTATCAAGTGCTTATGAAACTGATGGATGTCGCTAAAGCTTATGCTAAATATGAAAAAGAGACTTTGCTCTCAATTATACAAGTCCGTCAGGGTATGAGTTTAGATGAAAAAGAAGTTGCTTATAGCCAGATTGAGTCGGGCTATCAGCGTGTTAATTTTTTAAGTGAGAATTATCCTGAGCTAAAGGCAGACCGCTTATTCTTAAATCTTCAAGATGCTGTTGTTGAAACGGAAGATAACTTATCTGCCGCAAGAAGAATATATAATTCGAATATCGCAATTTTCAATCAAAGAATTGAGACTTTTCCTGGCAATATTGCTGCAGAGAGTTTGAATGTTAAATCCTTATCAATGCTTAAATTTGAAGCTGCAGAGCTTCAAAATCCAGATTTGGGTTGGTGATATTATGGGATTTCTATTTGGGATTTTTGGAGTTGTATTTGTTTCTATTCTTATAGGAAGTATTTTTTCTTATTTTAAAAATAAGAAATTTAAAGAAACAATTGTTAAAGATGTATTGGAGTCTACTTTTGATAATGTCCATTATACAACAACACAGGGAATTGATAAAAGACGAATTTATGATACAAAGCTTGTAAACTCTGGGAATAGTTATGCAAGTTCAGATTACTTACGGGCACGTTATCACGATTTAGATTTTGAATTTTCTAATGTTGAGGTAAAAGACAGCTATACTGTTAATGATCAGACTCATACGGATACGTATTTTATAGGTCAATGGATCATTATTAAGCCTAAAATAAAGCTGAGTTCTAAACTTTATATTATTGATAAAGAGTTTCATTTTTCTACCCCGCATAAACCAGGTTTTTTTGCTAAAACGGATTTAGAGAAGATTGAGTTAGAAAGTATTGGTTTCAATAAGGAATACAAGATCTATACAAATGATGCTCAAGCAGCTTTTAAGGTTTTGTCTCCACAAAAGATTTTGGAGTTGTATGAGAAGCATCATGAAAATGTCTCTTTCTATCTGAATGAACAAGAGTTGCATATTGCTATTTATTCTAATAAGTTTATTTTTCAAGATAAATTGTTTTCAAGTGAGACACAAGCTAATCAGGAATCTAGAGTTAAAAATGAAATATTAAAGGTTCTCAATTATATTCAGTTGTTGGATTAATCGGTCATATACTATTGACAAGAGAAACTTAAACTTCTAAAATATTATAAAATGGAGGTCCATGAATGGAAGATACAGAGGATTGTAGGAAGTTAGCTTACGAAAGTGAGGAATATATATGGGTGTTCAAATAGGAATCATGATGTTGTTGATACTGATGAATGCTTTTTTCGCGGGTTCTGAACTTGCGTTTATATCTGTTAATCACGGTAAAATAAATGTATTGGCGGAAGAAGGTAATAAGAATGCGAAGCGCTTAGTTCCGATTATCGAATCGCCCTCTAACTTTTTATCAGCAATTCAAGTGGGTGTAAGTTTATCCAGTATTCTATCAGGTGCCTTAGCTTCTGATGCTTTCGCAACGGGTTTGGCCAATTTTTTGGTTAACATTTCAGGTGGAAGTTTGAGTTTGGTTGCTGTAAAACCTTTAGCTGTGGTGATGATTACGCTTGTCACCATGTATTTAATTTTAGTCTTTGGTGAGTTAGTGCCTAAAAGAATTGCCATGGCCAATGCGGAAAAGTTTGCCCTTTTAGTAGCGACCCCAATCTCTATTATTTCTGTTGTGTTTAAGCCCATTGTTAAACTCTTGTCCTTTTCAACTAACTTGATTTTATCTGTTATTGGAATTGATCCACACGCTGTGGAGGAGATTACTGAAGAAGAAATTCGCTTATTAGTTGAACAAGGTGAAATTGATGTTATTGAAAAAGAGATGATTGAAAATATTTTTGAGTTTGATAATCTTGAAGTGGAAGACATCATGACTCACCGTACTGAAGTTATTGCGATAGACATCAATACCAGCTTTGATGACTTAATGCAGTTAGTACATAATGAGCCTTATACGCGTTATCCAGTTTATGTGGATAGCATTGATAATATTGTTGGGATTTTCCACTTGCGTGATTTACTTTCATATATTTATGAGGGTGGCGATCCAACACAATTTGAATTTACTAAGCGTATGCGTAAACCTTATTTTGTGCCAGAATCCAAAAGATCTGATGAATTGTTTGCTGAATTAAAACTTCACAAAACTCATATTGCAGTTGTTGTGGATGAATATGGTGGTACTGCTGGAATCATTACTTTGGAAGATCTTATTGAAGAAGTAATGGGTAATATTATGGATGAGTATGATGTTGAAGAAGTGCTGATTAATAAAGTTCATTCAGGGGAGTATCTTGTAGAAGGATATGCTGATCTTGAAGATCTTGAGGAAGTTATCCAAGCGGATTTACCTGTTGAAGACTATGATACAGTGAGTGGTTTTGTGATTGGTGAATTGGGTAGAATGCCTACACTTGAGGATGCAAACTCCGATGTCTCAGATTTTATTTATAATGGGTATTTATTCTCTATTGTAGAGATTGAAGAGAAAGTTGTTTCACGTGTACGAATCTTAAAAGTAACTCAAGAGAGTGAAGATGAGTCTTAGGACTTATCTTTTTCTTTTTTTTATATAGCTTTAATGGTATGATGAGAAAGAGGATGTGACCTTAATGATAGTTAGAAATGTACGTAACACAGATAATTTATCATTAATTTCTCGCGTTTATATTGATAGCTTTATAGAAACTTATAAGGATTTCTTAACGCAAGAGTTTATTGATTCTGTGACTCAAAAAAATTGGTTAGAAGGCATTCAAAATCATAAAGATTTCTTTGTGATGGTATCTGATAAGGATGTTGTGGGTATTGCCTCAATACGTGATGCGCAAGAGGATGCTGGGGAAATACAAAGTATTTACCTCAATCATGAATATGTAGATCATGGTTATGGGCGCCTTTTATTACATGCAATGGCTATGGAACTTCTTGAGCGTGGTTATCGCTTTGCTTTTCTTTGGGATATTAAAGAAAACGTGCGAGCAGCTAAGTTTTACGAAAAAAATGGCTTTAAGCAAACGCATGAAACAAGAACCCTTCATTTGGGACGTAAAGAACTCGAACAAGTTAAGTACACATTGAATTTAGAGAGCGAATTTATGATTCGATAAAGGAGAACTTATGACGAAAATTGAAATTAAGATAAAAGATCACGGAACGATGCTTGCAAATCTTGATCCAGAAGTTGCACCTAAAACAGTCGAGAACTTTTTAAACCTCGTGGATAAAAATTTCTATGATGGTTTAATATTCCACCGTGTAATTCCAGGATTTATGATTCAAGGGGGCGACCCTCAAGGAACTGGGATGGGTGGACCTGGACACAGCATTTTTGGGGAGTTTTCATCCAACGGTCACAATAATCCACTAAAACATACTCGTGGAGTGTTGTCTATGGCTCGTTCAATGGATCCCAATTCTGCAGGGAGTCAGTTTTTTATTATGACTGCTGATGCACCCCATTTAGATGGTCAATATGCTGCATTTGGACAGGTAATTGATGGTGTGGAAACTGTTGATACCATAGTCGCTTCAAAAAGAGATTACAATGACAAACCTTTAGAAGATGTTGTGATTGAATATATTAGACGAGTAGAGTAGGGGGTGAAGTAATAATGGCTTATCATGGAAATAAGAAACTCTATCGAGATACTGATGATAAAATGCTTGGAGGCGTTTGCGCCGGTCTATCAGAATACTTCAAATTTGATGTGACTTTAATTCGCGTTATCGTTGCGGTATTATCATTTGGTTATGGTTTAGGAATCGTAATATATGTTGCCTTATGGGTTCTTTTACCATCAAAACATGATGTAATTGGTTAGTTAAAAAGAGTTCTTTCATTAATCTGAAAGAACTCTTTTTTTCATAATATGTTAGTTTTAGTTTTGGGGAAGTTATTCAAAACAAGGATTTCACTGTCTGTAACACAGATTAAATCTTCAATGCGAACGCCACCCACTCCTTCAATATAGATACCAGGTTCAATGCTAAAGCACATACCCGCTTCGATCAAAGTGTCGTTGGCGCTGGATACATCAAGGTTTTCATGGGTGTCCAGTCCAATTCCATGTCCTGTTCTGTGTGTGAAGTTTGGACCATAGCCATGTTGTGTGATGACATCTCTTGCAGCTTTGTCTACAGTACTTAATGGAACGCCAATTTGAATGGCATTAATGGCTGCAAGATTTGCTTCAAGAACAATGTCATATATTTTGGAGAGTGTTTCGTTTTCTCCATAAAAGAAGCATCGGGTCATGTCGCTGCGATAATCTTGAAAGGTACCACCCATATCAATTAAAATCATGTCCCCTTTTTTTAGTTTTCTATCACCTGCAATAGCATGGGGATCTTGTGCACTTTCGCTAAAGACAGCTATGGGTTCAAAGCTGATTCCTGTTAGGGGATGCTCACTTTGTTTTTGAATAATACGTTGAGTGAGTTCAATTTCACTCATCCCTTCTTCAATCTCATCTATAAGTTCAAGCATAATGCGATCGTTATGATGGGAGGCCATTTTCATTTTTTTGATTTCTGAGTCATCCTTAATGCGACGCATACTTTCAATTAGGGATGATCCATCATGAAATACTCTGTGATTGTTTAATAAAGGAATTAAAAAGCGTGCTGGCATCTTTCCATCTACTAGTATTGAGTTAGATGTCAGAAGACTACCCAGTAGCGCTGTGACATCATCCCCATCTTGGTATGTTATTGTTTTGATGTTGGTGACTTTTGGAAACATTTGATGTAGAATCATCTGGGGTTTTTGATCCGGGTTTAAGATTAACAACATCATTCGCATGCCAGGGTCGTTTTTATAGCCTGTAAGATAATAGATATTGGTAGGATCTGAAATGATCATACTTGAGTTTTGGGTGAGATTTTGTAGTTTTTGAATTCTTTCCATGTGTGGCTCCTTATGTATTTCAATTTAAGTTTTGGGGACATATGTTATAATAGGTATAGTGAAAGGATGATATTATGAGTAATGTACAAAGTATAGTGATACTTAGCAACAACCATGGGACCAGTGGACCACAAATTGTGTTACCTTTCTTTCGTCCAATCAGCATTTATGAATTAGAAGATAGTTATGAAGATTTAGTACAGGAAATAAAGGCAGAAGCCAATGAGTCTATACATGATGAGCTATTCTCATTTCTAGATGCTTTTAAAGAGTCTTTGGAAGAAAGAACAGCCGATCCTCTTTTTGAATATTTCATGTTTCATCAGGGTATTCAAATGGACACGAATCAATTGGGTGATGTTTTTGATGCTTTAGATGGTTTTATCATGGAAGCAACCGAACCTACTCGACCCATGAACTAAAATATATGAGAAGTTTAACTTCTCTTTTTTAGTGTCTCTAACTGGGTGTATAGGGCGTCATTTGATAGTAATAGTTCAAAAAGTAAAAAAAGTAAGGAAATTAGTAATGCAACTAAGCTTGTCACAAAGACCCAAGCTGCAACTTGAATTGGAACTTCATTAAACATCTGCAATAAAGTGGAACTGATGGCTAAGGTAAAGGAAATTGCCCCAAATATTTGCATGTTTCGAATCAGTCTCATTCGTACTTGTAGGTTTTCAATTTGTTGAAGAATTACTTCATCATCAGAACTTTTGTGTGTTTCAATTAAATCTCTTACCAGCCCTGCTATAGTTAGGAATCGATTGGTATATGCAAGCATTAATAAGGATGTTGCGGAAAACACCAAAGATGGTGTTTGTAAGTCAATAGTCATGTCTGCCTCTTTTCTGTTCATATTGTTTGTATTCATACTTAATTATACCTAAAATAAGTGTATTGATAAAGGAGGAAATTATGAGATTTCTTAAGAATTCAAATACGAATCCGTTTTTTAATTTGGCTTTGGATGAGTATGCGATGAAATATATTGATGTCGATGAAGACTTTTTCTTTTTATGGCAAAATGAACCATCTGTAATTGTAGGAAATAACCAAAATACAGTGGAAGAAATTAATCAAAAGTTTATTGATGAAAATCATGTCCATGTAGCACGCCGAGTATCAGGTGGGGGTGCGGTATATCATGATTTTGGAAATTTAAACTTTACTTTTGTGATAAAGGTAGATGATCCGGCGAAAGTAAATTATAAAAAATATGTACAACCCGTAATTGATGCTTTAAAGTCCATGGGAGTTGAAGCTGAGGCTAGTGGGCGTAATGATATTCTTATCGATGGTTTAAAAATCTCTGGTAATGCACAACGCATGGCGAATGGACGATTGATGCACCATGGAACATTAATGTTTGATGTTAATGTTGAGGATATGGTGAAGTCTTTAAATGTAGCCCCTGATAAGATAATTTCAAAAGGTGTGAAATCCGTTCGATCAAGGGTCACCAATATTAAAGACCATCTTCCTGAAGGAACAACCCTTCAAGATTTTTGGGATGCCTTGCAATTTTATCTTTCAAATCAGGGACAGGATGAAGAAATTATCTTAAGTCCCCAAGATATTAAAAATATCCAACAGCAAGCGGATGAAAAATTTAGTACGTGGGATTGGGTGTATGGTAAGTCTCCGGAGTTTAATCTTAAGAATGCAAATCGTTTTGCAGGAGGTCGTGTTGAAATTTTAGCCGATGTAGAAAAAGGCTTTATAAAGTCAATTCGATTTTTAGGTGATTATTTGGGACTTGAGGGTGTACAAGGGATAGAGGATGCTTTGGTAGGGGTTAAATTTGACATCCATGAAGTATCAACTATTTTGGATCAATTTGAGTTAAAACTTTACTTTGGTGCCATCACAAAAGAAGAGTTATTAAGTGTAATATTTCACTAATTGTGAAGAAATGAAAACTTTTCACAGTGATAGGGTAAAATCGTTGAATGCTCTATCACGAAATGATAAAGTATAGTAGCAGGGCAATGCCCACTATGAAAGGGAATGGAAAATGACAAAAAGAAAAAATGTAAATGTGCTCGATTTTAATAAGCAATTAAAAGATCTCGAAGCACACTTTCCAATGGTCCAAATTTTGGACGAAACAGGTAAAGTCGTTAATCAAGACTTAATGCCAGACTTAAAAGACGAAGAGCTTGTAGAGCTTTTTGAAAATATGTTATGGTCAAGAGCTCTTAACGACCGTTCAACTGTACTTGCACGCCAAGGGCGCTTAGGATTCTTTGCACCTACAGCAGGACAAGAAGCAAGTCAGTTAGCAAGTCACTTTGCTTTTGAAAAAGGAGATATCTTATTTCCAGGTTACCGTGATATTCCACAACTAATTAAGCATGGTTTACCCACAGCTAAAGCTTTCTTATGGAGCCGCGGTCATATTGAAGGTAATAAATATCCTGAAGATCTAAAAGCATACCCACCACAAATTATTATTGGTGCACAATACATCCAAACAGCAGGAGCAGCAATGGCTCTTAAACGCCGTGGCGATCAAAATGTAGCCTTTACATATACAGGAGATGGTGGTTCTTCTCAAGGAGACGTTGCTGAAGGTATTAACTTCGCTGGAGCGTTTAAATTACCTGCCGTTTTCTATATTCAAAATAATGGTTATGCAATCTCAACCCCAAGAGATAAACAAACCGCAGCCGTAACACTGGCTCAAAAGGCAGTGGCAGCTGGAATCCCAGGAATTCAAGTTGATGGAATGGACCCACTTGCAGTTTATGCTGTAAGTAAAGCAGCTCGTGATTGGGCAGTAGCAGGAAATGGTCCTGTTCTAATTGAAACCATTACATCTCGTTTTGGTCCTCACTCAATGTCAGGAGATGACCCAAAACGTTACCGTACACAAGCAAGTTTTGATGAATGGGATAAAAAAGACCCATTGATTCGCTTCCGTAACTTCTTAACAGAAAAAGGACTCTGGGATGAAGCTAAAGAAGTAAGCTACTTAGAAAAAGTAGATGAAGAACTTAAGCAAGCAGTTAAGGATGCTGATGCAGCTCCAAAACAAATGATTTCTGAATCATTGAAAGTAATGTTTGAAAAACCAACCTATACAATTAAAGAACAAATTGCAGAATTTGAAGCTAAGGAGGAGAATCAATAATGGCAAACTTAACAATGGTACAAGCCATTACCGAGGCACTTGACATTGCTTTAGAACGTGATGACAAAGTAATGATTTTCGGTGAGGACGTAGGAGTTAACGGTGGTGTATTCCGTGCGACTGATGGACTACAAGCAAAACATGGTGTTGATCGTGTATTTGACACACCTTTAGCTGAATCTGGAATTGGTGGACTTGCAATCGGACTTGCACTCGAAAAATTCCGTCCTATTATGGAGATCCAATTCTTCGGATTTGTATTTGAAGTTATGGACTCTGTTGCAACTCAAATGTCACGTACACGTTTCCGTTTAGGTGGAACTCGTGAAATGCCAATTGTAGTTCGTTCTCCATTTGGTGGTGGTGTTCATACACCAGAACTTCATGCGGACAGTTTAGAGGGACTTATGGCTCAAACACCAGGAATTCGTGTGGTTATCCCAAGTAATCCTGCAGATGCAAAAGGTTTATTACTAGCAGCTGTTGAAAGTAATGACCCTGTTGTTTTCCTAGAACATATGAAATTATATCGTTCATTTAGAGAAGAAGTTCCTGAAGGATACTATACAGTTGATCTTGATAAAGCTAAAGTTGCTCATGAAGGAAATGACGTTACAATTGTAACTTATGGTTACATGGTACGTGAATCCCTAAAAGCAGCAGAATCATTAAAAGCTCAAGGTGTTTCTGTTGAAGTTATTGACCTACGCACTGTATCTCCAATTGATGTTGATACAATTGTTGCATCTGTTGAAAAAACAGGTCGCTTAGTTGTTGTTCAAGAAGCACAACGTCAAGCCGGTGTTGGTGCAGCTGTTATGGCTGAGGTTGCAGAACGTGCAATCTTAAACCTAAAAGCACCTATTGGACGTGTTGCAGCACCCGATACAGTTTACCCATTTGGTTTAGCTGAAAACGACTGGCTACCAAACGAAGAAGATATCGCAAACAAAGTTCTTGAAGTATTGAACTTTGACTAGGAGGAAATATGTCATTTATATTTAAAATGCCAGATCTTGGTGAAGGAATTATCGAAGGTGAAATCGTACAATGGTTCGTTAAAGTAGGCGACACAATTGAAGCAGATGCACCTTTACTTGAAATCCAAAATGATAAAATGGTTCAAGAAGTACCTTCTCCAACAAGTGGTACAATTACAAAAATTATGTTCCAAGAAGGTGAAGTCGCTAATGTGGGTGATGACCTTGTTGAGTTTAATGGTGATGGAAAGGCTGCAGAAGCTCCTGCTGCCCCTGAAGCAGCACCTGTTGCAGAAGCAGCCCCTGCTTCATCCAATATCTTTGTATTCAATCTACCTGATTTAGGTGAGGGAATCTTAGAGGGTGAAGTTGTTCAATGGTTAGTTGCAGAAGGTGATGCTGTTGAAGAAGATGCGCCTTTAGTTGAAATTCAAAATGATAAAATGGTTCAAGAAGTTCCATCCCCTGTAGCAGGTGTTATTTCCAAAATTATTGTTGGAGATGGTACTGTTGCAGAAGTGGGCGATGCATTAGTTGAAATTGCTACCGCAGGTGGTGCTAGTGCACCAGCACCTGTAGCACAAGCTGCACCAGCAGCTCCTCAAGCTAAAGTTGCAGGAGAAATCTATGTTGACAATAGTATTGCTGGAAGAATTCTAGCCATGCCATCAGTTCGCCAATATGCTCGCGATAAAAATGTTGACCTAACTCAAGTTGTCGCAACAGGTAAACGTGGACATGTTACTTTAGAAGATATTGATGGATTCTTATCAGAAGGACCTGCTGTACAAGCTCCAAAAGCAACAGCTCCAGTAGCAACACCAAAACAAGAAGTTGAAGCTCCAAAACAACAAGCAGCAGCACCTGTAGTTACTAAGGGTGATGTTACACGTGAGAAAATGACTCCAACACGTCGTGCTATTGCTAATGCAATGGTTAATTCAAAAGCAAAAGCACCTCATGTTACATTATTTGATGAAGTTGAAGTATCAAAACTTATGGCACACCGCTCTAAGTTCAAAGATATTGCACTTGAACAAGATGTTCGTTTAACATTCTTAACCTATGTTGTTAAGGCAGTAACAGCAGTTGCACGTAAGTTCCCAGGACTTAATGCAAGTGTTGATGATACTACTCAAGAAATTGTTTACAAAAACTTCTATAATATTGGTATCGCTGTAGATACTCCTCATGGACTTTACGTACCAAATATTAAAGATGCAGATAAAAAGAGTATGTTTGATATTTCCCGTGAGGTTGTTACTCATGCGAAAAATGCAAACGATGGAAAACTTGCAGGTCCTGATATGAGAGATGGTACAATCACCATTTCAAATATTGGTTCAGCACGTGGCCAATGGTTCACTCCAATTATTAACTACCCAGAAGTAGCAATTTTTGGAATGGGACGTATTGATAAAAAACCTATCGTTGAAGCAGATGGTACCTTAGGTATTGGAAATATGATGTATCTTTCATTAAGCTTTGACCACCGTATTATTGATGGTATGATGGCTCAACAAGCAATGAACGAACTAAAACGCTTATTAAGTGACCCAGAAATTCTATTAATGGAGGTGTAGTTTTATGGTTGTAGGAGATTTAGCACTAGAGCTGGATACAGTTGTTATTGGATCTGGACCTGGTGGATATGTTGCAGCCATTCGTGCTGCACAAACAGGACAAAAAGTTGCAATTATTGAAAGAGAGTTTATTGGTGGTGTGTGTCTTAATGTTGGATGTATTCCTTCCAAGGCATTAATTAATGCGGGACATCGTTACCAAGAAGCAAAAAATTCATCAGCATTTGGTATTTTGACTAAAGATGTTGAATTAGACTTCACAAAAACTCAAGAGTGGAAAGATGGCCAAGTTGTTGGAACTCTAACAAAGGGTGTTGAAATGCTCTTGAAAAAGAATAAAGTTCAAATTATTCGTGGAGAAGCTTTCTTTAATGATAGAAAGCAACTTCGTGTAATTAGTGATGATTCAGCACAATCATATACATTTAAAAATGCGATTGTTGCGACAGGATCACGTCCTATTGAAATTCCAGGATTTAAATTTGCTGGAAGAGTCTTAGACTCAACAGGCGCATTAAATCTAAAAGAAGTTCCTAAGAAATTAATCGTTATCGGTGGTGGATACATTGGTAGTGAATTAGCAGGTGTATATGCTAACTTAGGTACAGAAGTTACAATCTTAGAAGGTTTACCAACCATCTTAAATGCATTTGATAAAGATATGATTAAATTAGTTGAAGATAACTTTAAACTAAAAAATGTTAACATCGTCACCAATGCAATGGCAAAGAATGCTGTAGAAACAGAGAATGGTGTTAAAGTAACTTATGAAGCAGAAGGTAAGGAAGTTGTTGTTGAAGCTGATTACGTATTAGTAACAGTAGGACGTCGTCCTAATACTGATGATTTAGGTCTTGAAGTAGCCGGTGTTAAAATGACAGATCGCGGTATTGTTGAAGTAGACAAACAAAGCCGTACATCCAATAAAAACATCTTTGCAATCGGTGATATCGTTGCAGGTCCTCCTTTAGCTCATAAAGCTTCTTATGAAGCAAAAATTGCTGCTGAAGCTATTGCAGGTCAAAATGTTGAAATTGACTATGTCGCAATCCCTGCAGTATGTTTTACAGATCCTGAACTCGCGACAGTAGGTTTAACAGAAAAAGAAGCTAAGGACCAAGGCTTAACAGTTAAAGTATCCAAGTTCCCACTTGGTGCTAATGGTCGCGCGCTTTCTTTAAACCAAACCGAAGGGTTTGTTCGTTTAGTTTCTGATAAAGAAACAGGACTTCTTTTAGGAGGTCAAGTTGCGGGTGTAGGGGCATCAGATTTAATTGGTGAACTTGCTCTTGCAGTTGAAGCACGCATGAATGTAGAAGACTTAGCACTTACTGTTCACGCGCACCCAACCCTTTCTGAATCAATTATGGATGCATCTGAGTTATCACTTGGACTTCCAATTCATATTTAATTCAATGATTAAATCGGCTGCTACTATATGTAGCAGCTTTTTTTATATACTTAGAATTATAATATAGCTTAATATTTTGAAAATAAATGTAAATTTTATTTTAATATTTGAACCATCACTGATTTAGCTTAAGTTTTGGATCATCTATTGGAATGAATTGATATATTTGTAAGGGGATTTATACTGCTTTTGATACAGAGACATAATGTAAGTCGTTACTTATATGCTCTGAAAATTTTCACAGAAGTGTTAGAATATACGTCTAATATTGCTTTAAATTACGATTTTATTGTTTTTCTGGAATATACATGTAGCTCAATAAAAGACACTTGTGCTCAAAAGAATGTGATTTTTTTCGTTTTTAGGCCATTTTGTCGTGAAAAACACTAAATGTAACAATTTTCAGTCGAAGTTTCATTATTTTCAAAAATAGTGATAAAATTGTGAAAGTTTACTTGACATTATTCATCTATAGGTTATAATTTAATACATACAGAAAGAATATTGCTGTATCATTATTCAAGGAGGAATAGAATGAAAAAATTACTAGCTATCTTGTTAGTAGCTCTACTAGTGCTAACAGGCTGTTCAAGTGGCGGTAAAGTAAATTATGTATCTGACTATAGTTACGTATATACAACTGATATTGAAACATTAGATTATACTGCTTCAATGCGTTCAGTTAATGCTGACCACACACAAAATTTTGTCGACACCTTATATGAATTAGATAATCTAGGAAACTTAATTCCTGCATTAGCTGAATCATACGAAGTCAGTGAAGACGGACTTACTTATACATTTAAAATCCGTGAAGGAGTTAAATGGGTAACCAATACAGGAGATGAGTATGCTGAAGTTACTGCTCATGACTTTGTTTATGGTATGAAGCATGCTGCTGAAGTAAATTCAGAAATGCTTGGAATCGTAACAGGTATTGTTGGATTAGCAGAATTTGCAAGAAATCCAAAAGGTGATTTTGCAAATGTTGGTGTAAAAGCAACTGATGATTACACATTAGAATATACACTTTCAGCACCTGAATCTTTCTTCTTAACAAAAATCAATTATGGAATTTTCCAACCTGTTCATGAAGACTTTGTAGTTTCACGTGGTGGAGCTGCTAACTTCGGTACAGTCGATCCAGATTCAATCCTATATAACGGACCATTCTTATTGACAAATAACACATCAAAATCTGCAATTGAGTATGTTAAAAATGCTGCATACTGGGATGTAGAAAATGTACACCTTGACAATGTAAAATTCATTTTCACTGAGTTAGATAACCCAGGTGAACTTTACAATGGTTTTGCTAGTGGAAACTACTCACAAGCACGTGTTTATCCAAATGACCCAACATGGAAAACAATTCAAAAAGATCACAAAGATAATGTTATCTTCTCCGATCTAAATGGTGTTGTTTATAACTTCAACTGGAACCTAAACCGTCGTTCTTTCAATAACACATCAAAAGATGCTGGAAAACAAGCAGAGACTCATAAAGCAATCTTAAATAAAGATTTCCGTCAAGCAGTTAACCATGCATTCTCTCGTGAAGACTATAATGCACAATCAGTTGGTAAAGATGCTGCAAAACAATTAATCCGTAATGATTTCTTGCCACCAGAATTTGCAAGTGTTTACCATATTAATGATGAAGTAGACTATCAAAAGTTAGTTCTAGAAGAGTTAAAAGCTATTGACGCACATTGGGATGGATATGATCTATCAGATGGTCAAGATGCATTCTTTAATGTAGATACAGCAAAAGCATTTGCTGATAAAGCTAAAACAGCTCTTACAGCTGAAGGTGTAAGCTTCCCAGTAGTATTGGATTTACCATACTATGAAGCAAGCCAATTACAAGTACAACAAGCACAATCATTCAAAAAATCAGTTGAAGATGCTTTAGGTAAAGATTTCGTAGAAATTAATATCGTTGGACTTGCATATGAGCAATATCTAGCAGCTACATATAACGCAAAAACAGGAGCAGATAGTGATTACGATCTATCAAATGCTTCCGGTTGGGGTCCTGACTATGGTGATCCATCAACATACCTAAATATCTATAACTCATACAATGGAGATATGCTTGGACCTATCGGTTTAGATAACCTAGCAAATCCAGAAACTGTAGATGAGTCTGCAGCAGTACGCGAAGCTCTTGACTTTGCAACTTATGATGCTATCCTTAAAGAAGCGAATGCAGAACAAGATACAGCAAAACGTCTAGCATTATTTGCTAAAGCAGATGCTTGGATGGTTGATGCAGGTATTCAAATGCCAAGTCATGGACAAGGTGGAACTCCATCTGTTACCAAGATTGTACCATTCACGAGAGCTTATGGATGGACAGGTAATGGGGATGTGAGATTTAAATTCATCAAAATCCAAGAAGAACCTGTTACTGCAGAGCAATACAATAAGCTAAAAGCTGATTGGGAAAAAGCTCGCGCTAAATAATAGCGACAAGAATTACTTTTGTAAATTATGAGGGTAAGTTTATCTTCCCTCATTTTTACGCGGAGGAGGACATTATATGAAACGTTATGTATTAGAGAGATTACTGAGATCGGTAATGTCTATCCTATTGGTTACTACAATTGCTTATGCTATGATTTTCACTATGGTTCCTAGAGATTTAGTTTTTGATAACGATCCACTGATCCCTAAACTAAAATCTAAACCAGATGAAATGTTATCGTATAAAAATTCACAGTATAAAACTTTAGGATATATAGATTACGCAGAAACAAGTGCTATTTGTGAAATGGCTACAGATAATGATGCGGATTATAATAAGTGTTATGAAGATGGCACTAATGAAAACAACCCTTTTATTAATGCATGGAAGGAAAGCAACCCAAAATGGGTGGTGGATACAATGCCAGTGTCAGGCAGAGTGTATGCAACACGTGAATTGGGTGTTTTAGAACGTGTCGTTAATTTTTATAAAGGGTTTATTGTAATTGATCACCCATGGAAGGTAAATGACCCAAGCAATCCTGATTTAGAGCGAGGGATTGGTGTTTCTTTTGGTAAGGAACAAGGCTTATTTGCTTTAACATGTAGTGGTTGTGAGCATAAGAGTTTACTCTATGTTGATGGTTCGTTCCCATTTATACACCAAAATCTTGTAGGTTTAAATTTAGGTGTTTCGTTCCCTCAATACCAAAGAACTCCAGTTATGGATGTTATATCTAATCGTCAAGGGTCACCTGTCTTAGAACAGGTAACATTTGAAACTGGTGTTACGGCAAATTCGCCTTTAAACTTAAAGAAATGTAAGTATAAAACAACGGATTCGTTAGATAAATTTGATGTTCAAAGATTTAATGATAACTATGCGAATTGTGTCAGCAATTTAAATGCACCTTCGATGTTATCAACTTCCTTGATGACTGGTATTATAGCAGTCTTTATTGCATATTCAGTAGGAGTTCCCACAGGAATTTATTTAGCACGTAAAAAAGGTTTACTACCTGATAATATTGGTGTAGGCTTTGTGACTATCTTAATTTCTGTTCCATCACTTGCTTTTATTTATTTTGTTAGATTTATTGGAAGTAAATTTGGTTTACCAATTTTATTCCCATTATTAGGACCTGGTGATATTCGTTCTTATGTCTTACCAACATTAACCTTAGGTTTATTATCAGTATCAGGATTAATTATTTGGATTCGTCGTTATATGATCGATCAATCCTCAGCAGATTATGTAAAATTTGCGAAAGCAAAGGGACTTTCTGATAAAGAAATTTCACAACGTCATATCTTCAGAAATGCCGTCATTCCAATTGTGAATGGTATTCCAAGATCAATTGTTGGCGCAATTCAAGGAGCAACTATTACCGAAACCGTATTTGCAATGTCCGGTATGGGTAAAATGCTTCCAGATGCCATTAAAGGACATAATAATACAATGGTTATTGGTTTGTTGTTCATTTTTACAACATTATCCATCTTATCTGTTTTCGCTGGAGACTTACTCTTAACGAAAGTGGATCCACGTATTAGTTTACAAAGCAAAGGAGGTAGCAAGTAATGACACAAAAAGATTTAGATAACAAGTTTGTTTTAGTCGAACTTGATGCCTTAGCTGCCGAGAAAATTGAAGCACCACGCTATTCCTATTGGAAAAGTGTGTGGCGTAAGTTTACCGGAAACAAAGTTGCAATGTTCCTACTAGTAGTGCTTGCAGTTGTATTTGCTTTTGCATTTATTCAACCTATTTTTTCTCAATATGATTACATGGACAATACACACGTTAATGACTTTAGCCGTAGATACTTATGGCCCAGTAGAGAGTTTCCATTTGGAACGGACAAAAATGGTCACTCCCTATTTGATGTGGTATGGTCAGGAGCTCGTACTTCAATTAGTATTGGTATTCTCGCAACTATTATTACAACTGTTGTTGGAATTGTAGTAGGTGCTATTTGGGGATACTCTAAAAAAATTGATAAGATTATGATTGAAATGTATAACGTTGTTTCAAACGTTCCTACTCTTTTAATTGTTATGGTATTGGCCTATGCATTTGGTTCTGGTTTTTGGAACTTACTATTTGCGATGACGGTTACAACTTGGATGGGAACAGCTTATATGATTCGTGTTCAAGTTATGATTATGCGTGATCGCGAGTATAATTTGGCTTCTCAATGTCTGGGAACGCCAACACATCGTATGGTCACAAAAAACATTTTACCTTATCTTATTTCAGTTATTGTGACAGATGTCTCATCGGCACTACCAGCATTTATTTCTTATGAAGTATTCCTATCTTATTTAGGTGTGGGTCTACCTGCTTCGGTACCTTCACTTGGTAGAACGATTTCAGATTACGTTGTCAATATGAGTACCCATCCTTATCTATTTTGGATTCCAGTTTCGGTACTCGCGATTGTTACTATTTCACTATATATTGTAGGACAGGCTTTGGCTGATGCATCAGATCCAAAGACTCACATGTAAGGAGGGTTAGAATGAGTAATAAAGCTATTTTGTCTGCTAAAGACATCTCAGTACAATTTAAAGTTCGTGACCGTTTTCTTACAGCGATTCGTAATGTATCCCTTGATTTATATGAAGGTGAAACATTAGCTATTGTTGGGGAGTCAGGTTCAGGAAAATCAGTACTAACAAAAACATTTACCGGTATGTTAGATTCCAATGGTTCCATTACTAATGGATCCATTGAATATGATGGTATCAACCTAGTTGATCTAGTTAAAGATAAAGAATGGGAAGGCATTCGTGGTTCTAAAATTGCGACTGTTTTCCAAGATCCGATGACTTCATTGAATCCTATTCTAACCATTGGATCTCAGATTACCGAAGTAATTATCAAACACCAAGGTAAATCAAAAGAAGAAGCGAAAGCTATGGCTATTGAGCTTATGAATCGTACGGGTATTCCGAATGCCGAAAAACGATTTAATGAGTATCCATTTCAATATTCTGGTGGAATGCGTCAGCGTATCGTTATTGCGATTGCGCTTGCATGTAAACCAGATGTCTTGATTTGTGATGAGCCAACTACCGCTTTGGACGTTACAATCCAAGCACAAATCATTGATTTGATTAAAGATTTACAAGAAGAATATGAGTTTACTACTATTTATATTACCCATGATTTAGGTGTTGTGGCGGCTGTTGCTGACCGTGTTGCGGTTATGTATGCAGGACAGATTGTAGAAGTTGGAAATGTTGAAGAGTTATTCTATAATCCTAAACACCCTTATACATGGTCACTGCTCAGTTCTTTACCTCAATTAGGAATTAAAGGGGAATCCCTTTATTCCATTCCAGGTACACCACCATCTCTATATAACACCATTAAGGGAGATGCTTTTGCACCTCGTAATCCATTTGCGATGGCAATTGATTTTGAAGAAGAACCCCCATTTTTTGATGTCAGTCCAACTCATAAAGCTAAGACTTGGCTTTTAGACCCAAGAGCGCCTAAAGTAGAGAAACCTGAAATTATTCGTAATCTTAATGAAAAGATTTCGGCAATGGTTGAAGTTGGTGGCGCATATGGTAAGCATGGAGGTTTAACAGATGACAAATAATAAAGAAGTTCTCTTATCCGTAAAAGATTTAGAAGTTACTTTCGGTTCAGGACGTAAAAAGTTTGTAGCTGTAAAAAAAGTAAATTTTGATATTTATAAAGGTGAAACTTTCGCTCTTGTAGGGGAAAGTGGATCGGGTAAAACAACAATAGGGCGTGCTATTGTACGTATTAATGAAACTTCCCATGGTGATATTATTTATGATGGGAAAAAAATTAATGGAAAAATTACAAAAGCTCAGGAGAAAGATGTTGTACGTAATGTTCAAATGATCTTCCAAGACCCAGCCGCATCCTTAAATGAGCGTGCAACAGTTGACTACATCATTTCAGAAGGTCTCCATAATTTTAAATTATATGACTCTGAAGAAGATCGTATTCGCAAGGTAGAAGCAATGATTAACAAAGTAGGCTTACTACCAGAACACTTAACACGTTATCCTCATGAGTTCTCAGGCGGCCAACGTCAAAGAATTGGGATTGCACGTGCATTGGTTATGGAACCTAAGTTAGTTGTTGCTGATGAGCCTATTTCGGCACTTGATGTGTCCATTCGTGCTCAAGTACTAAACTTACTTAAGGATCTTCAAAATGAGTCAGGTTTAACCTACTTATTTGTTGCCCATGACCTTTCAGTAGTACGCTTTATTTCTGATCGTATTGCAGTTATTCATGAAGGAGTTATTGTTGAGCTGGCTGAAACAGAGGAACTTTTTAAGAATCCTTTACACCCTTATACACAATCACTTTTATCAGCAGTTCCGCTGCCAGATCCAATTCTTGAAAAACAAAAAGAAAATATCATCTATGATAAAACAATTCATGACTATTCAGAACATAAGCCTTCTTTCCGTGAAATAATTCCTGGACATTTCATTTGGGCTAGTGAACCTGAATTAGAGATTTACAAAAAATCAATTAAAATGTAAATTAATTTAAA